>NZ_JABMCZ010000001.1:1820348-2123739 GCF_013186535.1 Nocardia terpenica
TACACCGGATTCGAGGCGGCGAAGGCATTGATGGCGTCGGTCAGGTACACCTCGCCGGTGCGGTGGGTGTACCACTGCTGCACCTGCCGGTGCAGCTCGTCGACGATGCCCGGGGTGACCACGTACCCGCCGATCGCGGCGTACGCCGAGGGCGCGTCCTCGGGCTTGGGCTTCTCCCGCAGCCCGCTGATGCGCAGCAGGCCCGACTCGTGTTCCTGCTCGACCACCGGCACGCCGTAGCGCTGCGAGTCGGCGATATCCATCGGCATCAGCGCCAGCACCGGGGCCTCGGTCCTGGTGTAGGCGTCGATGAGCTGCTGGGCGCGCGGCACCTCGGCGACGAACACGTCGTCGGGCCACAGCACCAGCATCGGCTCGTCGCCCAGGTTGCGGGCGGCGTTGAGCACCGGCGTGCCGTTACCGTACGGACCGTGCTGATCCAGATAGGTGATGTGGCCGAGGCGGCCGAGCTCGCCGACCTCCTCCACGGCGTCGGCGTAGGCGGTCTTGCCGTCGGAGCGCAGCTGCGCCACCAGTGCCGGATTCGGCCGGAAATGGTCCTGGATCAGCGACTTTCCGGCGCTCACCACGATGGTGATGTCGGTGATACCCGAGGCCACCAGCTCGCGCACCGTGTGCTCGATGACCGGTTTGTCGCCGACCGGCAGCATCTCCTTGGGGATGGCCTTGGTCAGCGGCAGCAGGCGAGAACCGATGCCGGCGGCGGGGATCACGGCCTTGCGGATAGTCATGGTCCGATCATCACATACGGCGGCGGTCGGATATGTCGGTAGCCGAGCGTAGATTTCGCGTTGTGACGATCTCCCCCGACCCGGCTAAGGCCAGGCTTTTACCTGGTCGGAGCGTGTCCGCAGGGGTCGGGCAGACGGCGGCGGGGGAGGGGGCGCCGGGCTCGGATCCCCAGGAATCCGACAGCAATTCCGCAGCCGGAGCGGCGAGTCCGGGAATCGGGCGAGCGGATCTCGAGGTCACCGCCCGGCGCTGGGTGCTGCACATCGATATGGATGCCTTCTTCGCGTCCTGCGAGCAGCTCACCCGGCCCACGCTGCGCGGCCGCCCGGTGCTGGTCGGGGGCACCGGGGGCCGGGGCGTGGTGGCGGGCGCCAGTTACGAGGCGCGGGTGTTCGGGGCCCGCTCGGCCATGCCGATGCATATGGCGCGGCGGCTGGTGGGGGTCACCGCGGTGGTGGTGCCGCCGCGCGGCGTGATCTACGGCGAGGTGAGCGGGCAGGTGTTCGACGCGCTGCGCTCGCGCATTCCGGTGCTGGAGACGCTGTCGTTCGACGAGGCGTTCGCCGAGCCCGCCGAGCTGGTCGGCGCCAGCGTGCGCGAGGTGCTGGAATTCTGCGAGCAGTTGCGCGCCCTGGTGCGCGATCGGACCGGCCTGGTCGCGTCGGTCGGCGCGGGCACCGGTAAGCAGCTGGCCAAGATCGCCTCCGGCATGGCCAAACCCGATGGGGTGCGGGTGATCTCGCCCGCCGAGCAGCAGGCGCTGCTGGGCGGGCTGCCGGTGCGCAAGCTGTGGGGCATCGGCCCGGTGGCCGAGAACCGGTTGCGCTCGGTGGGTATCGAGACGGTCGGCGCGTTCGCGGCCCTCCCGGAACAGGAGGCGATGTCGCTGCTGGGCGGCGCGGTCGGGGCGGCCCTGCACCGGCTGGCCCGCGGCATCGACGACCGCCCGGTCGCCGAGCGCACCGAGGCCAAGCAGATCAGCGCCGAAACCACCTACGAGAGCGACATTCTCACCCTCGCCCAGCTGCGCGCGGCGATCGAGAAGATGGCCGCGGCCGCCTACCGCCGCCTGACCGAGGACGGCCGCGCCGCCCGCACGGTGGTGCTGAAGCTGAAGAAGGCCGACATGGGCATCGTCACCCGCTCCTTCACCCTGCCCTACGCCACCGAGGACCTGACCACGCTGACCGCCGCCGCAGTGCGCTCGGCCATCGACCCGGGCGAGCTCGGCCCGATTCGCCTGGTGGGCGTGGGTTTCGGCGGCCTGTCCGCGATCCGGCAGGAGTCGCTGTTTCCCGAATTGGACCAGACGCTGGAGCCGCGCCGCGCCCGCGCCGCCGCCGAACTCGACGAATTCGTCTCGCCCGAGCCCACATTGGCGCTCGCGGCCGACGCCCCCAACTCTGGTCCCGGCGCCACCACCAACTCTGGTCCCGGCACGCTTTTGGCCGGGACCCCCGCCATACCACCCGCGACGCGCTCCTACACCACCGCCTTCTGGTATCCGGGCCGCGACGTCGCCCATCGTGAGCACGGACACGGCTGGGTGCAGGGCAGTGGGCACGGACGCGTAACAATTCGCTTCGAGACACGCTCGACAGGGCCGGGTCCGGCGTATACGTTCGCAGCCGACGATGTCGATCTTTCCCCGGCCGATCCGCTCCTTAGTCTTCGTTGAATTTCGACGGGTAGCGTGAGGCCACTCGTATCGGACCCAATTCGAACGCAAAGGACGAGCATTGAAGCTTCAGATGACCGGACGCATCGCAGTCGCCAGCCTGGCCGTCGTCGCCGCGCTCGGCATGTCGGCGTGTGGCAGCGGCGACAAGAACTCCGGGAGCTCCAGCAAGCCGAAGACCACGACCAGTGCCCCGGCCACCACGCAGTCCGACGTGCCGCCGGTCCCGTCGGTCGCTGATCTGAACCAGCTCCTGGCGCAGACGCTCGACCCGAACACCCCCGACGATCAGAAGGTGCAGTACCTGGAGGACGGCCAGCAGGCGCTGCAGAAGGACCCCGACATGATCAAGAAGCTGGTCACCGCGTACCAGCAGAACAACGTCAAGATCCAGGTGACCAACGTCACCTCCCTGGGCGACCAGCTCACCGCCAAGGTCAACTTCTCGGTCAACGGCGCCCAGCCCACCGAGGCCGACGTCCCGTTCATCGCCCAGGACGGCAAGTGGAAGCTCCAGAAGAGCTGGGCCTGCGCGGGCCTGCAAAACCTCGGCCAGCAGTCCCCGGCCTGCAGCTAGTCCGACGGGTGGCCCCGGCCAAAAGCGCGCCGGGGCCATACGGATTTCCGGCTTTTTGCCGGGAACCCTCATGTGCAAACTAAACGTAGGCTGAGAAAGCTTGGACGACTTGGCCGGTTACCGGAGCGTCAAGCTAGCATCTGCCTCCGTGACGGACACGATGGTGAGGGCAGGCGAGGCGCCCGCGGCGGGCAGACGGGTTGGGACCGCGACAGCTCGGAGCGGGAACTGGGCCAAGCCGGTGGCCTTCGTCGCGGGACTGCTGGGTGCGCTGTTCGCCCTCGCCGTGCCGCTGCTGCCGGTGCGGGCGGACCACACCACACTGTCGTGGCCGCAGCAGGATTCGACGCGCTCCATCACCGCGCCGCTGGTCTCCTACGCGCCCTTGACCTTCGACGTCTCCGTCCCGGGACGCGCTGCGGCGCAACTGGCTTCGCACGGGGGCGTGCTCGTCTCCTCGATGCCGACGGGCGCGCCGGACCTGGAGCGCTACGGTTTCGTCGCGCGGGTGCGCGCGGCCGCCGGGGACAAACCCGCGCGGCTCGAGGTGATCCTGCGCAATCAGGCCCTGTTCGACGTGCCGATCGACGGCCTCGCCGACGACACCCTGACCGTGCACGCCGACATATCCTCGGTCACCGCCGAACTCGCCGGATCGGGCGCGAAACCGGTTGTGCTGCAGGGCGATTACCGCCCGCAGCTGGTGGGCGTGTTCAGCGACCTGAGCAGCGCCGACGGCGCGAAGGTGACCGCCCAGGTCGACAGCCGCTTCTCGGTGACGCCGACGGTGCTCAAACGCGCCGCGATGGTGCTGGCCATGGTGTTCACCGCGATCGCCCTGGTGGCGCTGTACCGGCTGGACCTGTTCGACGGCCGCCGGGCATGGCGCTGGATTCCGCAGCGCTGGCGGACCTTCCGATGGGTGGACGCCGCCGTGCTCGGCGCGCTCGTGGTCTGGCATTTCATCGGCTCCACCACCTCCGACGACGGCTATCAGTTCGGCATGGCCCGCACGTCGCTGGTCTCCGGCTATATGGCCAACTACTTCCGTTTCTTCGGCGTGCCCGAAAATCCGGTCGGCACACCGCCGTACGACGTGATCGCGCACCTGTCCGAGATCAGCACCGCCAGCCCGTGGATGCGGCTGCCCACGCTGCTGGCCGCCATCGTCACCTGGCTGGCGCTGAGCCGCGAGGTGATTCCGCGGCTCGGCGTGGCGGTGCGGCACGATCGGGTGGCGGTATGGACCGGCGCGCTCGGCTTCCTGGCGGTGTGGCTGCCCTATAACAATGGGCTGCGACCGGAGCCGGTGGTGGCGGTGTGCGTGCTGCTCACCTGGTGTTTCGTCGAGCGCTCGATCGCCACGCACCGGCTGCTGCCGTATGCGATCGCGATCCTGATCGCCGCCTTCAGTTTCACGGCCGCCCCGTCGGGGCTGATCTGTGTGGCACCGCTGCTGGCCGGGCTGCGATCGGCGGTGCGATTCGGCACCGAGCGCGCCCGCGATCTGATCGGCACCGCGAACTCCGGCGAGAAGATCTCGTTGCGCGCCTGGATCGGCGGATTCGGCCCGCTGGTCGCCCCGTTGGTCGCGGCCGGATTCCTGGTGCTGGCCTACGCTTTCGCCGTCCAGCCGCTGTCGGCGATGTTCGAGATGAGCCGCGTGCACAAGATCGTCGGCCCCTCCGACCCCTGGTACAACGAGTATCTGAGCTATCAGTGGCTGTTCATGCCCACCGCCGACGGCTCGATCGGCCGCCGGTTCGGCATGGTCGCGCTGTGGCTGGGGCTGCTGGCGTGCGCATTCGTGTTGCTGCGCAGGGGCGGTCGCATTCCGTTCGTCGCGGGCGGCCCGGCGCGGCGGCTGCTCGGCATCACCTTCGCGTCCATGCTGCTGATGGCGCTGACCCCGACCAAGTTCACCCACCACAACGGCGTGTACGCCGGGCTCGCGGGTGCGGTCGCCGTGCTGACCGCCGTGGCCGTCGGCCCGCGGGTGATGCGTTCGCCGCGCAACCGGGCGCTGTTCGCGGCGGTGATCGCGCTGGCCCTTGCGCAGATCTTCACCAGCGTGAACGAGTGGTGGTACGTCTCCAGTTACGGAATTCCGTGGCGGGACAAGGCGCCGTCGTTCCACGGCTTCGGCCTGTACCAGCTGTTCTTCGCCGCGGCCGTGCTGTGCCTGCTGCTGGCCGGGTGGTGGCACGTGCGGGCGCCGGAACCCGGTACGCCGCACCGGATCTCGCCGCGCGCCTGGCGGCTGGCCAAGATTCCGCCGCTGACGGTGGCGGCGGCGCTGGTCGTGCTGTTCGAGCTGGGCTCGTTCGCGAAGGGCGCGGTCAGCCAGTATCCGGCCTATTCGCTGGCCCGCGCGAATGTCGACGCGGTCTTCGGCAAGCCGTGCGGGCTGGCCGAGGACGTGCTGGTGGAGACCGATCCCAATGCCTCGCTGCTGCATCCGCTGACCGGCGACCCGTTCACCGCCTTCGCCGGGGAGTCGAAGAACTTCGTGCCCAACGGCGTCGGCGATCTGACCCCGGACGGCGAGCCGAGCAACGGCAGCAGTATCTCCAGCGCGTTCAACAACAAGGCCGGTGGGGACAGCGGCACCCAGACCGGCGGCGCCCCACTGCCGTTCGGCCTGGACTCGGCGACCACGCCCGAACTCGGCACCTCCGGCCAGGCTCCCGGCGAGCTGACCACCGGCTGGTACCGGCTGCCCGCCGACGGCGACCGCAGCGGCATCGTCTCGATCACCGCGGCCGGGCGGATCCGCTCGGTGGACAAGGACGGCGTGGCGACCCCGGGCCAGTCCGTCGAAATCGAGTACGGTACCGCCGATTCCGCGACCACCGCGCATCCGCTGGGCCGGGTCACCCCGATGGATATCGGGCCCGCGCCGTCGTGGCGCAACCTGCGGGTGCCGTTCACCCAGATTCCGGCGCAGGCGAATGTGGTTCGCATCGTGGCCAGTACGCGCAGCCTCGACCCGAACCAGTGGATCGCGCTCACCCCGCCCCGGGTGCCGCAGACCCGCACCCTGCAGGACGTGGTCGGCTCGCACGGCCCGGTGCTGCTGGATTGGGCGGTGGGCCTGCAGTTCCCGTGCCAGCGGCCGTTCGACCACAAGGACGGCATCGCCCAGATCCCGGGCTGGCGCATCCTGCCCGACCGCACCGGCGCCCACGACACCAACCTGTGGGAGAGCCACGACGGCGGCGGCCCCCTCGGCTGGAGCCAGCAGCTCCTGCGCTCCCACACCCTGGCCACCTACCTGAAGGACGACTGGCGCCAGGACTGGGGCGAACTCCAACAGCTCATCCCCATCGACCCTCGAGCCGTCCCCGCCACCCCGGCCGTCACCAAGGACACCCACGGCGGCCTGTGGAGCCCGGGGCATATCAATACGGCCTGGTAGTAGATTCCGGCCAAAAGCACGCCGGAATCACGAAGTCTGCCCCACGGAATGACGGGGTCGGACCTCGGGGAATGACGGGGCCGCCCCACTGAATGGCGAAGGGCCGCACCGGATGTCCGGTGCGGCCCTCGGGCCTGGCAGTGCCTCTTGATCCCGGCATGCTTTTGGCCGGGATCTCGCCGTCAGCCTCGGCGATAGTTGTTGTGCTTACGCGCCGGAATCATTGCCCGGCCGTTGTTGTTCACCTTCCCGCCGAACGGTTGCTGCTGGACGGCCGACTTCGCGCCGCGGCGTTCGCGGCGGGACGGCGGGGTGGCGGAATCGGCGGTGCCGGGCTGGGGTTGGGGAACGAAACGTGCAGGCATATGCCCTCCTGAGAATGTGGGCCGACGCACCGGGCGATGGCCGGCCGGGTCGGAAATGCCGCGTAGCGGCGGGGATTCATCGCCTCCGGCCGTGGGCACGGGGCGGGCGCGAGCGCGCGATCAGGAGAACAGTTCGATCCACATGCCGACGACGGTAACAACTCGTCGCCGCGGCGCGCATCCTATTTTTCGGGCCGGAGCTCAGGGACCGGCGACGCCCTGCAAGCGGCGCACCTGTTTGCCGGTCAGATCGCGGAGCGCGGTCGGATCGATGGGCTGCGGCGCGGTTTCGGCGATCTGCACCACGGTGCCGCCGACCACCGCCACCGTCGCCGCCGAATACAGCGACATGCCGTCGCTGGTGGTGCGCACCTGGAACGAGACCGAGGCGTCGGCCGCCTTCGGCTGATCCAGCCCGCCGAGCCGGTAGTCGACCGCGGTGCCGTCGGCATCGGTGCCGGAGTAGGCGCCGCACTGCCCCAGCAGCGCCTGGATCGCCGAGAATGCCGGTGCCGCACCACCGTTCGGATAGCTCGCGGCATCGATGTCGATGCTCGCGAAGTTCGGGTCCGAATAGTGCACCGCGCCACGGGCGCTCGCGCCCGCGAACTGATCACCCACCGGGGCAAGGACTTTCGCGCAGGCCGCCGGGGTGGTACGGGAACGGTCGGGCGGGGTGGGGCCGTTGCCCGGCGAGCCGTCGTCGAGCCGGGTGAAGCCCGGCGGCAGCTCCGCCGAGGTCAGCAGCATCGACCGCAGGTGCGCGGAATCGGTCACCGCGGGCGCGGACACCCGCGGCGGCGCCACGGTGGGCCCCAGGCCCGGCAGCGAATCACTGTGCGGGGAGCCGCATCCCGACGCGCCCACGGCGACGCCGAGCAGCAGCCAACCGGCGCGCCTCACTCGCCCCATTGCACCCGCGTGCGCTGGCTCTGGCGTAGCAGCACCCCGCTGTGCGGGTCCCGATACGACTTGTGGCCGCCGATGGTGACCGTCCCCGAAACCGGCAGCGGCAGGCCGAGATCCACGGTAATGGTGCCGGCGCCGTGCATGACGTAGTCGACGATGTCCAGCGCGTCCGCATTGCTGGGCATCTTCCAGACCTTCGACTTCGGCGTCTGGGTGACGTTCAGATCGATGGTGAGCAGGTTGCCGTCGCGGTTGGTCAGCGTGGCGGTGGTCACCTGGTCGAGCGGCACGTCGTCGGAGACCTGCTGGCGCACCGTCCATACCGCGCCCTCGCCGAGCGCGTCGGCCGGAAACGCGATCGACTGATAGATGGCCTGATAGAACGCCTTCTCCAGCGCGGCCCAGGCCCCGTCGGGCGTGGCCGGTTTCGGCTGCATCCGCAGCGCGGTGATGACGCCGCGATCGGTGATCTCGAAGCCCGCGTGCGAGCCGTCGGCCTTCAGCAACTCCTCGGCGAGCCCCGGATCGGAGGAGGTGGCCGGGCCGAGGGTCAGATCGACATTGGCCCGGTCGGTTTTCGCGGTGAGCGGGATCGACACCGCCGGGGGCGAGAAGTCGCGCACCGCCTGATTGTTGATCTGCTGTTCGACGTGGTGGTCCACACTCAGCGTGACCTGCTGCGCGCCGCCCTCGCGCAGGGCCGGGCGCAGCGGCGAGCGCGGCTCGTCGCCGGGCTGCACGAGCGATGTCGTCGCCTCCGCGATCGGCATGGTGACTTCCTTACCCAGACCGGAGGGTTCGACCTCGGCGTCGCCGGTGGACTCGGCGCGGTCGCTGCACCCGACGCCGAGCGCCGAGAACGCGACCGCGAGAACCATCAGCAACACGCCCGATCGGGTGGAACGGAGGCCCGCGCCGCGTGCTCCGGCGGTGTTCGCCGAGCGGGAGTGGGAAGACAACACCGTCACGCCGAACAGGTTACGACCGGATCCTGAAAAACAGCTGGGACGCGACCGGGCCGACCTCCCGCTGTGGCCGCCGAGCGACAGGGCCGCAATCGGCATAGGGGATGATGTCTGCTGTGAGTACCGAGCGGCCCCGCGAGCAGCACACCGACGATCACGACCCGTCACCCGGCGATACGCCCGCGGCGAGCCCCGAATCGGTTCCCGCCCGGCCGCGCCGGCTGCCCGCGTTGCTGCTGGTCGCCGCCGTCGCCTTCGCCCTGGACCTGGGCACGAAGGCCCTGGTGGTGGCGAATATGAAGCCCCATGAATCGATTTCGATCATCGATGACGTGGTGCGGCTCACGCTGATCCGCAACCCGGGCGCCGCGTTCAATATGGCCACCGGCATGACCTGGCTGCTGACGCTGATCGCGGCGGGCGTGGTGATCGGGGTGCTGCGCATCGGCCGGTCGCTGCGGAGCGTGGGCTGGGCCGTCGGCCTGGGCCTGGTGCTGGGCGGCGCGCTCGGCAATCTGACGGATCGGCTGTTCCGGTCGCCGGGCCCGCTGCAGGGGCATGTGGTCGACTTCATCTCGGTGACCAAGTGGTGGCCGGTATTCAATATGGCCGACTCCTCGATCGTGTGCGGCGCCATCCTGCTGGTGGCGCTGACCGTGTTCGGTTTCGAGCCCGACGGCACCCGTAACCGCGGCGAGCAGGAGCAGGGCGCATGAGGGAGACACGGTCCATGCCGGTTCCGGACGGCCTCGACGGCATGCGCGTCGACGCCGGGCTGTCCCGGCTGCTCGGGTTGTCGCGCACCGCGGTCGCCACCATGGCCGAGGAGGGCGCGGTCCAGATCGACGGCGCGGCGGCCGGTAAGTCCGACCGGCTGTCGGCGGGTGCCTGGCTGGAGGTCGAATTCCCGGAGCCCCGGCGCGAGCTGACCGTCGAGGCGACGCCGGTGGAGGGCATGAAGATCCTCTACGCCGACGACGACATCGTGGCGGTGGACAAACCGGTCGGGGTGGCCGCGCATACCGGTGTCGGCTGGTCCGGCCCCACGGTGGTGGGCGGGCTGGCCGCGATGGGCTACCGCATCTCCACCTCGGGCGCGCACGAGCGGCAGGGCATCGTGCACCGGCTCGACGTCGGCACCTCCGGGGTGATGGTGGTCGCGCAGTCCGAGCACGCGTACACCGTGCTGAAGCGGGCGTTCAAGCAGCGCACCGTCGACAAGCGCTATCACGCACTGGTGCAGGGGCATCCGGATCCGTCCAGCGGCACCATCGACGCGCCGATCGGCCGGGCCCGCGGCAACGACTGGAAGTTCGCGGTCACCGCGGACGGGCGGCCCAGCGTCACCCACTACGACACCGTGGAGGCGTTCCAGGCGGCCAGCCTGCTCGACATCCACCTGGAAACCGGCCGCACCCACCAGATTCGGGTGCACTTCTCCGCGATCCGGCACCCCTGCTGCGGCGACCTCACCTACGGCGCCGACCCGCGGTTGGCCGCGCGCCTGGGCCTGGAACGCCAATGGCTGCATGCTCGTTCGCTGGGCTTCGCCCATCCCGCCGACGGTCGCTGGGTCGAGATCACCAGCGACTACCCGGCCGACCTGGAGCATGCGCTGGACGTCCTGCGTCATGCGTGAGCGGCCGCGGGCGGCGGTGTTCGCCGCCGCCGCAGTCGTTCTCGCGATCGTGATCGTGGCGCTCGGCTGGGCCTACCCGCCGCGCGCCGCGGTGATCTCGACCGATCGGCTCGGCCCGGACTCCGGTGAGCCGGTGGCGGATTACCTGGCCCGGGCGCGGGAGTCCCTGCGCGGCAGCGATACCGGCGAGCACTGGGCGCTGGTGTCGTTCGTGGCCGGTGCCGTCCCGGGCGCGATTGCGGAATACGCCGGGGGACTGCGGATCTCGCAGGTGCTCTATCACGTGCCGATCGACCGGGTGTTCACCCCGGTGATCGCGATTGCGGTTCCGGCGGGCGACGCGGTGGCGGTCGCGTCGGCGCGGTGGGCGGCGAGCGCGCTCGCGCAACCCGATTCCGCCGACGAGCGCAGCGGCCGGGTCGCCGCGGTCGCCGCCGCCCGCCTGCATGCCGGATGCGCCTGCGTCGCCGCCCTCGTCGTGCGCGGCCGCCTCGGCGAGCTGCGAGAGCTGGCCGCCCACACCGGCATCCGCGCCGTGCAGGCGCTCCCCGCCGACGCTCCGGACGGCGCCTTCGCCGTGACACCGCTGCTTCCCGAGCAGGTCGGCGTGGCCGCGCCCGGGCCGGACGACGGGCCCGTGCCGGATCGCTGACCCGGCGATGTGCGGCGGGCCGGGCGGATGTGAGAGATTCGTTGCGCGCACAGCGATCGACGGGAGGGCCCAGGGGTGCCGGTGGAACTGACTGCACAGCAACGGGATCGAGCGGCCGGGGTGTTACCCGGTACGGCGGCGGGCGACGCGCTCGGCGCCGCCTACGAATTCACCCATCCCACACCGGATACCGAGATCTACATGAAGGGCGGCGGATCGTTCTTCTGGGAGGTGGGGGAGTGGACCGACGATACCTCGATGGCGGTCGCCGTCGCGCTGGCCGCCGCGGACGCCGGGAACCTGCACAAGACCGGCGGCCTGGACGCGGTGGCGGCGCGCTTCGTGCAGTGGTGGGATTCGCGGCCCAAGGACGTCGGCATGCAGACCAGCCGGGTGCTGCGGGAGCGCAGCGCCAACGCCGACCTGATGCGTCGGCGGGCGTTCGCGCTGGACGGGCTCACCGGCGGTAACGGCTCGCTCATGCGCACCGCGCCCGTCGCCCTGGCCTACCTGCGCGACGCCGAGCGCTGCGCGATCGCGGCCCGCGCGGTGAGCGATCTGACCCACAGCGACCCGCGGGCGGGGGAAGCGTGTGTGCTGTGGTCGCTGGCCATCCGGCACGCCGTGCTGTATGGCACCTACGACGGCGTGCGCGGTTCCCTGCCCGCGGTCGACCGGGAGTTCTGGGAGCCCCTGCTGGACCAGGCCGAATCCGGTGCGCCGCACGACTTTCCGAAGAACGGCTGGGTGGTGCACGCGCTGCAGACCGCCTGGTGGGCCATCACCCACACCGATTCGCTGCCCGCCGCGCTGGAGGCGGCCGTGCGGGCGGGTGGCGACACCGACACCACCGCGGCCATCGCGGGCGGGCTGCTCGGGGCGCGCTGGGGGTATTCGGCGATTCCGGAGCAGTGGACGCAGATCCTGCACGGGTATCCGGGGTTTCGGACGGAAGATTTGCTGGCGGTGACGCAGCGGATTCTGGCTCACTGAGGGGATCCCGGCCAAAAGCATGCCGGGAACATATGGGGAGCGCCCGGGAGCGCCTAGGAGAATTCCGACAAAAGGAATGAATCGCCGAATTGGGGGGCTGATCTGCGGTTTCGGGCAAACGGTGGGCGTCGGGGTGGTCGGGGTGGGCCTCGGCTTGCCGATGGCACCCTGTCGCACGCTCTAGTCTGGTCATCATGTCGACCACCGAGCAGGCCGCGCGGGCTCCCGGCCTCACCGCGGCCGAGGTCCAGCAACGTGTCCGCGACGGGCAGGCCAACGATATGCCGGATCGGGCGAGCCGCTCGGTCGCCGATATCGTCCGGGCCAACGTCTTCACCCGGATCAATGCCATCCTCGGTGTGCTGTTCGTGCTGGTGCTGGCGACCGGATCGATCATCGACGGGATGTTCGGCCTGCTCATCGTCGCCAACAGCGTGGTCGGCATCGTGCAGGAGCTGCGGGCCAAACAGACCCTGGACAAGCTCGCCATCGTCGGCCAGGCCAAACCGGTGGTGCGCCGCGAGGGCCGCGCGCTGGAGGTGGCGCCCCGCGACGTCGTGCTCGACGACCTGATCGAGCTCGGCCCCGGCGACCAGATCGTGGTCGACGGCGTCGTCGAGGAGTCCGAGCTGCTCGAGGTGGACGAGTCGCTACTCACCGGCGAGGCCGACCCGATCGACAAGGCGACCGGCGCCCAGGTCATGTCGGGCAGCTTCGTGGTGTCCGGCTCGGGCGCCTACCGCGCCACCAAGGTCGGCCGCGACGCCTACGCCGCCGAGCTGGCCGCCGAGGCCAGCAAGTTCACCCTGGTGAACTCCGAACTGCGCAACGGCATCGACACCATCCTGAAGGTCATTACCTATCTGCTGATCCCGGCCGGGCTGGTCACCATCTACAACCAGCTGTTCTCCAGTCATCAGTCCTGGCGGGCCGCGCTCAACGGCATGGTGGCCGCGCTGGTGCCGATGGTGCCCGAGGGTCTGGTGCTGATGACCTCCATCGCGTTCGCGGTCGGCGTGGTGCGGTTGGGCAGGCGCAAGTGCCTGGTGCAGGAGCTGCCCGCGATCGAGGGCCTGGCCCGCGTCGACGTGGTGTGCGCCGACAAGACCGGCACCCTCACCGAGAACGGCATGCGGCTGTCGGAATTGCGTGTGGTGGGCGATATGCCGGAACGGGCGCTGCGAGAGGTGTTGGCGGCCATGGCCTCCGACGACCCGCGGCCCAACGCCAGCGTGGCCGCCATCGGGGAGGCGCTTCCGGACGGGCCGGGCTGGGCGCAGTCCGCGGTCGCGCCGTTCTCCTCGGCCAAGAAGTGGAGCGGATTCTCCTACGGCGAGCACGGCAATTGGCTGCTCGGCGCGCCGGATGTGCTGCTGGACGCCGACTCTCCGATCGCCGCGACCGCCCAGGAGATCGGCGCGCAGGGCCTGCGGGTGCTGCTGCTGGCGTCCAGCGACCGGCCCGTGGACGCCCCCGACGCGCCCGGCATCGTCACCGCGCAGGCACTGGTGGTGCTCGAGCAGAAGGTGCGCCCGGACGCGCGGGAGACGCTGGAGTACTTCGCCGAGCAGAACGTGGCGATCAAGGTGATCTCCGGCGACAATGCCGTCTCGGTCGGCGCGGTGGCCTCCTCGCTCGGGCTGCCCGGCGGCGACCGTGCCGTGGACGCGCGCCGATTGCCCTCCGCGGAGGGCGAATTGGCGGATGTGCTCGACCGCGAGACCACCTTCGGCCGGGTGCGGCCGGATCAGAAGCGGGCCATGGTCGGCGCGCTACAGTCGCGCGGGCACACGGTCGCGATGACCGGCGACGGCGTCAACGACGTGCTGGCGCTCAAGGATGCCGACATCGGCGTGGCCATGGGCGCGGGCAGCCCCGCCACCCGGGCGGTGGCGCAGATCGTGTTGCTGGACAACAGGTTCGCCACCCTGCCCTATGTGGTGGGCGAGGGGCGCCGGGTGATCGGCAATATCGAGCGGGTCTCGAATCTGTTCCTCACCAAGACCGTCTACTCGGTGCTGCTGGCCTTCCTGGTGGGCGCGGCCGGGATCGGTTCGCAGCTGTTCCACTACGACCCGCTGCCGTATCCGTTCCTGCCGCGGCACGTGACGATCGCGGCCTGGTTCACCATCGGCATCCCGGCGTTCATCCTGTCGCTGGCGCCCAACAACGAAAGGGCGCGAACCGGATTCGTGCCCCGCGTGCTGCGGCTGGCGGTCCCCTCGGGCGCGGTGATCGGCGTGATGACCTTCCTCGCCTACCTGTTCGCCTACCGGGGCGCGCACCAGAGCGAGGTGGAGAAGGTGCAGGCGGGCACCACGGCGTTGATCACGCTGCTGATCATCGCGGTGTGGGTGCTGGCGATCGTGGCGCGGCCGTGGAACTGGTGGAAGCTGGTGCTGATCGGCGGTTCGGTGGCCGGGTATCTGATCCTGTTCACGGTGCCGTTCACCAAGCACTTCTTCAAACTCGATCCGTCGAACCTCGAGCTCACCGGCGCGGCGGTGGTGTGCGGACTGATCGGCATCGCGCTGGTCGAGGCGGCGTGGTGGCTGAGCGCGGCGCTGACCGGCGAGAAACGCGGGTTGTTCCCCAGCGCGCCGGGTGAAAAGGACTGACGGCGGCGCGGTTTCGTACAGACCAGTTGGTCGTCTGCTATGGCGCGCCCGGGAATGGCATTGTGTCGTGCCTTGATTGGCGGCGCGAGTACCTTCGGCGGTATGGAGGTGCTGCTGCATCAGATCGATGCGTTCGCCGATGCGCCGTTCACCGGCAACCCCGCGGCGGTGATGCCGCTGTTGGAGTGGTTACCCGATCAGGTGATGCAGCAGGTCGCCGAGGAGAACAACCTCGCCGAGACCGCCTTCTACACCTCCGAGCTACCACCCGGGGCGGGGCCGCCGCCGGGTGACGGTCCGGCGTTTCACCTACGCTGGTTCACCCCGGCGGCGGAGGTGTCGATGTGCGGGCACGCGACGCTGGCCGCGGCGGCGCAGATCCTCGAGGATATGCATCCCGGCGAGGACCGCGTGCACTTCCACACCCGCAGCGGCTGGCTCAGCGTCGAGCGCACCGACGACGACGAGCTGATCCTGGACCTGCCCGCGCTCGAATCCCTCGATGTGGTGCCCGATCCCGTGCTGATGGCCGCCCTCGGCGTGCGCCCGCTGCGCGCCCTCACCGGACAGGACGAGCTGGTCGTGCTCGCCACCGAGGCCGAGGTGCGCGAGGTGCGCCCGAATTTCGCGGTCTTCCCGAAGCTGCCGCGCGGCGTGATCGTCACCGCCCCCGGCGACACCGCCGACTTCGTCTCCCGCGTGTTCGCCCCCGGCGTCGGCATTCCGGAGGACCCGGTCACCGGATCCGCGCACGCCCAGCTCACCCCGTTCTGGGCCCGCGACCTGGGCCGCCCGCACCTGTCGGCCCGCCAGCTCTCGCCGCGCGGCGGCCGCCTGCACTGCACCCTGTCCGGCACCCGCGTGCAGCTCACCGGCCGCTGCCGCCGCTACCTCGACGGCGTGGTCCGCCTCCCGGACTGATCGATCATCGGGCCGAGAGACAGTGCCGCACAGCGTGTTCGAGCCCGCTACGCGGTGGCCGAGCCCGAGGCGATATCGTCGGCCAGCGGCGCGACGGCGGCAATGATCTGCGTGACGGTCTCCGCCGGAACCCCCGCGGCAAGCAGAGCGGCGGTGAGATGCCCCGCCACCAGATTGAAATGGTCCAGGGTGATCCCGCGCCCCTGATGCACCTGCTTCATCGGCGCACCCGTATACGGCTCTGGACCACCGAGGGCGGCAGCGAAGAACTCCACCTGCCGCCCCTTCAGCCGAGACATATTGGTCCCGGTGAAGAACCCGGCCAACTGCTCGTCGGCAAGAACCCGCACATAGAAGTCCTCGACCACACTCTCCAAGGCGGGGTGGCCGCCGATCGAGTCGTAGATGGTCGGCTCGGCGACGGCGGCCGACTTCTGTCGAAACGGTGTCGGTATACGCATGGCACCAGGACACCAGCCCGGTATTGCGTGCCGATCAGCCGACCGTGACGCGCCGGTATCCGCTGATAGCAATGCTGTTGCCCGGTGTTCACACCGAGGGGGCAAGCGCTGTGAGGCCAGATCCGGCTCAGCGCGCAACTGCGGGCCCTTCCGAATCGGGATGGAGGTGCAATGATATTGGGTGAGTGCGCGCATGACGTATGTCGCGAATTTAGTCGTGACAGTGCCGACGAGGAGGCGAACGATGACGGTCGAGATGGCGCCGATCCCGCACGGGCAGCCGATCACCGTGCAAGAATTCGATGTTCTGCCTGTCGACACCAGTCATCGTTACGAGATAGAGAATGGATTCCTGCTCGTGAACGCTCGCCCAGCGCCGCCGCACAGCCGTGTCATCAAGCGTTTGCTTGTCCAGCTCGACGATCAACTTCCCCCGGGACTGGAAGCATTCGCGGAGCTGGAAGCGGAACTCTCCGGTCGCTCGCCACGTCGTGTCCCTGATGTTGTCGTGGGACCCGTCGAAGTAGATCAGCAGACCCGGATTCGAAGCGAACAAATCGCCCTGGCAATCGAGATTGCCTCTTCGGGTGAGTCGGCGGTCCGCGATTACGCCATCAAAGCAGGTGAATACGCCGCGAACGGCATAGCCCACTATTGGGTGATCGATATTCTGGACACCGAATCGGTCGGTCTGACCATCTACACCCTGGACGAGTCCGGCGAATACCGCATCACCCCGCGGACTACCGGCGTGGTCGACATCGCCGCCCCGTTCCCGCTGAAGATCGACCTCGGGGCACTCGCCGCTCGGCGTGGGGCGCCGTCGCAGTCCCAATAGCATTGCGGCGCTGGGGCTTCGGCTCAGCGGGTGGTGTGTTCGCCGCCGTTTACCGCGAGGACCTGGCCGGTGATCTGGCGGGCGCCGGGGGAGGCCAGGAAGGCGATGGTGGCGGCGATGTCGTCGGGGGTTCCGGGGCGGTTGGTGAAGGTGGCGGCGATGAGGGCGGCGCGGCGGTCGTCGGGGAGGTTGTCGCCGAAGAATTCTGTTTCGGCGATGTAGCCGGGGGAGACGATGTTGGCGGTGAGGCCGCGGGGGCCGACGGTGGCGGCGAGGCCGATGTTCCAGGACTGGACGGCGGCCTTGGCGGCGCAGTAGGAGTTCATGCCCTTGTCGGCGGCGATCGAGCCGATCGTCACGATCGAACCGCCGGGGCGCAGCTTGTCCAGGCAGGCGGTGGTGACCAGGACCGCGGACACGACATTCGCGGCGTAGTTGGCGTACCAGCCCGCGGCCAGGCCCGCCAGCGAATCGTCGGCCGCGCGTTGGAAATCGGTATTGCCCCCGGCATTGTTCACCAGCACGTCGATCGGTCCCAGCGTGCGGGCGAACTCCTCCACCTGCTCGGGCACGGTCACGTCGAAGCAGGCCGTGCGAACGTTTCCGCCGAGTTCGGCGGCCGTTTCGGCGAGTACCTCCGCCCGCCGCCCGGTGATGACGACCTCGTCCCCGGCCTGCGCGAACGTCCGCGCGGCGGCCTTGCCGATGCCGGTTCCACCGCCGGTCACCACGATGGTGCGAGTCATGTGTCGTAACCCTCCCGAGTCGAACTAGATCATTTAGACCTAAACATAGCATAGGATTCAGGGCTGAAGGAAGGAGTGGGCATGGAGCTGGACCCGGCCGATCCCATCGATGCCATCGCCCTGGCGTGGGCCACCGAGCGTCCCGGCACCCCGGTCGACTCGATCGGGATCGTCACCCGGCTGTGGCAGGCCGCCAAGCTGCTCGGTGAGGACCGGCGGCGCACCCTGGCGCGGGCGGGCGCCGATACGGCCGTGCTCGATCTGCTGTCGGTGCTGCGCCGCAGCGGCTCGCCCTATCGGCTGAGCACGCGCGAACTCGCCGACGCCACACTGGTTTCCGCGGGCGCGATCTCCCAGCGCGTCGCCCGCGCCGAACGCGACGGCCTGGTCACCCGCGTCACGCGCGCGGACGGTTCGCGCAGGGTCGACGTCGGGCTCACCGCCGCCGGGCACGCCCTGGTGGAGCGGCTGGTCGACGGCGTGCTGGGCCGCGAGGCCGACCTGGTGTCCTGCCTGGACGCGGACCAGCAGCGCGAGCTGGTGGGACTGTTGCGCGTGCTCCTGGACGGGTTGCAGCGCGAACTGGGGGAGCGGCGGCCCAGCCAGGTCGGCGATCCGGGCTGATCCACCGGCCGCCGAAATGCCGTGCGGCGGCATGCCATTCGCGGTGCGGGCTTGTCAACGACGGCCGATCGGGGTTAGGTTTCGAAGGGTGGCGATGCTCCCGTAGGCCGACTCGCACCGGTCCGGGGTCGGGATCGTCACGATCAGAAGGGGAAATCCTTGTCTGTTCAGCTCAATCACACGATCGTGCACTGCCGCGACAACCGCAAGTCCGCCGAATTCCTCGCCGACATCCTGGGATTGACGGCGGGGGAGCAGTGGGGGCCGTTCGTCCCCGTGGTCCTCGCCAACGACGTCACCCTCGACTTCGCCACGGTAGGACCGGAGGTCGCCGAGATCACGCCGCAGCACTACGCCTTCCTGGTCACCGAGGACGAATTCGACGCGGCCTTCGCCCGGATCCAGGATCGGGGCCTGCCCTTCTGGGCGGACCCGCAAAGGCAGCGACCGGGCGAGATCAATCAGAACGACAGCGGCCGGGGCGTGTACTTCCCCGACCCCGACGGCCACTACCTGGAACTGCTGACCATCCCGTACGGCGGATGGCCCGCGCGGTGACCTGACGAGGAGCACCCGGCCGCCCCCTCATGTGGTGTGCGGCCGGGTATCTCGTATCGCCCGTCTCCGGGATGTGGCTCCTACCTTACTGCCGGTCCGCCGCCTGCTGGACGAACCGGTTGGTGTAGGTGTCCGCCAACCGAATCCGGTCGCGCACCGGGGCCACATTGCGGGAGTACCTGCCCAGGATGTTCAGGACGTTCTGGGCCCCTTCGGGTTTCATCAGACCGTCGCCGTTGAACATGCCGATCGAATCGCGGATCGACTGCACGTACAGATCCTTGCCGCCCGCGGCGTACTGCGGCGGCATCTTCGCCGCGATCTCCTCGGGCGTATGGGTTTTCATCCACCGCAGCGTCTGCACGAACGCGGTGGCGAGCTTCTGCACGATATCCGGGTGCGCCTGCACCAGGTCGCAGCGCACGTACAGCGACGACGCCGGATACAGCCCGCCCAGCGCCGCCCGGGTGCCCGCCTCGGTGCGCATGTCCACCAGGATCTTCGCCGCACCGGACTTCGTCATCTGCGCCACCGTCGGATCGGTGGTCATCCCGGCGTGGATGCTGCCGTGGTTCATGGCGGCGATGAACGGTTGTCCCGCACCGGCTTTCACCCGGTCGTAGTCGGCGGTGCCCAGCCCCGCCTGCCCGGCCAGCGCCTGGGTGAGGAAGTCGGTCGAGGACCCCAGCGAGGTCACGCCGAGCTTCCTGCCGCGGAAATCCGCGGGGCCGGAGATGGTTTCGGCCTGCGACTTCGACACCAGCTCCACTTCGCCCGGCACGTCGGCCAATTGGACCACGGTGCGCAGGCACCGATCCTTGGCCTGCAGGTCGATGGTGTGGTCGTAGAACCCGACCACCGCCTGCACGTCCCCGGTCAGCAGCGACAGCTCGGCACTCGCGCCGGACTGGTCGCCTACCAGCGTCACGTCGATGTCGTTGCGCGCGAAGTTGCCCAGCCGCTGCGCCAGCATGGCGGGCAGATAGATCACCTTCTCCAGGCCGCCGACGATAATGGTGATCTGCGGGCGGCCGTTCGCCATCGGAATGCGCCGGGTGTCGCGGCAGCCGGTCACCAGCAGCAGCGCGCAGACGGCCAGCAGGACCAGTGCGATATGTTTGCGATACCTCATCCGCTCACACCTCGTGCGCCGAAGTGCCCTGGGCGGGACGCCATTTCAGCAGCCGCCCCTCGGCGAAGCCGATCGCCGACTCGGCCACCAGCGCCACCACCGTGATGATGATCATGCCCGCGTAGATGCCCGCGGAGTCGAAGGTGCCCTGCGCATTCGAGATCAGCAGCCCCAAACCCTTGCTGGCGCCCGCGTATTCGCCGACCACCGCGCCGATCAGCGCGAAGCCGAACGCGGTGTGCAGGCTGGACAGGATCCAGGTGGTCGCGCTGGGCAGCACGATCTGCGACAGCACCTGCCATCGGCTCGCGCCCAGGATCCGGGCGTTGTCGATGACATTGCCGTCCACCTCGCGGGCGCCGGTGAAGGCGTTGAAGAACACCGCGAAGAAGACCAGCACGATGACCGTGGCCACCTTCGACTGCAGGCCCATGCCGAACCAGACCAGGAACAGCACCGCCAGCACGATGCGCGGAACGGCGTTGAGCGCCTTGATGAACGGCGCCAGCACCTGCGCCCAGTAGTGATTGCGGCCCAGCAGCACGCCGAGCACCACCCCGGCCACGCTGCCGATCACGAAGCCCAGCACCGCCTCCTCGACGGTGGTGAAGATCTGCAACCAGATCGAGCCGAACTGCGTGCCCTGCGTGAACCATTCGACCAGCCGGGACCAGATCAGCGACGGCTTGGAGAACACGAACGGGTCGATCCACAGCGTCGCGGTCAGCTCCCACGACCCCAACCACAGCACCACCAGCGCCGCGCGCAGGCTCCAGGTGCGGATCGCGGTGCGGCGCGCCTGACCGCGGGCGCGGGCGAGGATCTGCTCCTCGGATTCGGACTCGACTTCCGGTGCGGCACCGGCGATCCGCTCGGCGACCTCAGGCGACACGACGGGCTCCCTTCGCGCGGGCGGCCTCGACCTGGTCGCGCAGCGTGCCCCAGATCTCGGAGTACAGGTCGCGGAATTCCTCGGTGAGCCGAACCTGCTCGACATTGCGCGGCCGCTCCAGCGTCACCCGGAAGTCGCCGCAGACGGTGGCGGGGCTCGCCGTCATGACCACCACGCGATCGGCGAGCGCGATGGCCTCCTCCAGATCGTGGGTCACGAAGATCACCGCCGCTCCGGTGCCCGACCACACCCGCAGCAACTCGTCCTGCATGAGCTGGCGGGTCTGCACGTCCAGCGCGCTGAACGGCTCGTCCATCAGGATGATCTCGGGCTCGTTCACCAGGGTCTGCGCCAGCGCGACGCGCTTGCGCATGCCGCCGGACAGCTGATGCGGATAGTAGTTCTCGAATCCGGCCAGCCCCACCGTGCGCACCCATTCCGAGGCCCGCTGGCGCGCTTGCGCTTTCGGCACTCGCTGCAAGCGCGGGCCGAGCGCGACATTGTCCAGTACGGTGCGCCACGGCAGCACCGCGTCCTGCTGGAACATGTAGCCGATCCCCGCCGGGATCCCGTCGACGTCCTTGCCGCGCACCAGGGTTCGGCCCGCGGACGTCTTCTCCAGGCCCGACACCAGCGACAGCGTGGTGGACTTCCCGCAGCCGGTGGGTCCGACGACGGCGACGAATTCGCCCGGGGCAACGGTGAAGTGAAGATTCCGCACCGCGGTGTGGATACCACCGTCGGATCCGGGAAAGCGCTTCGTCGCCCCCCGGAGCTCGATGAGTGGATTGGTCATGTCTGGCTCCTGATACCTCGAGGCCGCCGATGTGGCGGGCGACCGCCGACCGACCATAAGTGTTCGCCATCACACCCCACCCCCTTGTGCGCACAACCGACACAACCTGCAATTCCCCCGTTCTGCGCATTCTGCTCACCGATCCGGGGCGGTGCGTAGGCATTCCAGAACCCGTCCACAGCGATTCCAGCCGACGGCGGCAGAGTGCGTGTGTACGCAACTCAGGGAGCGGCCGATAGGGGACAGGGTGGGGAGCATCGCGAGTACGACGTCGAGGGCCGCTGCCGTGCTGGTGGACGCCGGTGGTCGGACCCGGGAGGAGTTCGAGTTCGTCGGGGCGTCCGGTAGGCGGCTGTTCGTCGGCGTGGCCGCGCCGATGGCCGCGAATCCGACTGCGGCGGTGGTGATCTGCTCGCCGCTGTTCACCGACTCGATCGCGAACTATCGTCGCGAGGTGGCGCTGGCGCGTCGCCTGGCCGAGCACGGGGTGGCGGTGGCCCGGTTCCACTACCGCGGAACCGGGCACAGCGACGGTCTCGCAACGGATCTCGACCTCGGCG
Organism: Nocardia terpenica; assembly: GCF_013186535.1. NCBI lineage: Bacteria > Bacillati > Actinomycetota > Actinomycetes > Mycobacteriales > Nocardiaceae > Nocardia > Nocardia terpenica. Next base: position 1,842,444 of record NZ_JABMCZ010000001.1, read on the forward strand.
GCCTGATCGAGGACACGAAAGCCGTTGCCGGGCTCATCGATTCCCGTTTCGGTCGGCTACCGTGCGGATTCGTCGGCACCCGAGTGGGCGCGGTGGTCGCCGCGGCCGCGGCGCAGGGCGATCGGCGCGTGCTGCTGCTGTGGGAGCCGACCCCGGATCCGACGGCGTATCTGCGTGAGATCTTCCGCGTTCGCCGCATGCGCGGGCTGGTGCTGCGGCGGCCGGAACAGACCACCGCCGAACAGCTCTTCGGGCAGCTCGCCGCGGGTGTGGACGTGGACGCCCTCGGGTACCGGGTCACCGCGGCGCTGTATCGCGACCTCGTCGACACCTCGCTGCCGGACGAACTGATCGACCGACCCGGGGCCGCGCTGCTGGTGGGTTTTCGCGACGAGGCGGAGCCGGTCGCCGAAATCGCCTCGCTCGGAGGCGATCTGCGAGCGGCCGGCTGGGAGATCGAGTTCGACACGGTGGCGACCGAGGCGAACTGGTGGCTGCTCGGCGCGCAGGCGTCACCGCCACCGGAACTGATCGAACGCTCGGCGAAATGGCTGGTGCACCGGCTGGCCGGGGGTGCGGCATGACCGCCCTGGCGACAACGGCGAACGAGCTGCCGCTGCTGCTCGACAGCGGCCCGAACACCGTCTTCGCGGTCGGCACGCTACCGACCGGCCTCCCGAACGGACTCGGCGTCGCGATCCTACCCGGCGCGGGGATCGCGTCCTCGGGTAATGCGCGGGCGTGGGTCGAGTTGGCGAGAAGGCTTGCGGCGCAGGGTTATCTCGTCGACCGGCTCGACTATCGAGGCGTCGGAGAGAGCACGGGCGAGGTCGATCGGTTCGATCTCCTCGAGACGTTCACCGACGATGTGGTCGCCGCGGTGCACTGGCTGCAACGCAATGGTGCGGCCGAGGTGGTGCTCGTCGGTGAGTGCTACGGGGCCCGGGTCGCGCTCGACGCGCTGGCCGCGCTCCCCGACGTGCGAGCGGTCCTGGCCCTGTTCCCGCCGCTGACGGTCGCGGCTCCCGGCACCGATCAGGCGGAACGGGAGACGGCCCATTTCGTGGCGGCGCTGCGGCGCGAACTGGCGCGCGGCGTCCGGATCCGTGCCATCTACGGGGTCGAGGACGTGGATCTCGCGCCGTTCCGGTCGGCGGTCGAACAGGTGCGCGGCGCCCATTCCGGACTGTCGCTGCGCCTGACGGAGAACAAGCTGCACGGCATCGCGAGCGCGGCCGCCCGGGACGCGGTGATCCGGTTGGTTCAGGAGGCGCTCGGCGACTATCGACGCTACATCGAGTCGAGGTGAGTGGTGGATTTCGGTTTCACTGACGAGCAGCTCGAATTCCGGGACAGCGTCCGGCGATTCGCGGTCGGCGAGCTGGAATGCGATGGCGAAGAGGGGTTCTCGCACGACCTGTGGCGGCGGTGCGCGAAATTCGGGATCCAGGGGCTCGCCGTGCCCGAGGAATACGGCGGTAGCGCGGCCGATCCGGTCACCGTGGCGCTGGCGATGGAGGCACTCGGTTACGGATGTCGGCACGGGTCGCTGCCGTTCTCCCTCGGCGCGCAGATGTGGGCATGCCAGCACCCGCTGGTCCGATTCGGCACCGCGCAGCAGAAGCACCGGTACCTGCGGGCGCTGTGCGACGGCACGATGATCGGCGCCCATGCTATGTCCGAGCCCGATTCCGGTTCGGATGCGTTCGCCCTGGGAACCACGGCGACACCGGAGGCCGGTGGCTGGCGGCTGGACGGAACCAAGACATTCGTCACCAATGCCGACGTGGCCGATGTGTTCATCGTGTTCGCCAGGACGGGGTCCGGCAGTATCGGCGGGATATCGGCATTCCTGGTGCCCAGGGACACCGCCGGGCTGGCGGTCGGCCCGCCGATGAACAAGCTGGGCCTGCATGCCTCGTCGCTGGCCCAGCTGTCGCTGGACGGCTGTCGCGTGGGCGAAGACCACCTGCTCGGCCGCCCCGGTGCGGGAATGGCCATCTTCTCGGCCGCCATGGAATGGGAGCGCAGCCTGATCCTGGCCCCGGCGGTCGGCACCCTCGAACGTCAACTGGAACGCTGCCTCGATCACGTGCGTACCCGGGAGCAGTTCGGGCGGCCGATCGGCGCCTTCCAGGCCGTTTCGCATCGAATCGTCGGTATGAAGCGGCGGCTGGAAGCCGCGCGATTGTCGCTGTATCGCGCGGCGTGGGATCTGACGGCCGAGCGACCGAGCGGAATGTCCGGCGCACTGGCGAAGCTGGCCATCGGCGACGCCCTCGTGGAATCCGGCCTCGACGCCGTCCACCTCCACGGCGGCTACGGCTATCTGGAGGATCTGGAATTCGCGGGACAGCTCCGCGATGCCGTGGCCAGCCGGATCTATTCCGGGACTTCGGAACTGCTCAGCGATCTGGTCGCACGCAAACTGGGAATCTGAATTCGGGGAGTGACGATGCAACAGGAAACGATCGTGGCCGGGGTCAGCGATTTCATTCGCCGGGAGGCGCGATGGCAGGCCGATCCGAGCCTGCTCACCTCCGACTATCCGCTCTTGGACAGCGGGGTCATCGACTCCGTCACCCTGCTGAAAATGGTTGCCTATCTTCAGCAGAGCTTCGGAATCGTCATCCGCGACGAGGATCTGCTGCCGGAGAACTTCGCGGATATCGATGCGGTGGTCCGATTCGTAGGCGAGTGCCAGGGGAAGTGATCGCATGCGCTACCTCCTGCACCAGGTCCTGGAAGAGGCGGCCGACCGACACCCGGACGCGCCCGCGGTCATCGATCCGCTCGAGACATGGAGCTATCGACAGCTCGACCGGCGCGCCGACCGGATAGCGAATCTGCTCGCGGAGCTCGGCGTCGCGAAGGGGGACCGGGTCGGCATCTACGCGGACAAATCGGCATGGACGGTGGCGACGCTGTACGCCGTGCTGAAGGTCGGCGGCGTCTACGTTCCCCTGGATGTCCTGAGCCCGCTCGACCGGCTCGAACACGTGCTCCGCGACGCCGGGATCGCGCTGGTGGTCGCGTCGCCGTCCCGCGCCCGCGCCGTGGCCGAGCTGAGCGACCGCGTGCCCGGCCTCGCCGCGATCGCGGTGGGCGCGGGCGAGGAGGCCAACGCCGATCCGCTGCCGTGCTTTTCGCCGGACAGGATCGATGCCCGCCCGCCCTCGCCCCCGCCCGTCGACACGATCGATCGCGATCTGGCCTACATCCTGTACACGTCGGGGTCGACCGGAACGCCCAAGGGCGTGATGCTCAGCCATCGCAACGCGCTGGCCTTCGTCGAATGGGCCGGGGCCACCTTCGATGTCACGAGCGAGGACCGGCTCTCCAGCCATGCTCCGCTGCACTTCGACCTGTCCGTCTTCGACCTGTACGTCGCGGCCTGGGCGGCGGCCGCCGTGGTCCTGTTGCCGGCGTCGGCCTCGATCTTCCCGGCGTCGCTGGCAGCGTTGATCGAGCGGCACCGCATCACGGTGTGGTACTCGGTGCCCTCGGTGCTCGTCGCGTTGGCCACCCGCGGGGGTCTGCGTTCGGATCGGGTGGCGACCCTGCGGGCGGTGCTGTTCGCGGGCGAGGTCTTTGCGCCGGGGCGGCTGCGTGAGCTCATGGAGCTGCTGCCGGGACGCCGTTTCGCCAACCTCTACGGTCCGACCGAGAGCAATGTCTGCGCCTGGCACGACATTCCCGCGCCGCCGCAGGGCACCGACCCGATTCCGATCGGGCGCGCCGTGGCCAATACCGAGCTGTGGGCGGTCACCGATTCCGGTCGGCGAGCCCGGCAGGGTGAGATCGGCGAGCTGCACGTGCGCGGTGCGACGGTCATGTGCGGGTATTGGGGAGATCCCGATCGCACCGCGCTGCGGCTGATTCCGCACGAATCGGGTGTCCCCGGTGATCTCGTCCTGCGCACCGGTGATCTGGTCCGCGTGGGCCCCGCCGGGCAGTTCACCTTCATCGGCAGGCGGGATCACCAGGTGAAGCGGCGCGGATTCCGCATCGAGCTCGGTGATATCGAGGCGGCGGTGACGGGACATCCACAGGTCTGCGAATGCGCCGCCGTGGTGATTGCCGATGCGACGCAAGACCTTCGGATCGTCGTCTTCGCGGCGCCGGACGCGGTGTCCGAGGCGGACATTCTGGCCCACTGCCGGAAAAAGCTGCCGCACTACATGATTCCCGACGAGGTGCGAATCGCCGATTCGTTGCCCAAAACGTCGACGCACAAGGTGGATCGGCAGCGGCTGATCGCCGGCACATCGAGTAGGGAGGACTCTGGTGGCATTCGAGGCACGGCGGACACCTGCGACGCCATCGGCAATTCTGCGGCACGCCGGATATCGATTGCTGGAACCATTCCGGCCCGGCCTGCACACGACCGATCCCGGGGAGCGTGACTACCTACGATTGAGTCTCAGCGAGAACAGCTACGGCATGTCGCCTCGTGCCGAGCGTGCGCTGCGGGCGGAGGTGACCCGCACCAACCGATATCCGGATTCGACCGCCGCTTCCCTCGCCGCCTCGATCGCCGCTCACTATTCGATCGATCCGCGAAACATCGTGGTCGGCAACGGGATCGACGAGCTGCTGCTGTTCACCGCGCTGGGACTCATCGGGCCCGGCGGAACCGGAATAGTCTCGGCGGGAACATATCCCGGCCACGAGGCGGCCGTGCACGCGGTCCGCGCGGAATGCGTTCGCATCCCCCTGGCCGATCACCGGATCGATGTCGGAGCGACCTGCGCGGCCATGCGGCGCGCGCCGCGGTCGGTGGTCTATATCTGCAATCCGCACAACCCGACCGGGTCGCTGCTCACCGCGGAGGAGATCGCCCGACTGGTCGCGGCGGCCGAGGACACCGAGGCGGTGCTCGTCATGGACGAGGCGTATATGGAATTCGCCCGCCCGGATTTCCGCGACTCCGCGGTGCCGTACGTGGCCGGTGGCGCCCCGGTGATCGTGTTGCGCACCTTCTCGAAGATCTACGGCCTGGCGGGCCTGCGCTGCGGCTATGCGATGGCGCCCTCCGGCTATGCCGAGCAACTGCGAAAGATCAAGCACGTCACGGTGTACAACGTGAACAGGTTCGCCCTGGCGGCCGCGGAGGCGAGTCTCGCGGATCAGGACTTCGTCGCCACCGTCCGCGACCGGACGCGGGCCGCGCACGAGCATTTCCTCCGGCGGATCGCCCCGCTGCCGTGGGTGCACGCGGTGCCGTCGGTGACGAACTTCGTGCTGTGCCGCCTGCCGTGGGAGCCGACCTGGGTCGCGGAGCAGCTGATCCGTCGCGACGTGCTGGTTCGCCCGTGTTCGGATATGGGTTTCCGCAACCACATTCGAGTCGGGCTCGGAACGGAGACCGAACTCGACTCCGTCGTCGACGCCCTGGCGGCCGTGGCGGCGGGTCGGCCCATCGAAACCGCCGCCGCCCGCTCATGACCGCGCCCCTGCTCTCGGTGATCATTCCCGTGTACGCGCGCCGCGACGAGCTGACGAGGCTGTTGAATTCCCTGGCCGCCCAATCTCCTCGGTCCGGATCGATGGAGGTCGTGGTGGTCGAGAACCGGGAGATGCTCAACCGGCAGTGGCTGTCTAGGGCGGACTTTCCGTTCCCCGTGCGCCACGAATTCGCCGCGGAGGGCAATCAATCGCTGTGCCGCAATCTCGGCGCCGAGGTCTGCGCGGGCGATGTGCTGCTGTTCGTCGACTCCGATATCGAATTCGCCGCGGGCGCCCTCGCCGTCCTTCGCGACCGTTCGCTCGACGATCCGGAGCGCATCGTGCTCGCCGATGTGCTGCCGCTGCCGGGGCGGGTGCGGTCGCTGGGCACCTACCTCTACGACGTCCCCTCGTTCTTTCGCGAGTACCGGCGGCGCGCACGACTGGGCGCGCTCGACTTCCGGGCCTTCGTCTCGTGCGGTTTCGCCATGTCGCGCAGCGCTTTCCGAGCCGTCGGCGGTTTCGATCCCGGATTCACCCACTACGGGTACGAGGACGTCGAGTTCGCGCTGCGGGCGCAGCGGAGCGGCGTGGGGTTCGCGCTGTGCGCCGCCCGCGCATTCCATCACAAGGCGCTCGGGCCGGACAGCCTGCTGCGGCGGTTCACCGATCTCGGGCACTCCGCGGTGCATCTGACGCGGTGCATCCCGGACGTGGAGGACATCATGCCGGTCGGGGTGCGCGCGGTCCGCGACGGGGAGCTGAGTTTTCCCGACGATTTCGATATCGCCTCGACCGTGGCGGCGGCACGGGCGGTGGAACGCGAGCTCGATCTCGCGCGGGTGGGGCAGGGGCGCGTCTCGGCACGTGAGCTGTTCGTCGACGGACGGGAGCTGTACCGCCGGATCGCGCTCTTCGGACGGTTCACAGGAATTCGGGCGGAATTGTCGCCCGAGCCATTCGACGACAGGCGGGCGGTGCGATGCAACTCTGTACCTACATCTATCGGCGGCTCCACGAACGCGGCATACGCTATGCCTTCGGCGTCCCCGGATCCTTCGTGATGCCGATCTGGCAGGAGTTCTCCCAGGCGCCGGAGATCGTGCTGGCGCGGCAGGAGACCGGCGCGGTCTTCATGGCCGATGGGTGGGCCCGAGCCACCGGCCGACTGGGTGTCGCGGTGGCGACCATCGGGCCCGGCCTGACGAACTGCGTCACGGGCGTCGCGAGCGCCTACCGGGATTCGGTGCCGCTGCTCGTGCTCACCGGGCAGGCGCCGACCGCCACCTTCGGCCGCGGAGCGTTCCTGGAATCGTATGTGCTCGACCGCAGCGTGTCGCCGGGCGATCTGTTCGGCCCGATCACCAAGGCGTCGATGGAGATCGTCGACCTGGCCAATGCGCGCTTCCAGGTGGATACCGCGATCGATCTGGCGCTGGCGGGTCGCCCGGGACCGGTGCATCTGAGCGTTCCGTTCGATCTTCAGGAGACCGAGCTGCCGGAGGAACAGGCGCCCCCGGGGCTGGAGGCGTCCGAGGGGCCGGGGATCGCCCGGATCGGCGGTGCACCCGGCGAGGCGCTGTCGGCCACCGCGGCGGCGCTGACCCGGGCCCGGCGGCCGTTGATCCTGGCCGGGTGGGGTTCGGTGCTGTCCGGGGCGATGGAGGCGGTGGCCGAACTGGCCGTCATGGTCGACGCGCCGGTCGTCTCGACCACGAAGTCGGTGAGTTGCCTGCCGGGTGATCACCCGCTGTTCCTGGGACATCTGGGACCGGGGCAGCGTCCGGATCTGGTGTCGACGCTGCGCGACTACGATCCCGACACCGTTCTGGTCCTGGGCGCCAGCATGTCCGCCTACTACACCCAGCCGATCGGCGACATCCTGAAGCGCGCGTTCGTGATTCGGGTGGATATCGAGGCCGAGCAGCTACAGCTGCGGCAGCGGCCGCAGGTCGCCGTCCACGCGGACGTCTCCACCGCGACCACGGCGTTGGCGGCGATCCTGAAGGGTGAGGGCGACGCTCCGAGCGGCACCGCCTCGAGCCGAACCTTCGTCCGCGAGTTCCAGGAACGCGGGCGTGCCGCGGTCGCCGCGCAGGCGACGACCTTCGGTGACAGCGTCTCGATGTCGGGCGTGGTGGCCCGGCTCGCCGAGCTGCTACCGGCCACGGCCGTGGTCGTTCCGGACGCGGGCAATCACTGGCTGGACACGCTGTCGCTGTTCCGGGCGCCGCTCGCCGGTGGCCTACAGCTCAACTGCGGGCTGGGCGCGATGGGGTGGGCCATCGGCGCATCGATCGGAATGGCGTTGGCCCGACCCGATATTCGGACGGTCTGCGTGACCGGCGACGGCTCGATCCTGATGCACGGATGCGAGCTGTCGGTGGCCGCCGAGCGCGGCGCGAACCTGTTGGTCGTCGTGTTCAACAACCGGTCGCATGCCCGGGTGCGGATTCATCAGCAGAACGTGTACGCGGGAGACATTCGCGCCAGCGACATCTCCGATATCGACTTCACCCGCTGGCTCCAGGCCATGGGCATCCCGACCTTCGGCATCGACGGCCCCGACGACGTGGAGACCGGCCTGCGGGCGGCGCTGGCGACGCCGGGCGTCGTCGGCGTGGAGGTGAAATGCCATCCCGACGAGGTACCCGCCGGGCTGCGGGACTGGATCGGAGCGTCGGCATGAAGCCCACGGCGGTCCTGACGGGCGCCTCGAGGGGGATCGGCGCGGCGGTGCTGGAAAGCCTGGTCGAGGACGGCCATCACTGCCTCGTCATCGGTCGGACTGAGCCCGAAACCGTCGGCGCCGCCGTCGATTTCCTGTCCGCCGATCTGTCCGATCGGGCCACCGTGGCCGCCCTGCCCGCCGAGGTGATGTCCTCGCTCGACCGGCGCGGTGGTCCCGCCGCGGTGCTGGTGAACAATGCGGGTGGCGGATACCCCTGTCCCGCGGACGTTCTCGATCCGGAGACCGCCGCCGCCGAGGTCACCCTGAATCTGCTCGCCCCGATGATGCTGGTGCGCGCCGTGCTGCCCGGCATGATCGCGGCCGGTGCCGGCACGATCGTCAATGTCGCGTCGACGGCGGAGCGGCCGGGCGTGCCGTATCTGCATGCCTACAGCGCCAGCAAATCCGGATTGGTCGCCTACACCCAGAGCCTCGCGGCCGAGGTGGCGCCGAAGGGAATCCGGGCCAACTGCGTCTGTCCGGGGGCGGTGGCCACGGAGATGGCGGCGACCGGCCGGGCGGAGCTGGCCCGATTACACGGTCTCGCGCCGGGCGGCTACGAGGCGGAGATGGCCCGGCGCACCGGACTCGACCGCCTGCTGGATCCGCGGGAGGTCGCCGCCGCCGTTCGCTGGCTGTGCTCCGCCGAGAGCGGGGCCGTCAACGGTCAGACCATCAATGTGTGCGGAACGCTCTCGATGAGGTGAAACAGATGTCATTCCAACGTATTCGGATCGACGATGCCCTCCTGCCCGCCGTCGTCGAGATGTTCGACGAGCTCGGCGAGCCCGTCCAGGTACTCACGCCCGACAGCGACCGGCCACTGGTCGTGCACCACATCATGGGGCAGGTCACCCTGATCGCGGGCGGTACCGGATACGTCCTGATGGACGACGCGGAGTTCGCGGTGGGACCGGGGGATCTGCTGGTGCTGTCGCCGCGGTGCCGACACTCGTTCTACTGTCCGGAGGGCGAATTGACGCTGCGGCACTGGCATTGGCCGCAGCGGGAGTTGCACACCGACCGCACCATTCTCCGCGACGTCGCACCGTTCACCGCCGGAAGTCCGGCAGGTGAGGTCGATGCTCGATAACCCGGCGGCGCGCGGCTACGCCGCCCCGCTGCGAATACTGCTGGTGAACGGCAATTTCGCGGACGGAACCGTCGGCGGGACGCAGCGGTTCAGCTGGAATCTCGCGCGGTGGCTGATCGAACGCGGTCATGTGGTCGGGGTGCTGTGCCAGGGCGAACGCGACGAGGCGGAGACCGTGCACGGCATCCGGGTCTACCGCGTCCGCCCGCCGGCGCTGGGCACACCGCGCGGCGACCGGCTCGGCGTGGCGAATGCCACGCTGGCCGTGCACAATCCGGGTGTCGCCCCGAAGGTGTCCGCCGCGCTGCGGGAGTTCCGCCCGGATGTCTGCCACATCCAGATGTTGCGCCGGTTGACCTTCGCCACGCTGGCCGCGATCCGGCGGCACCGCGTACCGATCGTGCAGACCGTGCACGAGCTGTTCTCGCTCTGGAATTTCAATCCCTACCGCGGCATCCATCCCGACTGGGACACGATGTCGTCGCGCCCGCCGTGGACGGTGCGCCGCCTCAAGCAGATTCATCGCCGGCTCTCGGCCGGGGTCGCCCACGTGTGCGCGCCCTCCGAACTGGCCATGCGGGCCTATCGGGACGACGGCTACTTCCGCGACGTTCCCGGCACGGTCGTACCCAATGCCGTGCCGTGGGAATGGGGTACGCCGCGGGCGGCCGTGCGCCGTCGCATCGCGGCACTGGGGCACGGCGCGGAGCCGACCCGATTTCTCTATCTGGGGCGGGTGGACTACTACAAGGGCGTCGAATGCCTGCTGGATGCCTTGGCGGCGGTGCCGGACAACGACATTCGGCTCCACGTGGCGGGCACGGGCATGCTGGAACCACGGGTGCGGGCGGCCGCGGCGAAGGACGGCCGGATCGTGGTGCACGGCGCGGTCGACGGCGAGCACCGGCGTGCCCTGCTCGCGGAGGCCGATGCGCTCGTCTGCCCGTCGACGTCACCGGAGACCTTCGGACTGGTTGTGCTGGAGGCGTTCTGCGCCGGTTTGCCCGTCATCGCGAGCCGGGTCGGCGCGCTCCCGGAACTCGTCCGGCACGACGAGAACGGCCTGCTGGTCGCCCCCGGGTCGCCGGACGAGCTGGCATCGGCCCTGCGCGCGCTCCGCGAACCGTCCCGCCGGGCAGGGTTGCTGACCCGCGTGGCCGACAAGGCCGAGGAGTTTTCTCCGGACCGTTTCATCGACACACAGATCGGGATCTATCGCACGGTCGTGTCCGCCTCCGGCGGGCACTGATCCGACAATCCAACAGGAGGTCAGGGTGGTTGTACAGCACACCGAGTCCTATGCCGAACTCAAACGACGCAATGCGGAACTGAACCAGCAGGAGGTCCGGGCGGGTCTGGTCGAGCTTTCGAGCCTGCCTCGCTACATCATGGTGGAGCTCACCCAGGGCTGTAATCTGCACTGCCCGATGTGCCGCCCGGCCTCGATCGGCTACCGGGAACGCGAAATGGACCGGTCCATTTTCCGGCAAGCCACCGAATTATTGTTTCCCGCAGCGGAAATGGTGGACATCCGGGGCTGGGGCGAGAGCCTGCTGGCGCCGGACATCGACGACATCCTCGACACCGTGCGGTACTACGGGGCGCGGTGCCGGATCGTCACCAACCTCTCGCTGAAGCGACGCAAGGCCATGGATCGGCTGGTCGAGATGGACGCGATGATCGACGTCTCGCTCGACGCGGCCACGCAGGAGGTGCTCGACCTCAGCCGGACCGGCGCGAAGTTCACGATCATCGACGAGAACCTGCGCCGGATCGCGGCGCAGCTGCGGGCCCGGGACTCGATCGACTCGTTGCGGATCGTCGCCACCGTGCAGGCCTGCACGGTCGACAGCCTGGTCGGCCTGGTCGACTACGCGAACGACGCCGGTGTCCGCCATATCGTGCTCAACGAGGTCACCCTCGGTGAGGACGATCCGAACTCGCTCACGGGGCTGGACGACAGGGTGGACGCGGCGGTGCACGCGGCCTCGGTCCGGGCGGGCGAGCTCGGGGTCGAACTCTTCGCGGGCACCACGCTGGGCACGTGCGTGGGGCTGAAGAAGAACGTCCCGTTCTGCGTTCATCCGTGGTCGTACGCCACCATCGGCTACGACGGAAGCGTCGGGTACTGCGACCATTTGATCGGCCCCATGATGAAGCATTCGGGCATGGGCGATCTCACGAAACAGGGATTCGACGAGATATGGAACGGGCCGGAATGGCTCGGATTGCGCCGGTGGCACGCCGACGGGCACACGACCGACGTTCCGGCCTATCACCCGTGCTTCGAATGCTATCGGCACCGCAACGTCGATTTCGAGGACGTGTTCGAGCCTCGGTTGGAGCGGTACCGGCTGTCGGTGACCCCGGTGTGAATCCGATGGAACTGCAACTGATCGACGATCTGCCGCTGTTCGCGGCCAACGCGCGCCAGGCGCACGCCCGCCTGGCCGTCGAGCAGACCATGGCGGCCGCCGCCACCGACCTGCCCGCCGCCCTGCGCTACATCCCCTACCGGGAGCTGGTCGAATGGTGGTTGGGCAATGCCAGGATTCGCGCGGATCGGTTCGTCCTGGTGGGGGCGCGACCGGCCCTGTTGAACGCGGCCGGGGCGGTCGCATCGCACAGCGGCGCGATCGTCCAGGTGAAGGTGCGGCGGGAATTGGACCCGGCCGGACACACCGTGGCCGCACGGGTTCCGGCGGCCTTCGACACCGCGCTCGCGGAGCTGTCGGGCACCGCCGCCGAGGTCTGCGTGATCGACGACGTGCTGATGTCGGGCCATACGCTCTCGGCGGTGGTGGATCGCATCCGCGCCGCCGCGCCCGCCGCATCGATCTCGATCCGGCTCTTCCTCGAAAACGCGTTCGCGGGCCGGGAATTTCGGGCACGCCACCCGGACATGCCGATCCAGTCCGCGCGCCGGGTGGATTACCGGCCGGTCGCCGAGGGCACCGCGATCTTTCTGCGCGATCTGTTGTACGGGACGTTGCGGGGCAAGGAGTTCCTGGATCAGTCGGACCTGCTGCGGCCGTTCTTCGGCAGCGATCTGGGCCCGTTCCATGCGCTGCGCGCGACGATCGATGGCGTCGCGCGGCCGTCGCCGATCGGATCGCGATGACGGTGCGGCCGTCGCTGGCCGCCGTCGTGCTGGACTTCGACGGGCTCGTCCTCGATACCGAAACCACCCTGTGGCGGGCCTGTTCGGAGCAGTGCGGTGAGCTGGGGATGCGTATCGATCGCGACCGCTATCGGTCGTTGATCGGCGCGGCGCTTCCGCCGGAGGAATTCCTCCGGCGGATCCTGCCCCACCCGGTCGAGGTGGACCTGACCGCGCTGGCCGCGGCCGTCCGCGCGCGCAATCAGCGGCTGGCCGACGCGGAGGACGCGCTGCCCGGCGTCCGGGCACTGGTGGACGAGGCGGTGGCGGCCGCGGTGCCGCTGGCGGTGGCCTCCAGCTCGCGCCGCGAGTGGGTGGTGGGCCACCTGCGTCGGCTGGGCCTGTTGTCGTCGTTGTCCGCGGTGGTGTGCCGCGAGGATGTGGACGCCCGCAAACCCGCACCGGACCTTCATCTTTCGGCCGCACGGCGGCTCGGCGCGCGACCGGAGGAAATCCTCGCGCTCGAGGATTCGGTGATCGGGGCCGCCGGCGCCCGAGCGGCCGGGTTGCGCAGCGTGATCGTGCCGGGGCCGCTGACGTCGGTGGATCCGGATCCGGCTCAGGCCCGGCTGCCCACCCTCGCCGGTCGGGGGCTGGCGGAGTTGGCGGCGCTGGTCGGGCTCGACCCGGCGCGGCCGTCGGCCCGATAGCGGCTACCCGAATCTCCGTGCGGGCCGGAGAAGTTCGAGGGTGCGCGGCCGGGACAGCGCGTGCCGACGCAGCAGTTCCGGCCAGTTCGGCTCGTCCGGCCACAGCACCCCGATCTGGGAGCGGTATTCGCCGACGGCGCGGAGCTTCCGGTCCAGGTGCCGCTCGTTCGTCGCGGCCACGGTGACGGCCTCGGCCTGCCCCGGATCGTGTTCCTCCAGCGCATAGGGCAGGTCCTCCCAGAGCAGCGGAGAGCGATCGGTCGCGTGGCATGCGGTCAGGACCGCGTCCACCGTGAGGCGATGGTCGATGTGGCCGCCCGTGGCGGCGCAGGTCAGGACCGACACCGGGTCGAGCTCCGTCAGCACTCGGAGCAGAGCGTCGTCGAGCGACCGCCGCAGCCCGGGGTCGTCGGGCAGATCCGGCTCGAACAGCGCACCGGATCGGTAACACAGCGGCTGCCCGTCGACCCTGCGATAAATTCCGTCCGGAAAACCGAGATGCACGGCCGCGCAGCCGAGTACGTCCAGGGCTCGCCGGTCTTCCTCGCGCCGTTCGGCGACCGCGTCCGCCCCGAGCCCGCAGTGGCGGTGGAAGGCCACGGCCGCCGGTGTGAGCGGCCGCGGCGGATCGCCCGCGAAGACGGTGCAGACCACGACGCGTCGGCCGGACTCCGTCAGGGCGGCGAGCGTCGCGCCCACGGAGAGGACGGCATCGTCGAGATGCGGCGAGACGGCGAGGATCGGCCGACCGCGGTTCTCGGCGCTCATGCGGGGTTCGTCGCTCGACGCTGGAATCCCCACAGACCGACGGCGCCGCAGAGCGCGAGCCACAGCGCGATCATGAGCACGCAGATCCAGCTCGCGATGTGTGGCACGCCGGGCACCAGGGCCGCCCGCATGGTCTCGCTCACGTAGGTCAGCGGATTGAGCGTGGTGAGCCACTGGAACCACGGGATGTGTTCCAGTGACGGCCACGGGTATTGGCTGCACCCGGTGAACAGCACCGGGGTGATGATCACCGCGAAGACGACGTTGATCTGATTCGGCGGAACGAGAGTTCCGAGCACCATGCCCAGCGAGGCGCCGACCAGGCTGCCGAGCAGCAAGGTCACCACCAGCAGCGGGAGTCCTTGGGCGCGAAGCGGTATCGAGCCCAGCATGAGCAGGCCGATCGGAAATACCAGAATGCCCGTCAGCACGCCGCGCAGCGCTCCGAACAGAATCTTCTCCGTCGCGACCAGCGCGAGTGGAATCGGTGCCAGCAGCCGGTCCTCGATCTCCTTGGCCACCGCGAAGTCGATCGCCAGCGGCATTCCGGTGCCCTGCAGGCTCGTCAGCATCGCCGACATGGCGATGGTTCCGGGAAACAGCAGATCGGAGTAGTGGGCGTCGGCGAATCCGAGTGTCGTGATCACATGCCCGAAGACGAACAGCAGGAACAACGGCTGCAGCGCCACCTGCGCCAGGAAACCCGGCAGGTCCCGGCCGGTCACGTAGATGTCGCGCAGCAGGATGGCGAGAAAGGACCGGTGATAGGGAAAGGCGGTCTGCGCGCCGATCTCCCCGGTGACCGCGGTGCTCAACGAAGTGCCCTCCCCGTGTAATGAATGAAAACGTCTTCCAGAGTGGGTGTTCCGGTGTGTGCCTCGGTCGGCACGCTCTCGGTCAGATTGCCCGGCGAGTCGAGCGCGAGCAGTCGGCCGTGGTCCATGATTCCCACCCGATCGGACAGCGTCGCGGCCTCGGTCATGTCGTGCGTGGTCAGCACGACGGTGACGCCGCCGTCCTTCAGCTCTCGGATGCGCTCCCAGAGGAACAGCCGCGCGGCCGGGTCCAGGCCGGTGCTGGGCTCGTCGAGGAACAGGACCGTGGGGGAATGCATCATCGCCCGCGCGATCATCACGCGCTGGGCCTGCCCGCCGGACAGTCGATGCGGTCGTTCGTCGGCACGGTCGGCCAGGCCGAATTGTTCGAGCAGGCGGGCGCTTCGGGCGTCGCGCACGTCCGTGGGCACGCCGTGGTAGCGGGCGTGGAACAGCAGGTTCTGCCGGATCGACAGGGCCATATCGAGATTGCTGCGCTGCGGAACCACCGCGAGGTGGCGGCGCGCCAGGGCCGGGTGTCGCGCGACATCCACACCGGCCACCCGCGCGGTGCCCGAGGAGGGGCGTATGCGGGTGGTCAGTACGCCGACGGTACTGGTTTTTCCGGCGCCGTTGGGGCCGAGCAGGCCGAATATCTCGCCCGCGTCGACGGAGAAATCCAATCGGTCGATCGCGGCGGTCGCGCTCTTCGGGTACTTCTTGACCAGATCTTTCACCACCACGGTACGGGTCGACAGGTCTGGTCTACCGTTCGCAGTCGTCTCGAGCATGAAGGTCCGCTTCCGTCGGCCGTTTCAGGCGGTGCGCGAATGAATTTCGTGTCGAAGTACCCGCTGATGCGCCCGGCGCAATTCCGGGCCGGGATCCACCCCGAACTCTCGCTGTAGTTGAACGCGCAGGCCGTGAAAGACGCGCAGCGCGCCGACCTGGTTTCCGCTGCTGGCCAGCGCGATCATCAAGCGGGCGCAGATTCCCTCGTGCAGTGGTTCGATGTGGACGGCTCGTTCGAGTGTCGGTAGCACCTCGGCGTCTCGCTCGAGGGCGTTGGCCGCCTGCGCCAGGCGAATTGCCGCCATCACGTATTCGTGCCGTAGCGCGACCGTCGCCGACATCGACGGACTGTCGAGCCGGACGTCGGTCAGAATATCTCCCCGCCACAGATCGACGGCCTCGCGCAGCGTGGCGAAGGCGATATCCGGATTCTCCTCGTCCCTGCGGGCGTCCGTGCTCTTCAGCAGTTCCCGAAATCGCAGCAGATCGAGTTGATCGGTATCCGCGTTCAGCATGTATCCCTGCGCGGTGGACACGATGACTTCTCCACTCCCGCGGGGCCGGGGTCGTTGCTCCAGCTTGAGGCGCAGGCGGGCGATATAGGTATGCACCAGATTCTGGACCGATGTGGGCGCGTGGTCGGCCCAGAGACTGTCGATTATCTCGGTCCGAGTGACCGGCTGATTGGGGTGCAACGCCAGCACGCCCAGCAGGGAGCGCTGTTTGGCGGGGCCGAGATCCACCAGCTTCGTGCCGCGGTATGCCAATAACGGTCCGAGGACGAAGAACCTGACTTTTTGGTCACCGGTATTCTGCGAGACACTTTCGTTCATCGCGGCTCTTTCGTGTGGTGAAGTTGCTTCGCTGTTATTCACCGCATTCGCCGATTCCGCGATCGTCTCATCTTCCGAGAGGCGCGGAAACGGTTCAGAAATTCGTCGTCACTGTAGCGATCGTTGAAATCTTCTGAATAAAAGTAACTGTAGCAAAGACCGGCTGGTGTGGTCAAAGGAATTGCTGCATGGTCTTTGTTTGCCGATGCTTAACCCCGCCGCATACGCCGACGGGCTTGCTGCCGATATCTCGTTTGCACCTAGTTTGCGTGATGCGAGTCACATTGCGAGGCGCCGCGTAGAAACTTGCTGTCAAGTTCGAAATGCCCATAGTTTTATGGGCATTTTCAATTGCGGCGTTCGTTCGGCGGGTTGTGCCGCTCGCCGCGACCGAGGCGTAGGACACCTCGAGTCCGGCGGCGTCCGCCGTGTGGATGCCGTCCGTGCCGCCCCCGTGATACAAACAGCGTGAAATGAGCGTGTTCGGCCGTGGTGTGCGGTTGCGGACACAGATCGTGTTGCTGCAGGTCGTGCTGGTGGCGCTGACGCTGGGTATCGCGTTCGGCGTGTTCGCGTATGTCGGTGAGCAGCGGTTGTCCGGAGAGTACGGGCAGCGGGCGCTGGCGATCGCCCGCACCGTCGCCGCCGAGCCCGCGGTGCGCGCCGAGGTGCAGCGTTATTCGGCGGCCGCCACGCCGATCGGGCCCGGCCTCGAACCCGAGCTTGCCACGGGCGACCTGTTCCGGATCGCCGAGGACACCCGGGTGCGCACCGGCGCGCTGTACGTGGTGATCACCGACGATGCCGGAATTCGGTTGGCGCATCCGGACATCGACCGGCTGGGGGAGCGGGTGAGCACCGATCCGTCGGCCGCGCTGGCCGGTGCCGAGGTGGTCATCCAGGAGCGCGGCACGCTCGGCGAATCCGTGCGCGCCAAGGTGCCGGTGCAGCGGCCGGACGGGACCGCGGTCGTCGGCGAGGTGAGCGTCGGCATCTCCACCGCGGCCGTGCGCGCGCAGCTGCTGAGCGACCTGCGGCGCGCGGGGCTGTTCGTCGTCGCCGCGCTGCTGGCGGGCGTGCTCGGTTCGCTGCTGCTGGCGCGCCGCTGGCACGGGCTCACCCTCGGCCTGGAACCCGCCGAGCTGGCGGAGCTGGTGCGCGAGCAGGCCGCCGTGCTGCACGGCATCGGCGAGGGCGTGGTCGCCGTCGACATCGGCTGGCGCACCACCGTCGTCAACGACGAGGCGCGGCGGCTGCTCGGCATCGACGGCGCGAGCGGGCGCGAGGTCGACGAGATCGGGCTGACGCCACGGGTTCTGGAGGTGTTCCGGGCCGCCGACGGCCGCCCGGTCCCGGCGGCGGTCGGCGATCGCCTGGTGGTGGTCACCGCGCGCACGGTCAGCCGCGACGGGCGGGCGCTGGGCGCGGTGCTGAGCGTGCGCGACCGCACCGACGTCGAATCGCTGACCCGCCAGCTCGACGCCGTGCGCTCGATGAGCACCGTATTGCGCGCGCAGCGGCACGAATTCGCGAATCGGCTGCACCTGCTGAGCGGGCTGCTGCACACCGGCCGCCCCGGGGAGGCGGCGCAGTACATCGACGAACTGCTCGGCTCCGGCCCGCTCGGTGCGGCGCTGCCCGGCATGGACGCCATTCGCGACCCGTATCTGCAGGCGTTTCTGGCCGCGAAGGCCGCGCACGCCCGCGAGAGCGGCGTCGAGCTGCGCCTCGGCCCCAACACCTGGGTGGACGCGAATCTCGCTGCGCCCGTGGACGTCACGACGGTGCTGGGGAATCTGCTCGACAACGGCATCGAGGCGGCGCGCGCGGGCGCGCCACCCAAGCGCGTGGAAGTGGAACTGGTGCAAGAGGATTCGACGCTGCACATCACCGTCGCCGACAGCGGTGACGGGGTCGCGGCGGAACTGGTGGATTCGGTGTTCGCCGAAGGCGTGTCGACCCGCCCGGACAACGGCGTGCCGGGCGGGCGCGGGGTCGGCCTCGCACTGACCCGGCAGGTGGCGCGGGCGCTGGGCGGCGATGCGGTGCTGGCGCACCCGGGTGACGGCGAGTCCGTGCTGCGGGGAGCCGAATTCATCGCCCGGCTGCCCGGGGTGCTGGTGGAGGGAGAAACGGTATGGACGCACCCGATCTGAGCGTGCTGGTGGTCGACGATGATTTCCGGGTGGCCAATCTGCACGCCGGAATCGTCTCGGCGCTACCGGGTTTCGCGGTCGGCGCCACGGTGAACACGCTGGCCGCGGCGCGCACCGCGATCACCGGCTCCGCCTTCGACCTGGCGCTGGTGGATGTGTACCTGCCCGACGGCTCCGGCATCGACCTGGTACGGGAGATCTCGTTCGACGCCATGATGCTCACCGCCGCGACCGAGGCCGACACCGTGCGCTCGGCGCTGTCCGCGGGCGCGCTCGGCTACCTGGTGAAACCCTTCGATCACGCCGCCCTGGCGGCCCGGCTCGCCGGATACGCCCGCTACCGCCGCATCCTGTCCGTCCCGGTGGTGACGGCCCGCGATGTGGACACCGCCGTCGAGGCGCTGCGCCCGGTCGGGCCCGCCACCGTCTCCGCGGCCACCGCGTCTCCGACGAAAGACCTTGTCCTGCAAGCGGTCCGGGACTCGCCGAGCTCGCTGTCGGCCGCCGAGGTCTCCGCCGTCACCGGCGTCTCCCGCGCCACCGCCCAGCGCTACCTGGCCAATCTCGTCGCCGCCGGGTCGCTGCGCATGCAGCTGCGCTACGGGAGTACCGGGCGGCCGGAGCAGGAGTATTCGGCCGCGCGGTCGGAAGGCAGGCAGCGGTGACGGCTCAGGGGGCGACCGCGACGCCCAGCGTCATGGCGGCCATGAATTTGGGGCCGCCCGCTTCGTAGAACCGGTCGGCCTCGCGGATCTCGAATCCGGCGCGCTCGATCAGGCCGCGGATATCGCGGTCGAGGTGGCAGCCGCCGAAGAGGGTCCGCTGGACCGGGGTGAGCCGATGCTGCCAGCCCTGCACGCCCGGGTCGGGGGCGAGGCCGTGCTCGACGAAGTGAAAGGTGCCGCCGGGCACCAGCACTCGGCGCACCTCGCGCAGGGCGGTGTCGACATCGGGAATCGTGCACAGCGTCCACGTCGACAGCGCACTCTCGAAACTATTGTCCGCAAACGGCAGCGACCGCCCGTCCAACCCCGCCCGCAACACCGGAACCGTCGCCCGCGCCAGCCGCCCGGCAGCCAACTCCCACCCCGCATCGGCCGGTTCCACCGCACTCACCGACGCCACCCCCGCCGGATAGAACGGCACATTCAGCCCCGACCCGAACCCAACCTCCACCACCCGCCCCCGCAACCCCGCACACACCCGCTCCCGCAACCCATCATGCGCCCGCCTCCCACAAACGAAGTCGATGAACCGCGGCAACACCCGCTCGCCATAAAACCCCATGCCCTCACTGTGCCACCCACCCGCCCAGCTCGCAGTGCGTCCATCTCCCGCCCACCCACCCCGTGGGCTCCCTCCTGCTCCCGGCATGCTTTTGGCCGGGATCTCCCAGCACCCCCGCGACCACACCATGCAATGCTGGCCGAATGCGGTTCGACGTATGGGCACCGAAGGCCGAGCGTGTCCGAATCGAGGTGGACGACGCGATCCACCCGATGGAGCCAGGCGCGGATGGCTGGTGGCGGGCGGATATCGCCGCGGCACCGGGGGCCCGGTACGGGTATCTGCTGGGCGACGATCCGCTGGTGCTGCCCGATCCCCGGTCGGCGCGGCAGCCGGAGGGGGTGCACGGGCGGTCGGCGGTGCACGTGCTCGACCCGGGCGGCTGGACCGATGCGGGGTGGAGGGGGCGGCAACTGGCCGGGTCGGTGTTCTACGAGCTGCACATCGGGACGTTCACCCCGGAGGGCACCCTCGACGCCGCGATCGGCAAGCTGGACCACCTGGTCGACCTCGGCGTCACCACGGTGGAGCTGATGCCGGTCAACGCCTTCAACGGCATTCGGAACTGGGGCTACGACGGCGTGCTCTGGTACGCCGTGCACGAGCCCTACGGCGGGCCGGACGGCCTGCAACGTTTCGTGAACGCCTGCCACGCAAAGGGATTGGCGGTAGCGCTCGATGTCGTCTACAACCATCTCGGCCCGTCCGGAAACTACCTGCCCCGCTTCGGCCCGTACCTGACCGACGACCGCAACACCTGGGGACGCGGCCTCAATCTCGACGGCCCGGGCTCGGATGTGGTGCGCCGCTTCATTATCGACAATGCGCTGCGCTGGTTCCGCGACTTCCACATCGACGCCCTGCGCCTGGACGCCGTGCACGCCTTCTCCGATCACCGCGCGGTGCACCTGCTCGAGGAGCTCGCCGCCGAAACCGAGGCCCTCTCGGCACATCTGGGCCGCCCCCTCACCCTCGTCGCCGAGAGCGACCTCAACGACCCGCGCCTGATCACCCCGCGCGCGGCGGGCGGCTACGGCCTGCACGGCCAGTGGACCGACGACGTCCATCACGCCGTGCACACCGCGGTCTCCGGCGAACGCCACGGCTACTACGCCGATTTCGCCGCGCCGGGCTGCCTGCCGGACACCCTGCGCCACGGATTCTTCCATGCCGGAACATATTCCAGCTTCCGCGGCCGAATCCACGGCCGTCCCTTGGACATTCGCACCACCCCGGCGAGCTCCCTGCTGGCCTACACCTGCAATCACGACCAGATCGGCAACCGCGCCCGCGGCGACCGCCCGAGCAGCTACCTCACCCCGGGCCAGCTCGCGGTGCGGGCGGCCCTGGTCCTCCTGTCGCCCTACACGCCGATGCTGTTCATGGGCGAGGAATGGGGCGCCCGAACCCCGTTCCAGTTCTTCACCTCCCACCCCGAACCCGACCTGGCCGCCGCCGTCGCCACCGGCCGCATCGCCGAATTCGCCGACCACGGCTGGCCCACCACCGACATTCCCGACCCCCAGGACCCGGCCACCTTCGAACGCTCGAAACTCGACTGGTCCGAACCCGCCGACCCCGACCGCACCCGAATCCTGGACTGCTACCGCGCCCTGCTCACCCTGCGCCGCACCCACCCCGCACTCACCGACCCCCGCCTGGACCACCTCACCATCGACCACGACGACCAATCCGACTGGATAACCCTGCACCGCACCGACATCCACATCCTGTGCAACCTGTCCCCCACCCCCACCACCATCCCCACCACCGGCACCCCCCTCCTGACCTGGGCCCCCATCACCCAAACCCCCACCCACACAACCCTTCCGGCCCATTCCTTCGCCGTCCTCCGATCCTGAAACCCCTTGCCGACCATTGCCCCGGAAGCCCCAGCATGCGGGTATGACTTCCGAATTGGTTCGGCACTATTCCACCGCCGCAGAGAGGGCACCCGACGGCGGCACCGGGGTGCACGCCGAGCGGCTCGCCGCCGACAGGCACCCCGGTGCACGTCGTCGACCTGGCCCCCGGCCACATCGAGGCGACCCACTGGCACACCGCCGACGAACTGCGCACCGAGCTCGAGACGGCCGGATTCGAACGGGACCCACATGTCACAACACCAGCACCCACCTGCTGGCGTTCGCGCATATCTAGCCTATGGTTTGCGGCCGATGCCTCCCACTATGCAGTGCCGGACCGCGGACAGGGGGGTCAGGCGGGGGCCGTCGGGCCACCAGTCGTCGCAGAGCACCAGGCCCGGGTCGACCATGTCGAGAGTGCCGAACATGGACTGGATTTCGGTGCGGGTGCGGAAGCGGCCGCTGCCCATCGGGCTGTGGACGAACTTGTCCTCCATCTTGCGTGCCAGGTCGCTGTACTCCTCGGTTTCCGGGTCGAAGAAGTGCGCGATCACCACGTACGAACCGGACGGTAACGTGTCGATGTAGGTCTGCATCAGGGCGGGGGCGTCGTCGCCGAGGTAGTGGTGCAGGGTGCCGTTCTGGAACAGGGCGATGGGGCGGGTGAAGTCCAGTTCGTCTCGCACCACGGGGTTCGACATGACCTCGAAGGGGCGGAAGATGTCGGCCTCCACCACGCTGGTGTCGGGGTTGTCCTCCAGCAGTGCCCGCGCGTGCGCGAGGACCATCGGATCCTTGTCGACGTAGATCACCCGGGCCTGCCGCTTGATGCGCTGCACCACCTGATGGGTGTTCTCGGCCGTCGGTAGCCCGGAACCCAGGTCCAGATACTGGTCGATCCCGGCCTGCGTGGCCAGGAAGCGGCACGCCCGGATCAGGAAATCCCGGTTGGCCCAGGCCAAGTCGTTCACCTGGGGGGCCACCGTCCGGACCTGCGCCAGCACCTCGCGGTCGACCTCGAAATTGTCCGTGCCGTTCAGCGCCGCGTCGTAGACGCGGGCGATGCTGGCGCGACTGGTATCCACTCCCGCCGGAACAACACTCGGATAAACGGACTGCGACATGGATGTCTCCTTCTGTCGGTCTCCGATGCTCGGGTCGCGACGCGCCCGAAGCGGTTACAGCTGCTCGGCGGCGGAGGTCAGCAGAGCGCGCGACTTCGCGGGCGGTTCGGCCTGCACGGCAATCCGATCCATGACCGACCGGTAGAACTCGATATCGGGCCGACCGTCCAGGTAGACCGCGCTGTTGAGCTGCTCCAGATAGACGATGTCGGTCAGTTCTCGTTCGGCGAAGCGCAGCATAGTGAACGAGCTACCCGTCGCCGCGTGGCCGCCGGCGCTGTAGGGCAGCACCTGGATCGTCACGTTCGAGTGCTTCGACATATCCACCAGGTGCATGAGCTGCTCGCGCAGGACGGTCGTGCCGCCGATGGGCCGGTACAGCACGGCCTCGTCGAGCACCGCCCACAGCGTCGGACCGTGCCGCACGTTCAGGATCTCCTGGCGTTTCCGGCGCAGCTCGACACGCCGGGCCGCCTCGAAGTTGTCGTGGCCGAGCGCCACGACCGCGCGGGCGT
Source organism: Nocardia terpenica (assembly GCF_013186535.1). NCBI lineage: Bacteria > Bacillati > Actinomycetota > Actinomycetes > Mycobacteriales > Nocardiaceae > Nocardia > Nocardia terpenica. Next base: position 1,865,681 of record NZ_JABMCZ010000001.1, read on the forward strand.
AGTCCTCGGTCTGCAGCAGGCCCGGAACCAGGTGCGCCTCGAAGGTTCGGATGGATTGCGCGACGCCCTCGAGACCGAGATAGGTCTCGAACCACGACGGCAGCAGGTCACGATAGCGGTGCCACCAGCCGGGCTGATTGGCCTTGTCTACCAGATCCAGGAACGCCGTGCGCTGCTCCGGGTCGGTGACGCCGTAGAGGGTGAGCAGGTCGTCGATGTCGCGTTCCTTGAACCCGGTGCGCCCGAGCTCGAGTCGGCTGATCTTGGCATGCGAGCCGCGGATGTGGTCGCCCGCCGCTTCACGGGTGATGCCACATTCTTCGCGTAGGGCGCGCAGCCGACCACCGATCGCGATTCGTAGCGCCGTCCGCCCGAGTTCCGCGACATGCGAATCGGCAACGCCGATCCGCGCCTGCTCTCCGATCATGAGGGCCCACTCCGATGCTCGATGCCAACCGCTGTGAGCTACAGCGGCACCCGCCACCGCTGAGACTCACACCACATCGAAGCTAATGGTATCGCTCGATGAGCCAGATCATTGCACTCCCCGCGAAAGTGGCGAACCAGTCGGTTGTACCGGACATGTCGGACATGGTTTCGGAGGGGTGAAACGCCTGGTCGCCTCGTTATCTGGCGAGGATTGTGGTGAGTGTGTCGTGAAGTGTTCGGGTGGGGTCCTCGGGTGTGCCGGGGGTGCGCCAGGCGATGATGCCGTCGGGGCGGACGAGGGTGGCGCCGGTGGTGGTGAGGCCGTAGCGGGTGAGGAATTCGGTGCGGGCGGGTGGGGTGTCGATGGTGTGGGTGGTGAGGGGGAGGCCCAGGCGGGCGGTGGCGGTGGCGGCCGCGGTGGCCCACGGGTGGTTGTCGGGGCCGGTGAGCAGGACGAAGTCGCGGCCGAAAAGGTCGATGGTGGACAGTTTTTCGTCGTTGTGGTGCAGCCAGATGTGGGGTGCGCGGAATCCGGGGCGGCCGGTGGGGTGGTAGGGGTCCTCGCTGTCGGCGGGGTCGGTGTCGTCGATACGGACGGCGGTGGAGCGGTAGCGGAAGCCGAGGGTGAGCTCGAGCGCGCGGTGCCGGTCGGAGGTCTGGCCGCTGTCGGCGGTGGTGTCGGGGCCGCGGGCGGCGAGTAGTCGTAGGACTTCGGCGACGACGCGGTCGGCGATCGGGCGGCGTTCGGTGTCGTAGGTGTCGAGCAGGGCGGGTCCGGCGGTGGTGTCGAGGACGGCGGCGAGTTTCCAGGCCAGGTCGTAGGCGTCGCCGATGGCGGTGTTGCCGCCGAAACCGCCGCTGGGTGGGGTGACCTTCGCGGCGTCACCGGCCAGCAGCACCCGCCCGACCCGGAACCGGTCGGCGACCGCGGCGGCCATCTCCCACGGCCGCACGGCCCGGATTCGTGGGTGCAGGCCGGGGGAGTCGGTGATCGAGCGGATCAGGTCGCGGCAGCGGTCGGTGGTGAACGCCGCCGGCGATTCGGTGGCCGGGTCGTAGTCCACGGTCAGCAGGTGCCGGTCGCGGGTGTGGTCGACGGTGACGAACACGCCCGCGGTGTGGGCGGTGTGTAGTACGTGCAGCGTCGGCTGCGTCGGGTCGACCAGATCGGCGAGGTCGGCGTCGAAGATGATGCTGATGTTGTGGCCCAGACTCCCCGGCCCGTGCCGGTCCACCCCCAGCGCCTCACGCACACCGCTGCGGTTGCCGTCGGCGGCGACCAGATAATCGGCGCGTACCCGCCTGACTCGCCCGTCGTGGTCGCGGAGGACGGCGGTGACGCCGTCGTCGTCCTGGTCGACCGAGACCAGTTCGGTGTCGAAACGCAGTGTGGCGCCGAGTGTCTCGGCGTGACGGCGCAGCAGCGGCTCCAGCTCGTGCTGCCCGGCGGTACCCAGCCCGGCCGGGGACAACACACCACGATCACCGGTATCGGGATCGGAGACCTCCTCCCGAAACGCCGGGCCCCGCAGACTCCCCGCGACCCGGACCCGGAACTTCGCCGCGTCCGGCCCCACCGTCGGCACCTCACCCGCGACCCCACCGAACCCCAGCAACTCCATCGTCCGCTGATTCTGACCCACCGCCCGCGGAAACACCGACGTCCCCGAATGCCGCTCCACCAGCAACACCCCTACCCCCCGCCGCGCCAGAAACACCGCACTGGCCAAACCCGCCAACCCAGCGCCCACGATCAACACCGGCACACGTTCGGTCTCCACTGCCACCCCCGTCGACAAGCCACCCGTTTTCCGGCAGCCTAGTTGCGGAAATATGTGCCTGCCAAGGGAATTAGTTACCGACCGTGGGGCTCGTGCGTCGATCGGTGGCGATGGTGTGGGCGAACGACCTTACCGTGCAGGCTGTTTCGGTAGTCAGGCCCAGTCCGCTCAGATCGGCTTCGGCGAGCACCTCCGGAGCCGGGAACAGATGGCTCAGGCCGAAATGGTGCAGCCCGGGGATCGGCGTGCCCGCGCGGGCGACGATGCGGCCGATGACGGCCCGCGCGTGCGAGGTGTGTCGGGCGATGAGCGCGCAGACCGCGGTTTCGTAGTCGTCCCAGGCGCCGGGCGTTCGAAGGTCTTGTCCGGGTTGCGGATCGAAGATGCGCCCGGCTCGCCGGACCTGATGGATGAGCCCCCGCAGATCGGGCAGATGGGCCCGTAGCAGCAGGCGACCATCGCCGCCGGGCGAGATCTCCAGCACCCCGGGATGGTTGTCGACGGCGATGGTGCGGCGATACGTAGCGCCGGAGACGGACTCGACGCCCGGGATCGCCCGCTCCGCCACCTGCTCGAGCATGGCCGAATAGTCCGGCGGCGGCGCATCTCCCAATCGCAACACCACGCCGCCGTCCGCGACCAGACGGTCCCCGGACCGTCGCCGCGCCCGCAATGCGGTCGGTGTGGCGCGGAAGATCTCCCGGAACGCCCGATTGAGTTGCCGCACACTGCCGTATCCGGAGGCGAAGGCCACGTCCAGGATCGTCATATCGGTGTCGTCGAGCAGCCTGCGCGCGAAATGGGCGCGGCAGGAGCGGGCCAGCTGATCGGGGGTGATGCCGAGGGTGTCCGCGAACAGCCTGCGCAGGTGCCGGGAGGAAATCCCCAGCCGCGCGGCGAGTTCGGACTCGCCGCGAGCGTCGAGCGCGCCGTCGACGACGAGTCGGACCGCGCGGCAGACGAGTTCGGACCCGGGCGGGCCGACCGGTTCCTCGCGATAGGGACGGCACCGCAGGCAGGCTCGGTAGCCCTTCGCCTCGGCCGCCGCCGCCGTGGTGAACATGCGGATGTTCTCCGGCTTGGGACGTCCCGCGCATCCGGGCCGACAGTAGATGCCCGTCGTCACGACCGCTTGGAAACCGCTCATATCTTCATGATCGTCGCGACCCCGCCGGAGCATCGGACGGATCCGGACAAACCCGCGGCCGGTCCGAATACGACCAGACCCGGCGTATCCGCGATCGGCACAGTCGACCGCATGTCCGCACCCATCATCCTGGAATCCCCACCCGCACCGCGCACCACCGCGGCATTCTGGACCACCGCGGCCGCCCTGCTGACCCTGATCGCCGGTACCGAGATCCCCACACCGCTGTACGTGCTCTACCGCGCCCGCTTCGGCCTGTCGAACGCCATGCTGGCAACGGTTTTCGCGATCTACGCCCTGGCCCTGATCCCCACCCTCCTGATCGGCGGCCGCCTCGCCGACCGCTTCGGCCGCCGCCGCCTGATCATCGGCGGCCTGCTCGCCGCCGCCGCGGGATCACTCCTCCTGTCCGCGGCGGACTCGACCACCTGGCTGTTGGCAGGCCGCGCGATCCAGGGCGTGGCGGTAGGCGCCGCCACGGGCGCCGCAACCGCCGCCCTGGTAGAACTCGACGGCCCCCACCGCCGAGCGGCCGCGGTCGCAACATCGGCCGTCGCAGGCGGCGGAGCAGCAGGCCCCCTCCTATCCGGCCTACTCGCCCAATACGCCCCCGCCCCCCGCACCCTCTCCTACCTGATCGAAACCGCCCTCCTACTAACCCTCGCCGCCACCCTCCCCGCCACCGGCACATGGCCATCCCCACCCGCTTCCGCCAGCTCCCGCCCCTCGGCTCGTCCGCCCTTCGGTATCCCGGCCAATATTCGAATCCCCTTTGCCCGCATCGGAATTACGGTTGGTACGGCATGGTCGGTCGGTGCGCTCTACACCTCGGTGGTTCCCTCCTATGCCGTCGGGCTGCTGCATACGCGCAATCTCGCCGTGCTCGGCGCGGTGGCGTTTGTGATGCTTGCGACGGCGGCCGCGAGTCAGCTTGTGCTGCGGTCGGTGCCGAGTCGGAGTGCGCAGTCGGTGGGGCTCGGGCTGCTTACCGTCGGGCTGGTCGCGCTTGTCGTCGCCTTTCCGACCGGGTCGGCGCTGTGGCTGGTTGGCAGTGCGGTTCTCGACGGGCTCGGGTTGGGGCTGGCCTTTCTGGGGGCGCAGGCGGAGCTCAATCGGATTGCCCCGCCGCGGCATCGGGCCGAACTGGCGGCCGCCTTCAATGTCTGCCTGTACTGCGGCGTCGCGTTTCCGGTTGTCGGGGTCGGGCTGCTGGCCGACGGCACCTCGCTGTTCGCCGCGGTCACGGCCTTCGCGGCCGGGATCGGCGCGCTCGCCACGCTGACCGCGGTGTGGACCAGGACCGCAACGATCCCATAACTCGGCGTATCCGCCCAGAACGCCGCTCGTACGGTGGTTATGTGAGCAATGCCGCTTCTTCCGGCCTCGCCGACCTGCCCGCGGGGGTGGGTGGGCACGCCGCCGCCGGATTCGAGCCCCTCGTCCGCACTTTCGCGAACCTGATCGGCGATCGCCCGGGCGCGGGCGGCGCGCTGACGGTGCACCGGCACGGGGAGGCGCTGGTCGATATCTGGACCGGGCAGGCATCGCCCGCCGAGCCCTGGACCCGCGACACCGGCGCCATCGCGTTCTCCGCGACCAAGGGCGTCACCGCCACCGTCCTGCACCGGCTGGCCGATCGCGGCCTGCTCGACTACGACGCGCCCGTCGCCGAGTACTGGCCCGAGTTCGGGGCCGCCGGAAAGCAGCGGATCACCGTGCGGCAGTTGCTGACCCATCGCGCGGGCCTGTCCGCGCTGCCCACGATCGCGGGCGGGCTCGCCGAGGTGCTCGACCACGAACTCATGGAGCGGCGGCTGGCCGCCGCGACACCCGATCGGCTGCTGGGGATTCCGACCTACCACGCGCTGACCTTCGGCTGGCTGGCGGCGGGACTGGCGCGCGCGATCACCGGCCGCGGCATGGCCGACCTGTTCCGCACCGAGGTCGCCGATCCGCTCGGCATCGACGGCCTGCACCTGGGCCGTCCGCCCGCCGGGTCCGCGACCACCGTTGCGGCACTGGCGGGTTCGCGGCTGGCGGTGGCCGGAACCGCCCTCGGCGCGCTGATTCTGGGCCGCGCCCAAGGCATTCCGGGCCCCGCCGGGGCGGCCAGCCGCGCCCTGTTCCTGCCCGGACTGGAGGGACTGCTGGAGGGGGAGCGGCCGCCGATCCTGGACACCGAACTGCCCGCGGGCAACGGCGTGTGCACCGCGCCCGGACTCGCCACCCTCTACGGCGCGCTCGCCTGCGGCGGCACGATCGAGGGCCGCCGCTACCTGTCGGCCGAGACCATCGCCGCGCTGCGCCGGGTCGAGTGCTACCGGCTCGACCACGCCCTGTTCTACGTGCCGATGATGTGGCACCTGGGCTACCACTCGCTGCCGCAGGTCGGCGCGCGCACCGGATTCGGGCACATCGGCCTCGGCGGGTCGTTCGGCTGGGCCGAACCGCGCCTGGGCCTGTCCGTCGGATTCGTGCACAACCGGCTCACGCTCAACCGATTCGCCTGGGATCAGCTGGCGTCCACCTGGGTACTGCCGCTGGTCCTGCGCGGCGTCCGCGCCGCAGCCCGCCGTCCGGCGGCGCTTCCCGAATCCGCCGCTGCCTGACGGTCCGGACCGGCTGCGCGCAAACCGTCCGGACGGATACTCTGAACAGGACGGATCCGGGATCCGTAGCGGGATTACCTCCCCGGTACATCCGCACGACGACCAGTACCAGGAGGGGACCGGACAGCCCGGCGCGCCACCTCGGCACGCCGGGCTGTCTAGCGTCCGGCTCAGGTCAGATAGCGGTACGCGGGCGAGTCCGGGTCCAGGCGCTCGCACTGGATCGGGGCCTCGCCCATGCGTTTCAGCAGGGGCGACAGGCCGTCCGGCTCGCCGAGCTGGATGCCGACCAGGGCCGCGCCCGTCTCGCGATTGTTGCGCTTGACGTACTCGAACAGCGTGATGTCGTCGTCGGGCCCCAGCACCTCGTCCAGGAAGCGGCGCAGCGCGCCCGGCTCCTGCGGGAAGTCCACCAGGAAATAGTGTTTCAGGCCCTGATGCACCAGGGAACGCTCGATGACCTCGCCGTAGCGGGACACGTCGTTGTTGCCGCCGGACACCAGGCATACCACCGTCGACCCCGCCGGCACCCGGATGCTCGCCAGCGCCGCCACCGCGAGCGCACCGGCGGGCTCGGCGATGATGCCCTCGTTCTGGTACAGCGCCAGCATGGCCGTGCAGATCGCGCCCTCGTCGACCATCAGCATGCGGAAAGCGCCCGCGCCCCCGGCGGATTCGGTCGCGGTGAGCAGCGGCAGCGAGGCGTGCGAGACCACCCGGCCGCCGAACCTCGTGGCCGCGGCGTAGGGCAGGTCGCCGACGCGGCGCACGGCGGCGCCGTCGACGAACGGATCGATCTCCGGCAGCGTCACCGGGCCACCGGCCACCAGGGCCGCCGTCATCGACGCCGCCCCCGCCGGTTCCACGCCGAGAATGCCGGTGGCGGGGGAGCGTTCGCGCAGATAGGTGCCGATCCCGGCGAGGCAGCCGCCGCCGCCGACCGGCACGATCACCAGATCCGGTGCGTGGCCGAGCTGTTCGAGGATCTCGGCGGCGATGGTGCCCTGCCCGGCCGCGGTGCGCGGGTCGTCGAAGGGCGGCACCATGGTCGCGCCGGTGCGGGTGACGTCGTCGGCGGCCGCGGCGGCCGCGGCATCGTAGGTGTCGCCGACGGCCAGGAGCTGCACGAATTCCCCGCCGTGCACGCGGATCCGGTCACGCTTCTGCTTCGGGGTGGTGGTCGGGACGTAGATGCGGCCGGTGATGCCCATCGCCCGGCACGCGTACGCCACGCCCTGGGCGTGATTGCCCGCGCTGGCGGTCACCACGCCCGCGGCGCGCTCGGCCTCGGTCAGCTGGACGATGAGGTTGTACGCGCCGCGCAACTTGTAGGACCGCACCGCGGTGAGATCCTCGCGCTTGACGTACACGTTCGCACCCGACAGCGCCGACAACCGCTCCACTCGCTGCAGCGGGGTCGGCTCGATAATGCCCGAAATTCGCTTGGCGGCAGCCTCGATCTCGTCCGCACTCAACTCCGGCAGCGGACCTGACACCTGCTCTGCGACATCCAGCGGTCGGGACATCCGCCCATGCTATCCGGGCGCACGAGCGAGCCCCCCGCGTCCCTATGTTCCCGGCCCGCACGTCCCCATGTTCCCGGCATGCTTTGGCCGGGACCTACCTAGGCGACAACACGAACACCGGAATCTCCCGATCCGTCCGCTTCTGGTAGTTCGCGTAATCCGGCCACGCCGCCACCGCCCGGTCCCACCACTGCGCCTTCTCCGCACCCGTCACCTCGCGCGCGGTGTAGTCCTTCACCACCGCGCCGTCGCGCAGTTCGACGTGCGGGTCGGCCTTGATGTTGTGGTACCAGACCGGATGCTGGGGCGCGCCGCCCTTGGAGGCCACCACGGCGTACTCGCCGTCGTGCTCCACCCGCATGAGCGGGGTCTTGCGGAGCTTGCCGCTGCGCGCGCCGCGGGTGGTGAGCAGGATGATCGGCTTGCCCTCGTGGGTGCCGCCCTCGGCGCCGTCGGATGCCTCGTACGTATCGACCTGTGCGCGTACCCAGTCCGCGGGGCTGGGCTCGTACTCTCCGGAAAGTGGCATGCATCCGAGAATAGCCAGCGACCAGCGGGTCTTCCCGGAAGGAAAATGTTCGTTGGACCGAACTTGACGATGCGAGTACCCTGACAACATGGCAGTGGTCGACCCCACCTCGCGTCCCGCGATCGTCCCCCGGGCGACGATCGATATCGCGGGCACGCCGTGGCCGGTCTACAAGCTCGAGGCGCTCGCCCTCGCGCTGCCGATCCTGCTCATCCTCGTCCTGGTCACCGGCTCGCTACAGATCGCCGTCCTGGCCGCCACCACCGTCGGCGCGCTGCGCTGGGTCGTGGGCGCCGTGCGCGTCCGGCTCGCCGAACGCACCGCGCCGTAATCCCCGCCCTCCCTATCCTGGTCCCATGACCGACCGGGTTCGGGCGCCGTCGTTTCGGGAAAACCGAATCGCCACAGCGCGAATCGACCAGCTGACCCGGATTCTGGACCTCCAGGCCGAGCTACCGGGGATTCGGCGGATGCGGGACTGGGCCCGCGCGGCGCTCGCGGTGCGCCCCGGCGAACGCGCCCTCGACATCGGCTCCGGCACGGGCACAGAGGTTCTCGCCTGCGCCGAACGCACCGGACCGGCGGGCGCGGCCGTCGGCGTCGACCCGAATCCGGCGCTGCTGCGGCTGGCCCGCCGCCGGACCGGTCCCGGCCCGGCGTACTTCGTGACCGGATCGGTCGACGAATTGCCCTTCCCCACGGCCTGTTTCGACGCGGTGCGCTGCGAACGCGTCTTCCAGTTCCTGGACGACCCGCGGGCCGCGGCCGCGGAGATCGCGCGGGTGCTGCGGCCCGGCGGCCGGGCCGTGCTGATCGACAGCGACTGGTTCACCACGATCGTCCACCCCGGCGAGCCCGCCGCCGTGCGCGCGCTGGTGGCGTGGCTGCGGGCGGAGGTGCCCAACCCCGCCTCGGGCCGGCGGCTGCGCGGCCTGCTGACCGGCGCGGGACTGGTGGCCGACGACCTGGGCTCGGAGGCGGTGGTGTGGGCCCCGCAGCCGGACGGGCCGATGTATCCGGGGCAGACGCGGACCGCCGTCGAGGCGGGCGTGCTCACCGCCGCGCAGGGGGAGCGGCTGCTCGCCGACCTGGCCGCGGGCGCGGCAATCGGTGACCATCTCGTCTCGGTCACCATGTTCGCGGCGCTGGCGCACCGGCCGTAAGCCCTTGGGCCGCATACGCTGGCAGGCGTGAGGGACACGGACAGGGGCGGGCGGCCGGCGGTGATGACCGACGTCGCCAAGTTGGCGGGGGTATCGCATCAGACCGTGTCGCGGGTGCTCAACGACAGTCCGCAGGTGCGGCCGGAGACCCGCGAGCGGGTGCTGCGCGCGGTCGCCGAGCTGGGCTATAGGCCCAACGCGATGGCGCGCGGACTGGTCAGCCGCCGCTCCCGGCGGTTCGGTGTGGTCACCTTCGACACCATCCTCTACGGTCCCGCGTGCATGCTGCTCGGCATCGAAAGGGCCGCGCGCGCAGCGGGTTACGGCGTCGGCATCGTCGCGCTGGAGCGGGTCGACCGCAACGGCGTGCTGGCGGCGGTCGACACCCTCGCCGATCAGGGCGTGGACGGGGTCATCGTGATCGCGCCGCAGCAGGCCGCCGCGGCCGCGCTGCGCAGCCTGCCGGTGCGGCCGATCGTCGTCGCGGTCGAGGCCGGTCAGGGCGTGGGCCTGCCCTCGGCGGCGGTCGATCAGATCGAGGGCACCGGCCTGGTGGTGCGGCATCTGCTGGAGCTGGGGCATCCGACGGTGTGGCACGTGGCGGGCCCGGACGGCTGGGGCGAGGCCCGCGATCGCCTCGAGGGCTGGCGGCGCGCGCTCACCGCGGCCGGTGCGCCGATACCGCCGCCGATGCGCGGCGACTGGAGCGCGCGCTCCGGGTACGAGGCCGGTCTGGTGCTGGCCGACCGCCCGGAGGTGACGGCGGTATTCGCGGCCAACGACCAGATGGCGCTGGGGGTGCTGCGCGCGTTCGCCGAGCGCGGCGTGCGGGTGCCGCGCGACGTCTCGGTCGCGGGCTTCGACGACATCCCCGAGGCGGCCTACCTGACCCCGGCGCTGACCACCGTGCGACAGGATTTCGACGAGGTCGGCCGCCGCAGCATCGCCCTGCTGCTGCGATTGCTGGACGCCGACGGCGAGGTTGCCGAACCGGCGCTCGTGGTGCCGACGCTGGTGGTGCGGGAAAGCTCTGCGGCCCCCGGCCGATAAGTCCGGCGCGACCGCGTGTGTCGGCCTGGGTAAATAGCATTCGGCTACTAGATTAATGATCATGTCGCCCGGGCTGTGGAAGGTATGCCTGGTGGTAGCTGCCGCCGGGGCGCTGTGCCGTGCGCCCGCGGCGCACGCCGAGGTGCAGCGGATGCCGCCGCATGAGAAGACCTTCGCCTCGGCGTTCGGCACCTTCACCGTCGGCACCACCAACGAGACGGTCGACCGGATCCCGCCGCTGAACCTGGTGGCGACGACGCGGGAGGCCCTGGTCGGCTTCGTGTCCTACGGGCGGGTCAACGGCGGGGCCGGGGGCGCGCTGAAGACCGGCTATCACGTCGGCTGCGCGGTGGCGATCCAGAACGGCAGCCTGGCCTTCAACCCGCAGCCCTCGCTCGGTTTCGGTGGGTCGCCGACCATGCCGAACGGCTCGCTGCTGCTCAGCCCCACCGTGGCGGTGAACGTCGCGCCCGGTGAGGTGAAGGAGGTCGCGGTCTCGGAGAAGGCGCTGATCCCGGATCAGGTGGTGCAGACGGTGATTCGCGATTTCCACATCGTGGTCAACGGCTGCACCGGCCCGGTGACCATCCGGCAGTTCACCTACCTGTTCGCCAAATCTCCCCAGGTCGACGACAGCGGCGCGGTATTCGGCGACCCGACCTGGCTGTGACGGCAGACCCGACGGGAGCGTTCATGAGCGCGGGCGTGCGCCCACCGCGCTGACCGGCACCCTACCGTCTCGACCAGCGAGAATCGGTCAGGCTCAGCCATATTCCTCAGCGAGAACCACGCAGCCCAGCCATCCTTGATCCCGGCGTGCTTTTGGCCGGGATCTACCGTGAGATCCCGGCCAAAAGCGCGCCGGGATATGAGAGCGGGCGCGCCGGGATCTGGGAGCGGGCACGCCGGGATCTGGGAGCGGGCGCGAGTGCCTAGCTCGCCAAACACCCTGGACCGAGGAGCGCCTTCAGGTCGCCCATCAGCGCGGAGGACGGCGATACTCGCAGATTGTCGGCGACCTTCAGCAGCGTCGTGCGTTCGCGGGAACCGACGTGGCGGATGTGGACGTCGGCGGTGCCGGGGTGGCTGACCAGCACCCGCTTGAGTTTGCCGATCTTGTCGGGGGTGCACAGGCGGGTCGGGATCGTCACGGCCAGCGGCTTTTCCACGCCGATGGCGGACAGGTCCGGCACCACCAGGTCGTTGGCGATCAGGGAGATGCGGCCGTCGTCGCGCGCCGAGACCCGCGCCTTCACCAGCACCACCGCGTCCTCGGTGACCTCCATGCCGTACACCGAGTACGCCTGCGGGAAGAACAGCACCTCGATCCCACCGGTGAGGTCCTCCAATTGCGCCGACGCCCACGGCATGCCGTTCTTGTTGATGCGCCGGGTCACCGAGGCGAGAATGCCGCCGACGGTCACCTGCGCGCCGTCCTTGATCTCGCCCTCGAGGATGTTCGGGATCGGGGTGTCGGACTGGGCGGCGAGCACGTGCTCGACGCCGTTGAGCGGATGCCCGGACACGTACAGGCCCAGCATCTCTCGCTCCAGCGCGAGCTGATGCTTGCTCTCCCACTCCTCGTCGGGCACCTTCACGTCGAACACCGAGGCCACCGAGTCGTCGCCGTCGTCGAGCCCGCCGAACAGGTCGAACTGGCCGATGGCCTCCGCCTTCTTGGTCGACATCACCGCGTCGATGGCGTCGGAGTGCACCAGCATCAGGCCCTTGCGCGGATGCCCGAGCGAGTCGAAAGCGCCCGCCTTGATGAGGGATTCGGTGACCTTCTTGGTGCAGGCGATGGCGTCGATCTTGTTCAGGTAGTCGGAGAAGTCGGTGAACTTCGATTTCTCCTTGCGCGCCTGGATGATCGAGGCCACCACGTTCGCGCCGACATTGCGCACCGCGCCCATGCCGAAGCGAATGTCGTTGCCCACGGACGCGAATTCCAGCTCGGACTCGTTGACGTCCGGCGGCAGCACCTGAATGCCCAGGCGGCGGCAGTCGGCCAGGTAGACCGCGGCCTTGTCCTTGTCGTCGCCGACGGAGGTGAGCAGGCCCGCCATGTACTCGGCCGGGTAGTTGGCCTTGAGGTAGGCGGTCCAGAACGACACCAGGCCGTACCCGGCGGCATGCGATTTGTTGAACGCGTACCCGGCGAACGGCAGAATCGTGTCCCACAGCGCCTTGATGGCGGGCTTGCTGAAACCGTTGTCCAGCATGCCCTTCTCGAAGCCCTCGAATTCGGCCTCCAGGACCTCGGCCTTCTTCTTACCCATGGCGCGGCGCAGAATGTCTGCTCGACCGAGCGAATACCCGGCCACCTTCTGCGCGATCTGCATGATCTGCTCCTGATACACGATCAGGCCGAACGTGTCGCGCAGAATGTCTTTCAGGGGCTCCTCGAGCTCCGGATGGATCGGCTTGACCTCTTGCCGCCCGTTCTTGCGGTCGGCGTAGTCGTTGTGCGCGTTCATGCCCATCGGGCCGGGGCGATACAGCGCGAGCACCGCGACGATGTCCTCGAAGCCGGTGGGCTGCATGCGCCGCAGCAGGTCGCGCATGGCGCCGCCGTCGAGCTGGAACACGCCGAGAGTGTCACCGCGCGACAGCAATTCGTAGGTCGGCGGGTCGGCCAGCGGCAGGTTGTCCATGTCGAGGTCGATGCCGCGGTTGGCCTTGATATTGGCCAGCGCGTCACCGATGACGGTGAGGTTGCGCAGGCCCAGGAAGTCCATCTTCAACAGGCCGATGGCCTCGCAGGACGGGTAGTCCCAGCCGGTGATGATCGCGCCGTCCTGGGCCCGCTTCCACAGCGGGATCGCGTCCATCAGCGGCTCGGAGGACATGATCACCGCGCAGGCGTGCACGCCCGCGTTGCGGATCAGGCCCTCGAGGCCGCGGGCGGTCTCGTAGATCTTGGCGACGTCCGGGTTGGTGTTGATCAGCTCCCGGACCTCGGCCGCCTCCTTGTACCGCTCGTGCTCGGGATCCATGATTCCCGACAGCGGAATGTCCTTGGCCATGATCGGCGGCGGCAGCGCCTTGGAGATCTGGTCGGCGATGGCGAAGCCCGGCTGGCCGAACTGCACGCGGGCCGAATCCTTCAGTGCCGCTTTGGTTTTAATGGTGCCGAAGGTGATGACCTGGGCGACCCGGTCGCTGCCCCACTTGTCGGTGGCGTAGCGCACCATCTCACCGCGGCGGCGATCGTCGAAGTCGATATCGATATCGGGCATCGACACGCGCTCGGGGTTGAGGAACCGCTCGAACAGCAGACCGTGCGGGATCGGGTCGATATTGGTGATGCCCATGGCGTAGGCGACCAGCGACCCGGCCGCCGAGCCACGGCCCGGGCCGACATTGATGCCGACCGAGCGGGCGTGCGAGATCAGGTCGCCGACCACGAGGAAGTAGGCGGGGAAGCCCATTTCGATGATGACGCTGAGCTCGTACTCGGCGCGGGAGACGTACTCGCTCGGCACCCCGCCCGGGAAGCGCCGCTCCAGCCCCTGCATGACCTCCCTGCGCAGCCAGCTGGACTGGGTCTCGCCCTCGGGGACCGGGAAGATCGGCATCCGGTCGCGGTGGTTCCAGACCTCGTCGTAGGACTGCACCCGCTCGCCGATGAGCACCGTATTGTCGCACGCCCCAGGCACTTCCGCGTCCCAGATGGCGCGCATCTCGGCGGCCGACTTCAGGTAGTAGCCGGAGCCGTCGAACTTGAACCGGGTCGGGTCGGAGAGTGTCTTGCCGGTCTGAATGCACAGCAGCGCCTCGTGATTGGCGGCGTCGGACTCGTGCACGTAGTGGCAGTCGTTGGTGGCCAGCGGCGGGATGCCGAGCTTGCGGCCGACCTCGAGCAGGCCCTCGCGGACCCGGCGCTCGATGGACAGGCCGTGGTCCATGATCTCCAGGAAGAAGTTGTCCTTGCCGAAGATCTCCTGCCACTTGGCGGCGGCCTCCAGCGCCTCGCGGTCGTGGCCCAGGCGCAGCCGGGTCTGCACCTCGCCCGACGGGCAGCCGGTGGTGGCGATGATGCCCTCGGCGTGCTCGGCGATGATCTCCGCGTCCATGCGCGACCACTTGCCGAGCTGGCCCTCGATGGAGGCGAGCGAGGACAGCGTGAACAGATTCTTCAGGCCGGTCGCGTTCTCGGCGACCATCGTCATGTGGGTGTAGGCGCCGGAGCCGGAGACGTCGTCGCCCTTCTGGCTGGGCTCGCCCCACTGGATGCGCTTGGTGTTGAACCGGGACTCGGGCGCGATGTACGCCTCGATGCCGATGATCGGCTTGATGCCCTGCTTCTTCGCGGAGTTGTAGAACTCCGACGCGCCGAACATATTGCCGTGGTCGGTCATGCCGACCGCGCTCATGCCCAGCCGCTCGGCCTCCTTGAACAGCGGCGTGATCTTCGCCGCGCCGTCGAGCATCGAGTACTCGGTGTGGTTGTGGAGGTGAACGAAGCCCGATGATCCCGACGCGACTGACACGCCAACGGATTCTAGAGGCACCCACCGACGAGTTCCGCGCGCCTCGCCGAGGCGGTCGCGACCCGGCCGCATGGTATACGCCACCACCACCGATAACCCGGCGGCACAGCCGATTTCCACCCGCGTGTCGTGTCGCGTGTCACGCCCGCGGTGCCGCGTGCCGTCCGCGCTGCGCACCCGCCGCGGCGACGTCAGCCGTCATCCCGCAGGACGTACGCGCACCCGCCGCGGCGACGGCGGCCGTCATCCCCGAGGGGTACGCGCACCCGCTGCGGTGACGTCAGCCGTCGTCCCGGAAGGGGGTACACGCACCCGCCGCGGCGACGGCCGCCGTCACCCCGCAGGGGGTACACGCACCCGCCGCGGTGGTGATGAGGGGAACCACCGCGGCGGGGCGTTCCGGGTCAGAGCAGCCAGGGGTTGGCGCTGCAGACCAGGTCGGGGTGGGCGGCGGGGTCGAGGGCGTGCAGGGCGATCGAGACGGCGCGCGGGGAGTAGAGCATCGAGTTGTGGTCGGAGGTGTCGCTCGCGCAGCCGTCCTGCAACCACACATTGTCGACGGTCGCGCCGGGGCCCGCGGTGAGGAAGGTGCGCGCGGCCGGGGTGGAGACCTCGTCGAGCCGGTCGGCGACGATCGTGTAGTCCACGCCCGGCTCGGTGTCGCCGCCGTCGTTCAGTGCCGTCAGCACGGGGGAGCCGATCAGCTGCTCGATTCCGGCGTGCCCGATCAGGTCCTCGGTCGGCCGGGTCAGGTTCAGCCCCAGTCGCGCCTGCAGGATGCCGAGCAGATTGCCCAGGCTCGACAGCGTGGTGCCGTGATTGGTGGCGCCGAAGGTGATCAGGTGCTTCACCTTGTCGCCGCTCGGATCGGCGGGATTCGCCCCGCCCTCGAACTTCAGATACTGCCGGGCCACCACGCCGCCCTGCGAGTGGCCGATCATGTCGACCTGCGGGGCGCCGGTGGCCGCCAGCACCCGATCGACGAAGACCGCCAACTGCTTCGCGGAGTCCTCGATGGTGCCGGTCGCGCCGATGGTCGGCTGGACCAGCCCGGCTCCCGGCACGTCGGCGCGGCCGTAATTGAAGGTGAACACGCAGTATCCGGCCTTGGCCAGCTGCGGCGACATGTAGGAGTAGGCCCCGAACGCGCTGGCCCAGGTGCCGTGCACGAGCACGACCGGGCGCGGATGCGCGGCGTCGGGGCGACAGGCCCAGTCGTTCGAACCCTGCGGTGCCACATCCGGATTCACCAGCCCGTAGGCGAAGGCGGCGGCCTCGTCGGTGAACACCGGCCCGTAACCGACGGTATCGGAGCTGTGCGATCCCGGGTCCGCCGCGGCGGTTCCGGTGGCCGGACCGAGGACCGCGAGGGCGAGGGTGGTGATGATCGCCGCGGGCGCCGGGAGGCGGCGAATAATTCGTCTCATGATTCGTGCCTTTTGATACTGCGTGTACGGAAAATGGTCTGAAATTAGACTGGTCGGCCGTCCAGTTGTCGAAAAGCTAGCAGCAAATTCTGGGTTATGTATGTGTGACCGTACTCACCGGAATTGCCCTAGTAGCTGCGGAAAACGGCCTTCACCGGGCGAAGGTCTCGGTGCTCACCGGGTGAGACGGGAAAATGTGTTCTAGAAAACATCACTTTCACTCGGAAGTAACAAACAGGCAAACAACTCACTAAGCGCGAATTATGTGACCATGCTGGATCGTTGATCCGAAACGCCCTTGGCGCCCTTTCTCGTTATCCCGGCGTGCTTTTGGCCGGGATCGGCAAGGTGAGGATCGCCAGCGTCCCGCCTCCCTCGGCGGGCTCGAGAGTGGCTGTGCCGCTGTGGATCTGGGCTACCCAGCGGACGATGGACAGGCCGATGCCGTGGCCGCCGGGGGAGCCGGTGGCGCCGTGGGTGAAGGGGTCGGGGAGTTCGGGGTGCAGGCCGGGGCCGTGGTCGCGGACGGTGACTCGGCCCGCGGCGACGGTCACCTCCACCGGTCCGCCGCCGTGCACCAGCGCGTTGTCGACGAGATTGCGGACCGCCAGCGTCAGCAGGTCCGGATCCGCTTGCACCACAGCGGGTTCGGTGGTCAGGCGGACGTCGGCGTCGCCGCACTCGGCGACCACCCCCTCCACCAGCTGGTCCAGCCGCAGCTGCATGGTGTCCAGCGCCGCCACCCCGGTCTGGGTGCGGGCGCGGGCGAGTAGGCCGGTCACCAGTCGGCCCATCCGGTCGGCGAGGCGGCGCACATCGGTGAGCGCCGCGGTGGCATGGTCGGGTTCGCGCAGTCCGGCGGTGGCGTGCAGGCGCAGCGTCGCCAGCGGGGTGCGCAGCTCGTGCGCGGCGTCGGCGAGGAATCGCTCCTGATCGTCGAGCAACCGCACCGCCGACCGCATGCTCACCCCCGACAGCAGATGTCCGGCCAGCCCGGCGAGCACGATCAGCGCCGCGCCCCCGAGCTCCAGCGACAGCACCAGATTGCGGTGGTCGGCGGTGGACGGCGCGGGATCGGCGGCGGCGACGATGACGGCCCCGATCGCGGCCTCGGGATTCCAGATCGGATCCGCGGTGGCGCGCATCGCCTTTCCCCGCGTATCGGTGACGGTGCGGGTGATCCGATTCTCCGCGGTGGCCGCGTCGGCGGCGAAACTCGCCAGCGCGGGAACCGGCGGCAGCTGCTGGCGGCGATGGCCGAACTGCTCGTGCCACTGCCCCGTCTTGTCCCTGGTCAATACCGCGACCGCCACCGTGCCCTGCGCCAGGTCATCGTCGCGCAGCGCCGCCAGATCGACGCTGCCGTCGTCGTTCCAGAACAGCTCCCGCTCCAGCCCGGTCGCGACCCGATCGATGCGATCGTCCAGCGCCCGGTGCCGCGAGCGGCCGTCGATGGTGGCGGCGAAGATCCCCATGGCCACCAGGCAGATCGCGGTCAGCGCGGTGAACAGCGCGGTGAGCACCCGC
This sequence comes from Nocardia terpenica, assembly GCF_013186535.1. Classification (NCBI taxonomy): domain Bacteria; kingdom Bacillati; phylum Actinomycetota; class Actinomycetes; order Mycobacteriales; family Nocardiaceae; genus Nocardia; species Nocardia terpenica. The sequence goes on from NZ_JABMCZ010000001.1 coordinate 1,883,362, forward strand.
CGGGTGCGGCGCAACCGGGCGACGGCCGGTCGCGGATCCCCGGTCACGGCGCGATGGTGAAGCCGACGCCGCGGACCGTATCGATCAGCGCGGGCGTGCCGAGCTTGCGGCGCAGCTGGGCGATCACCACGTCGACCACGTTCGAGGCGGGCTCGGCCATCTCGTCCCAGCAGCATTCGATGAGTTCGGAGCGGGTGACGACGGTCCCGGCGCGCGCGGCCAGCAGCTCCAGCACCCCGAACTCCTTGGGCGTCAACGTGAGTAGCACCCCGGCCCGCTGCACCCGCCGCCGCGGCCGGTCCACCACCAGGTCGCGCACCTGCGTGCGGGTCGGCGCGGGCCGCTCCTGCCGCCGGCACAGCGCCCGTACCCGCGCCGCCAGCTCGTCCAGGTCGAACGGCTTCACCACGTAGTCGTCGGCGCCGTGGGCGAAACCGTCGAGCCGGTCGGCGAGCCCGTCGCGGGCGGTGAGGATCAGCACCGGCGTGCGCTGCCCGGACTCCCGGTGCGCGCGAACCAGATCCAGCCCGTCGCCGTCGGGCAGGCCGCGGTCGATGATGAGGCAGTCGTACCGGTTGACCGTGATCTTCAGGTCGGCGTCGGACATGTCGCGCGCCAGATCGACCGCGAAGCCCGCCGCCCGCAGCCCGGCGGCGACCTCGTCGCCCAGTTCCCGGTCGTCCTCGCACACCAGTACGCGCATCGTCCTCATTTCAGCACAGTCACCCCCGCCCGCTTCGGGCACGACGATCCGGCGCGCGCGTCGCACATGGCTGCACCATGCCAGCTGGTTCGTGAGGAAACCGTGAGCGGTCGGTTCGCGCGCAAGCTTCTGTTAAGCCACCGGCAGGCGCCGTGCCCGATTCTCGGTGTGCGGCGGGAGATCTCGTCGCACCGGGCGGAACCAGCCGGAAGCATCGTGCGGGAGCCGCCGCCGGAGACGAAAATAATCAACGCCCGAACCGCTCGACGGCGATGAATCGAGTAGTTCGCTACGCAGGATCTGATAACAGTGGGGGCGGAGGATCACGGTTATGAAACGACTGGTGGTGTGTTGCGACGGCACCTGGGGCTCCGAGAGCAACCCGACGGTGTCCAACATTGTCAAGATCGCCGAGTCGGTGCGCATGAGTACCACGGTGGACGGCGCGCGCGTCGGCCAGCGTGTGTTCTATGTCGACGGCCCGGGATCGCGGGGGTACCTGGCCGACAAGCTGCTCGGTGGCGCGTTCGGGTACGGCCTGGACGCCAACCTGGCGACCATGTACTGGCAGCTGGCGCTGAACTGGGAGCCCGGGGACGAGATCTACGTCTTCGGCTTCAGTCGCGGCGCCTACACCGCCCGCAGCCTGGCGGGCCTGATCAACCGGCTGGGCCTGCTGACGGCCGAGGCGATGATCGACAAGAAGTATCCGCAGGCGCTGCGAATCTACCGGCAGCGCAAGGATCATCCCGACGATCCGGACCCGCAGGAGTGGGTGCGGTTCCGCGAGGAGAACTGCGTCTACCCGGTGAAGATCAAGTTCATCGGCGTGTTCGACACCGTCGGCGCGATGGGGGTGCCGGGCCTGACCTCATGGCGCTACCGCTTCCACGATGTGCGCCTCGGGCCGTACGTGCAGTGCGCGCGGCACGCGCTGGCCATCGATGAGCGGCGGCGCATGTTCGCCCCCTGCCTGTGGGAGGTCACCGATGAACTCGACGTGCCCCAGCAGCGGCCGGACCGGGTCAAGCAGGTCTGGTTCGAGGGCGTGCACACCGACATCGGCGGCGGCTACGACGACTCCCGGTTGTCGGACATCACGCTGCGCTGGATGGTGCGCGAGGCGAAGAAGGAGGGCCTCGAGTTCGACCAGGACCGGATGGACCAGCTCACCGAGCGCGACAACTTCGCGGCCACGCTCTACCCGCACAAGTCGCTGACCGTCGCCTACCGGCTGCTGAACCTGCTGGGCCTGCTGTTCCACCCGCGCAGCCGCCGCTTCTACCGCAGCTCCTGGCGGCGGCTGGAGGCCCCCGGCGACCAGAAGATCTACCTGGCCTCCACCGTCCGCCGCACCGAGCACTACCGCCCCCCGAATCTCGAACGCTGGGAACAGGAATGCGGCCTCCCCGTCCCCACCGAACAGATCCACCCCGTCACCGGCGAACTGTCCGCCGACGACTTCCGCGAGCCACTGACCGCCTGACCCCGGCCAAAAGCGCGCCGGGGCAAAGAGAGATTCACCGCCGGGGCAAGGAGAGATTCATCGCTGGGGCAAGGAGAGATTCACCGTCGGGGCAAGGAGAGATTCACTGTCGGGGCAAGGAGAGATTCACTGTCGGGGCAAGGAGAGATTCATCGCTGGGGCAAGGAGAGATTCATCGCCGGGGTGACGGATGGTTCACCGCCGGGACGACGGGGGTCTTCCGTCATCCCGGCGTGGGCTTTCTTCCGTGATCCCGGCGTGCTTTTGGCCGGGATCAGCGGACCAGCAAGGCCACCGGGAGGCGGGCGAAGAGTTTTTCCATGCGGGCGTGGCCCTGGAAGGTGTGGCCGGTGAGGCGGTCGGTCCAGGTTCCGGAGGGGAGATCGACGGCGGTGTCGGACCAGCCCGTGTCGGCCAGGGCCACGCTGTGGCGGGTGGCGGCCACGATGACCTGCGGGGGCTCGCCGATCCGGCCGCGGGCGTAGCAGATCACGCGCCGGGCCTGGTCGCCGGTGGCGAACAGCGGGAGGTAGGCGCCGCCGACGAAGCAGTCCGGGCGTTCGCGGCGCAGCCACAGCGCGTACGCCACGATCCACATCTTCGCCGCGCCGGTGGCATCCAGTTCCGGTGTGCCGGTGAGCGATTGCAGCATGCCCAGGCGGTGGCCGAAGTCGACCGGGCGGCGGTTGTCCGGATCGACCAGCGCGTCCTCCCACAGCTCGCTGCCCTGGTAGAGGTCGGGGATGCCGGGCGCGCACAGCTGTAACAGCTTCTGCCCCAGCGCATCCGACCAGGCGTGCGGGGCCAGCCGGGTCACCAGCTCGGTCAGTTCCGCGCCGACCGGGCCGTCGACGACGGCGTCCAGCCAGCGGTGCAGCTCGGCCTCGAAGTCGAGATCGGGCTCCTCCCAGGAGGATCGGATACCGGCCTCGCGAACGGCCTTCTCCGCGAAGGCGTGCAGCCGCTCGCGCAGCCCGGGGGCCGCGGCGGCGGAGCGGCCGTCGGCGGGCCACACCCCGAACATGTTCTGCAGCAGGAACAGTGCGGTCCCGGCGTCCGGCGGCGGGGTGATGTCGTTCCATGCGGCCACCGCGTCCGCCCAGGTGTCGGCCACCTGCGAGAGCACGCCGATGCGGGCGCGCACGTCCTCGCCCCGCTTGGTGTCGTGGGTGGACAGCGTGGTCATGGTGGCCGGCCAGCGTTGCGCGCGTTCGGCATTGGCGAGGTGGAAGTCCAGCAGCGAGTGGCCGAAGCGGTCCGGGTTGCCGCCCACCTCCTGCAGCGACACCAGCCGCGCGGCCTGATAGAACATGGTGTCCTCGACCGCCTTCGCGGTCACCGCCCCGCACACCTGCTGGAACCGCACGGCCGCCTCGCCGCCCGCCGCCAGCGCCGCCACCAGGACCGACAGCGGGACGGTCAATTCGCTGCTGCGCTTGGCGACCTCGGCCACCACCGCCCCGAGCATGCCCACCAGCGGCGTGTAGTCGATGCGGTACACCGGCATGAACGACAGCACCTCGATGGTGGCGTTGGTCAGCGCCTTGTCGCTCAGCGGCGCGGCGTCGAATCCGTCGATTCCTGCGTCGCGCTTGATCGCCGCCACCAGCCGCCGCACCTCGGGCACCAGCAGCTTCTCCGCCACCGCGCGCTTGATGCGGTGCTCGGTGTCGCACACCCACGCGCGGTCGCTGCCGTGGCCGAGGACGCGCCGCGACAGCTCGGTGAGCGCCGATTCGCCCGCGGGATCGATGAAGACGCCGCCGAAGTCGGCGAGCGCGTCGTAGCCGGTGGTGCCGTCGACCGGCAGGGTGGCGTCCAGCGGTTCGCGGTTGGACAGGATCTTCTCCACCAGCAGCAGCCGATTCGGGCCGAGGATGCGGCGCAGCCGCGCCAGATACTCGGCGGGCCGGGCCAATCCGTCGGGGTGGTCGACCCGCACGCCGTCGATGAGGTCGTGTTCGCACCAGGCGGCGAGCTCGCGGTGGGTGAGCTCGAACACCGCCGGATCCTCCTGCCGGATGGCCGCCAGGCTCGACACCGCGAAGAACCGCCGGTAGGTGCACACCCCGGCCTTCCAGCCGACCAGCCGGTAGTGCTGCTTGTCGTGGATGCGCAGCGCGTTCTCGCCGTCGTCGGTGCCCGGCGCGATCGGGAAGCGCAGATCGTGCAGGGCCAGCATGGGTTCCGGGCCGCCGCGGTCCACCGTGAGGGCCGCCGGATCGTTGACGTTCTGCAGCACCGGCAGCGCCAGCCGCCCGCCCGCGCCGTTGTTGGGGCTCCAGTCGATGTCGAAGAAGTGCGCGAACTGCGACTGCTTGCCGTTGCGCAGCACATCCCACCACCACGGATTGTGGCGCGGGTCGGCCACGCCCACGTGATTGGGCACCAGGTCCACGATCAGGCCCATGCCGCGGCCGCGCACCTCGTCCGACAGCGCCTTGAGCCCGGCCGGGCCGCCCAGCGCCGCGGACACCGTGGTCGGGTCGGTGACGTCGTAGCCGTGCGTGGAGCCGGGCATGGCGGTCATGATCGGCGACAGGTACAGGTGCGAGATGCCCAGCTGCTGCAGGTATTCCGCGATCGCCCGCGCGTCGGCGAAGGTCAGCGCGTCCGGGCGCAGCTGCAACCGGTAGGTGCTGCGGACCGCGATGCGGCGGGCGATCGGGCCGGTGTGGGTGTCGGGCGCGGAGGTCTCTGTCATCTCGGTTTCGATCATGTGGTTCGTCGGAGCACGAGCAGGCAGCGAGCGGGGACACCGACGGTGGCGGTGGCCGGGTACCGGGCGTCGGCCGCACCGGTCGGGGTCGAGCAGTCCAGGACCACCGACCAGGCCACGGCGAAATCGGAGCCGGGGAGGGTGAAGTCGATCGGGGCGTCGTGGGCATTGAAGCACAGCAGGAACGAGTCGTCGGTGACGCGTTCCCCGCGCGGGCCCGGCTCGGCGATGGCGTCGCCGTTGAGGAACACCGCCAGGGAGCGGCCGAAGCCGGAGTCCCAGTCCGCGGCCGTCATCTCCTCGCCGGCCGGGGTGAGCCAGGCGATGTCGCCGGGGCGGTCGTGGTCGGGGGTGGGGCGGCCGTCGAAGAAGCGGCGGCGGCGGAACACCGGATGCGCGGCGCGCAGCGCGAACGCGGCGCGGGTGAACTCCACCAGATCCGAATTCTTCTGCGACAGCGACCAATCCATCCACGACAGCGGCGAGTCCTGGCAGTAGGCGTTGTTGTTGCCCCGCTGGCTGCGACCCATCTCGTCGCCGTGCAGCAGCATCGGGGTGCCCTGCGACAGCGCCAGGGTGGCGATCATGTTGCGGCTCTGCCGTTCTCGCAGCGCCACGACCGCCGGATCGTCGGTGGGGCCCTCCACGCCGCAGTTCCACGATCGGTTGTAGTTCTCCCCGTCGCGGTTGTCCTCGCCGTTGTCCTCGTTGTGTTTGTCGTTGTAGGACACCAGGTCCCGCAGCGTGAAGCCGTCGTGGGCGGTGACGAAGTTGATGCTCGCGCTGGGGCGGCGGCCGGTGGCCTCGTACAGGTCCGAGGAGCCGGTGAGCCGGGAGGCGAACTCGCCCAGCGTGGCCGGTTCGCCGCGCCAGTAGTCGCGCACCGTGTCGCGGTACTTGCCGTTCCACTCGGTCCACAGGCCGGGGAAGTTGCCGACCTGATAGCCGCCCTCGCCGACGTCCCACGGCTCGGCGATCAGCTTCACCTGGCTCACCACCGGGTCCTGCTGCACCAGGTCGAAGAAGGTGGAAAGCCGGTCCACGTCGTGCAATTCGCGGGCCAGGGTGGCGGCCAGGTCGAATCGGAACCCGTCGACGTGCATGTCCACGATCCAGTACCGCAGCGAGTCCATGATCAGCTGCAACGTGTGCGGGTGGCGCACGTTGAGGCTGTTGCCGGTGCCGGTGTAGTCCATGTAGTGCGACGGATCGTCTTCCACCAGGCGGTAGTACGCCGCGTTGTCGATGCCGCGGAAGGCGACGGTGGGGCCGAGGTGGTTGCCCTCGCCGGTGTGGTTGTAGACCACGTCGAGGATTACCTCGATGCCCTCGGCGTGCAGGGCGCGCACCATCGCCTTGAACTCGGTCACCGCCGCGCCGTCGCGGGTGTCGGCGGCGTAGTCCTGGTGCGGGGCCAGGTAGCCGAAGCTGTTGTAGCCCCAGTAGTTTCGCAGCCCGCGCGCGAGCAGCAGGTTGTCGTGCAGGAACTGGTGCACCGGCATCAGCTCGATCGCGGTGACGCCCAGCGACTTCAGGTGGTCGACGATGGCGGGGTGCGCGATGCCCGCGTAGGTGCCGCGCAGCTCCCGCGGCACCAGCGGGTGGGTCATGGTCATGCCCTTGACATGTGCCTCGTAGATGACCGTCTCGTGGTAGGGGCGCTTGGGCGCGCGGTCGTCGGCCCAGTCGAAGAACGGGTTGATCACCACGCCGGTCATGGTGTGGCCCAGCGAATCCCGGCCGTAGGTGTACAGCGACGGATCGTCGTCGAAGCGGCCCGCGAACGCCTTGCCGTACGGATCCAGCAGCAGTTTGCCGGGGTCGCAACGCAATCCGCGGTCGGGGTCGTACGGGCCGTGCACCCGGAAGCCGTAGCGCTGGCCGGGGGCGATCGTCGGGACGTAGGCGTGCCAGACGTAGCCGTCGACCTCCTCCAGCGGAACCCGGGTCTCGGCGCCCGTGCGGCCGATCAGACAGACCTCCACCCGCTCGGCAACCTCCGAGAAGACCGAGAAGTTGGTGCCCGCCCCGTCGTACGTGGCGCCCAGCGGATACGCGGTGCCGGGCCACACGCCGAGCGGCGTCACGTCACCGTGTTCGTTGGGCAGAACCATGCCACCGACACTAACCGCTGCCCGGTCGGGACCGGTGCGGGTGGTGCTCGAGTGCCGGTCGGACGCGCATCCGCGACGACATCGGTGCGGCGGCGCGACGCGGGGGCGGTCCGGTCACGCGGCGGCGACCGGATCGTTGTTCCCGGTGTGGCCGCCGGTGATCGATCAGCAACCTGGGGCGGAAAGGCGTTGGGCCGCCGGGGTTCAGGTCAGCGGTTTGCGCCAGGTCTGCCCCACCAGGTCGGCCCCGAAGCTGTGGTGCGGGGTCGATTCCACGAGCTCGAAACCGGCCCGTTCGTAGATGCGGCGGGCGGCGCCGAGGATGTCGTTGGTCCACAGCACCATCTCGGTGTATCCGGCCGCGGCGGCGAACCGCAGGCATTGGTCCACCAGCGCGGAGCCGACGCCCAGGCCGCGGGCGGCGGGCTCGACCAGCAGCAGGCGCAGGCGGGCGGTGGTGTCGTCGTCGGCCACGCAGTAGATGCTGCCCACCGGTTCGCCGTCGAATTCGGCGATCCAGGCGCGCTCGCGGGTCTCGTCGTGGGACTTCAGGAAGTCGTGCACGATCTCGACGATCAGCGTCTCGTAGCTTGCGTCCCAACCGTATTCGGTGCCGTAGAGCTCGGCGTGGCGCTGGATCACCCAGCCGTGGTCGCCGGGGCGGGGCGCGCGCAGCACGACCTCGGCGGCCGGGCGGTCGAGGATGTGGCCGATGGTGCGCATCGCGCCGATGAGGCGGTGCCGGGTGGCGGGGGAGTGACCGTCCAGCAGCGCGCCGACCTCGCGGTCGGACTCCGCGTCGTGCGCGGCGAAGACCGTCTCGCCGTGCTCGGTGAGCCGCACCTCCTGGCGGCGGCCGTCGGTGGCGGAACGCTGCCGCGACACCAGGCCGTCGCGCTCGAATCGGGACAGGATGCGGCTCAGGTAGCCCGCGTCCAGGTCCAGCGCCCGGCGCAGCGAGGCCACCTCGGTGGGGCCGCACCGGTTGAGCTCGAACAGGATTCGGACCTCGGTGAGCGAATACTGCGAATCGTGCAGGCCCTCGCCCAGCACCCCGATGAGCCGGGTGTAGCGGCGATTGAAATCGCGCACGGCGGCGATGTGGTCGTGGTCCACGGAAATGGTCGGTGCACTCATCCGGTCTCCAATCTTTGACTCGGTCAACGTTGACCGAGTCAAAGATTACGGCACGCGATCCTCGGCGTCACGCGAAATCCGCGCCGTGTCCCGTGCTAACTTGAACGGCGTTCAAGCTGTCTCCGATGTGCGGCATCGCCGCTCCCGCGAAGGATTTCCGTGGCCCTGACACCCAGTGAGATCGCCGCCGTCGACGTCGAACACGTCTGGCATCCCTACGGTGGCTTCCCGGCGACCACCGAGCCGCTCGTGGTCGCGTCCGCGGCCGGTACCCGGCTGACCCTGGCCGACGGCCGGGAACTGATCGACGGCATGAGCTCGTGGTGGGCGGCGATCCACGGCTACCGGCATCCGGCGCTCGACGCCGCGCTGGTGGCGCAGTCGCGGCGGATGAGTCACGTCATGTTCGGCGGGCTCACCCACGAACCGGCCGCCCGGCTGGCCCAACTGCTGGTGCAGGTGTCGCCGCCCGGGCTGGACAAGGTCTTCCTCTGCGACTCCGGCTCGGTGTCGGTGGAGGTGGCGGCCAAGATGTGCCTGCAGTACTGGCGTGCGCTCGGGCGGCCGGGGAAGCGGCGGCTGCTCACCTGGCGCGGCGGCTATCACGGCGACACCTTCACCCCGATGAGCGTGTGCGATCCGGTGGGCGGCATGCATGCGCTGTGGACCGACGTGCTCGCCGAGCAGATCTTCGCGCCGATGCCGCCGAAAGAGTATGAGCCCGGCTATGTTCGCGACCTCGAGCGGATCGTCGCCGAACACGCGCACGAGACGGCGGCGGTGATCGTGGAGCCGATCGTGCAGGGCGCGGGCGGCATGCGGTTTCACCATCCGGCCTATCTCGCGGAGCTGCGGCGGCTGTGCGACGAGCACGGGGTGCTGCTGGTGTTCGACGAGATCGCCACCGGATTCGGCCGCAGCGGAACGTTCTTCGCCGCCGACCGGGCCGGGGTGAGCCCCGACGTGATGTGCGTGGGCAAGGCGCTCACCGGCGGCTACCTGACCCTGGCGGCGGCGCTGTGCACCACCGCGATCGCCGAAACCCTCAGTGCCGCACACGGCGGGCTCATGCACGGGCCCACCTTCATGGGCAACCCGCTGGCGTGTGCGGTCGCCGTCGCCTCCATCGAACTGCTGCGCGCGCGGGACTGGCGCGCCGAGGTGGCCGGAATCGAGGCGGGGCTGACCGCGGGACTGGCCGCGGCCCAGGACATTCCGGGCGTGGCGGAGGTGCGCGTGCTCGGCGCGATCGGTGTGGTCGAGCTCGACGGCCCGGTCGACATGCGCAAGGCGACCCACGCCGCCGTCGAATCCGGCGTCTGGCTGCGGCCGTTCCGCAATCTGATCTACACCATGCCCCCGTTCATCAGCACCGCCGACGACGTGGCCCGCATCGCCGCGGCCGTGACCGCCGCGGCCCGCGCCTGACCCGCCGGTCTCAGCGCCGCCCCACGGACCTGCCGATCGCGTACCCGACGAACAGTCCGATGAACAGGCCGATCAGGAAGACCACGAGCAGGAAGATCAGCACCGCGTCGCGGATCTTCTTCAGGATGCCTGCCGCCTCGTAATGCTGTGCGGCATCGACGGTCTGGGCGAGCAGGGCATGGGTGACACTCATGCCCGGGATGCTGCCAGACCGGCGGCGGTTCGTCGACGCGAGTGCCCGCGGAGCCCGGGGCTTGCTCCTGAACGGTGTTCAAGTATCCTCGTGAGCTGTGAGTGCCGATCCGTTGAGTTGGTTGGATACCCGGGCCGCGGACCGGGTGCGGGCCGGGTTGCGGCGGGAGCTGCGGGCGCGCGGGCCGGAGACGGGCCTGATCGATCTGGCGTCCAACGACTATCTGGGGCTGTCCCGGCATCCCGAGGTGCGCGCGGGCGCGATCGAGGCGGTGCACAAGTGGGGCACCGGGTCGACCGGGTCCCGGCTGGTGACCGGGACGACCATCGAGCATGAGGAATTCGAGGCCGAGCTCGCCGAGTTCGTGGGCGCGGAGTCCGGGCTGGTGTTCGCCTCCGGGTATGCCGCGAATCTCGGTGCGGTGACGGCATTGTCGGGCCGCGGCTGCCTGGTGGTGTCCGATGCGGGCAGCCACGCCTCGCTCGTCGACGCGTGCCGGTTGTCGCGGGCCCGGGTGGAGATCGCGCCGCACCGCGATGTGGCGGCGGTGGACCGGCTGCTGGCCGACCGCACCGAGGAACGGGCGCTGGTCCTCACCGATTCGGTGTTCAGCGCCGACGGTGATCTCGCCCCGCTGACCGAGTTGCACCGGGTGGTGCGCGCCCACGGCGCGGTGCTGATCGTCGACGAGGCGCACGGGCTCGGCGTGCGCGGTGACGGCGGGCGCGGGCTGGTGCACGAGCTGGGCCTGGCCGGGGAGCCGGATCTGGTGGTCACCGCGACGCTGTCGAAATCCCTTGCGGCGCAGGGCGGTGCGGTGCTGGCCAGCGCGCGGGTGCGGGCGCATCTGATCGACTCCGCGCGCACGTTCATCTTCGACACCGGGCTCGCCCCGGCCGCGGTGGGCGCGGCCCGGGCGGCGCTGCGGCTGCTGCGGCGCGATCCGGGCATGGCCGGGCGGGTGCTGACCCGCGCCGCCGAGATCGCGCGCATCGCCGGTGTGCCGCAACCGGATTCGGCGGTGGTGTCGGTGGTGCTGGGGTCCGCGCGGGTCGCCTACGAGGCCGCCGCGGCGTGCCGCTCGCGCGGGCTGAGCGTCGGCTGCTTCCGGCCGCCGTCGGTGCCCGAGGGCACCTCCCGGCTGCGGCTGACCGCCCGCGCCGATCTGACCGACGCCGAGATCGCCACCATCGCAACCGTTCTCGCCGATGTGCTCGCCGACCGCAAGGAGCCGTCATGAGCAGTGTTCTGATCGTCACCGGGACCTCGACCGAGGTCGGCAAGACCATCGTCACCGCCGCCGTCGCCGCGACCGCCCTCGCCGCCGGGCGCTCGGTGGCGGTGTGCAAACCGGCGCAGACCGGCATGGCCCCCGGCGAACCGGGTGACCTGGCCGAGGTGACCCGCCTGACCGGCGTGACCCGCACCCTGGAGGTGGCCCGCTACCCCGAGCCGCTGGCCCCCGACACCGCCGCGCGCCGCAGCGGCCTGCCGCCGCTCACCCTCGCCGACACCGCCGCGGCCGTCGACTCCCTCGCCGACGCCGACCTCACCCTCGTCGAGGGCGCGGGCGGCCTGCTGGTCCGCCTGGGCGATTTCACCCTGCTCGACCTCGCCCAGAAGCTCGGCGCCCCGGTCCTGGTGGTCACCGCCGCGGGCCTGGGCACCCTCAACCACAGCGAGCTCACCACCCGCGCCCTGGTCACCGCGGGCGTCCCGTGCGCCGGCCTGGTAATCGGATCCTGGCCCATAGCCACCGATCTCGCCTCCGAATGCAACCGCATCGACCTCCCCGCGGTAACCGGCGTCGATCTGGTCGGCGCCATCCCCGAGGGCGCAGGCCGCTGGGCCCCACCCCGCTTCACCGCCACCGCCCCCACCTGGTTCCACCAGACCTGGACCGCCCGCTACCTCACCTGACCCCGGCCAAAAGCACGCCGGGGCAACGAGAGGGCATGCCCGGGTCACGGGAAGGCATGCCGGGGTCACGGGAAGGCATGCCGGGGTGACGGGAGGGCATGCCGGGGTGACGGCGGGTGCCCTACGGCGAGGGGCACCTACAGTGGATGGGGATGCTGTGTGGGGAGTGGCACCCGTCCACCGTCGCCGATTATGACGATGCGCGACGGAAGGCGCGGCTGGCTGAGACCGGGGTGGGGTATGGGTGGGGGGCCTGGCGGCGGACTCGGTTGGTGTTGTTGCGGCTGGCGTTGATTCCGGCGGTGGTGCTGGGGGTTTTCGCGCAGTACTGGGCGATCGATGTGGCGCCGGAGCGGGCTCGGCTGGCTCGTACCGAACCGGCGGTGATGCCGATCGCGGGGCCCGCGGATCCGCAGGGGCGCAATACCGCGGTGTTCGATCTGGTGGGCCTCGGCGCGCTGGATGCCACCGATACCGCGCGGGCGCTGCCGTCGCTGGCGCGGCTGGGGTCGGTGTGGGCGGTGCGGTACGACAACACCGGTATCGACACCAAGGTGATCAGCGACCTCATCGTCAAGGTGACCGATGCCGCCCGGGTCGACAACATCGTGCTGGTCGGGCACAGCATGGGCGGGGTGATCGCGCTGGAGATCGCGAAGCATCTCTACACCGGCAGCGGCAAGAAGCTCGGGGCGGTGATGCTGGACTGCACCCCGGTGAACCTGAACGCGGTCCGCCCCGAGAGCCGGGACCAGGGCGAGGAACTGCTGCGCTGGACCGGCTGGCTGCCCGGCTCCCGGGAGAGTCGCACGCTGCGGCTGATCGCCGAAACCTTCGCCCGCCGAGACCATTTCGTGGACTACGGCAGCGTGCCGCCGGGAATCCGGGTCGCGCGGCTGCGCGAATCGGTGGCAGAGGTGTTGCGGCAGAAGATCTTCAACACCGACGCCGCCAGCAACGGGCTGATCGAGGCGCAGTTCAAGGCGATCGTGGCCAGCGGCGCCGTGGACGACCTGCGCGCGCTGGCCAAACCGGCCGCCGACAAGCCGCGCCCGGCGATCGTGTTCATCCGCCCGCACGACGCCGACCGGGATCCGATCGTGGACGACGAGTACACCCATCGGGTCCTCATCGACCGCGTCGGCGGCGTGAACGGCACGCTGCTGGTGGTGCTCACCCGCGGCACCGGTCACGCGAATCCGATGCAGCAGCCCGGCGAATACAACAAGGTCATCGAGCAGCAGGTGGTGCCGTTCGTGCGGCTGGTCCGGCGGGAGGAACTGGCGGCGATGCAGCAGCCCGTGGCGGGGCCGCGGGCGCCGGGTCAGAGGTAGTGCTGTTCCAGGCTCATCATCCCCGGCCAGGCGGCGGACCAGGGGTGCACGGGGCCGTCGCACCGCCAGATCGTGATTCCCTTGGTGATGCCGGGGAATCCGAGCCGCTCGTCGAGGTCCAGCAGCGGGCGCACCTCGGCGAACTCGGAGCGCAGCACCGCCGGGTCGCCGCCGACGTAGACCACGGTGGTCGCGGAGTCGGGCGGCGCGCCGAAATAACCGAAGCCGCGGTTCGGGCTGTAGACCGCGGGCAGCCCGAAGCTGTTCCGGTAGTGGTCGAGTGCGCTTGCCTGCCAATAGCTTTCGGTGACCACGACGGCCGTGGACCGCTCCGGCGGCGGCAGGTCGCGGTAGGCGTCGGCGGTGGCGAGCGCGAGTTCGTCCCAGCCGCTCTGGCCGTAGAGGAAGCCGCGCTGCAGCACCTGACCGGTGGTGACGGTCGGATCGTGCAGGCGCGACTGCGGCAGCGGCAGCACGCTGAGCGGGATCACGACCAGCGCCGCGCTCGCTGCGATCACCACGGCCCCAACGGGTTTCATCCACCGCCGGACGCCGCCCTCGCAGATCCGGACCGCTCCGGCGGCGAGGAAGGCCGGAAGGATCGCCGCGCCGTAGTAGGCGCGGGCGCCCGTCGCGAGCAGGACGACGGTCAGTAGGACGGCCGCCACCAGCAGAAAGCGATACGGGCGCAGGTCGGCCGCGCGGAGCAGATGCCAGAGGCCGCACGGCAGCAGGATCGCGCCGAGTAGTCCGGCGTAGGCGACCACCAGCGGCACATCCAGCAGCGGCCCCTGGGTGAAGGTGTCGTTCTCCGCCGCGATCGCGTGCGCCATCTTCAGTTGCGGCCAGCCGTGGTTCGCCTGCCACACCAGCGCCGGCGCCCAGGCGGCGGCGAAGATCGCCGACCCGACCCACAGGGCGGGCCGCCGCAGCATCTCGCGCGGCCCGGCGATCAGGACCGCCGCCCCCAGGCAGGCCCAGTGGATGGGCACCAGCCACTTCACCTGCACCGCCAGGGCGGCCGCCACGCCCGCGAGCACGAGCAGGCCGTCGCGGCGGACCCGGACCCAGCGGATCAGCAGCCAGAACACCGCCGCCGTGAGCGGAAGATCGAACGCCTGCGTGCACAGCGGCTTGGAGAACACCACGAACAGCGAGGTCGCGTAGGTGGTGGCGGCGAGCACCTGCGCGCCGCGCCCGCCGCCGAACTCGCGGGCGATCAGGGCGGGCAGCGCCACGGTGGCGATGCTCGCCAGCGTCGCCGGAAGGCGCAGCGCCAGTGGCGAATCCGGGGCCACGTTATCCATCAGCCACGCGATCGCGGGTATCAGTGGACCCTGATCGGCGTAGCTGATCGAGGGCCGGTGTCCGGCGGCGACGAAATACAGTTCGTCGCCCCAGAATCCGGGCCGCCCGAGCGCCCAGACATAGGCCACCGCGAGTATCAGCGCGACCGCCACCACCCCGGATGTCGCGAACGGCGGCACCGCCCGGGACGTGGTTGGTCGAATGTCGAGTGTGAGCATTCCGCCCGAGCCTCCTCGCGATGACGATCACGAACTCGACCGAATCCGGCGCGAGGGTCGGAGAACGGTTCCAAGCAGAAATAACTCTAAGCGAATCGTTACGATTTTGTGCTGTGACCGCCACCATAGGAAAAATTCGGCGGTGAATAACCGGTAACCGAAGGATCGATGATCAATGAACGGAGTCGTCGAATCGGGGGTGGATATCCGAGGGCGGCGCCATGTTCCAGCGCTCCAATTGGGCGCGGATCTGTTCGGCGGCGTCGATGTTCAGCGGGCCGCTGGTCCACATGGCGTAGGGAAGATTGAGGAAGCGCTGCTCGGTGACCGCGCGCAGGCGGTTGATGCCGGGCTTGGCGCGCAGCATCTCGACCTTCCGGTCGAAGGACTGCTTCGGGTAGTCGACGAAGACGATGGCGTCCGGATCGGCCGCGGCCAGCCGCTCCCAGGACACCGCGGTCCAGGTGTCGCGCACGTCGTCGAGGACGTTGCGGGCACCCGCCGCCTCCGCGATCGCCTGCGGGGCGCCGAAGCTGCCGCTGGAGAACACGGTCTCGCTGGCGCTGTCGAAGACGAACACGGCCGGGGTGCGGTCGGCCCGCGGCGCGGCGCGCAGCGCCCGCAGGCGTTTGTCCAGATCGGCGGTGACCGTGGCGGCCTGCTCGGTGCGGCCGGTGATGGCGCCGATGTTCTTCAGGTCGGTGTGCAGCGCGGTCCACGGATCGACGATGCCGCGCTGCTTGTCGCCGCCGTGCTGGCGGCAACTCTCGGTGAGCACGTAGGGCGCGATCCCGGCCTTGCGCAACGAGTCCGGGGTGAGATCGGAGGATTCGGAATATCCGTAACTCCACCCCGCCACCATCACATCGGGATGCTGCGCGATCACGGTCTCCTTCGACGGATACTCCGGCGCCACCTGTTTCAGCCGATCGACCGCGTCCCCGTAATGGCGGCGCATCGTGTCGGCATCCCGCTGCAGGCTCGACACCGCCGCCACCGAATCCTGCGCCCCCAGCGCCAGCGCCATCGAAATCATATTGCCGTCGTTGACGAACAGGCGATGCGCGGGCGACGGGAAGCGGACGTCCTGACCGCAATTGTGCACGGTGAGATTTCCGGCGGTGGTCGGCGCGGAACCACATGCGGTCGCGGCGAAAACCGTTGCCAGTGTGGTGAGTACGAGGGCGGTGCGTTGCATGATGGCCTTTTCTTCTTATGATCCCGGCGTGTTCTTCTTATGATCCCGGCGTGCTTTTGGCCGGGATCTCACCGAGAGATTCCGGCCAAAAGCACGCCGGAATCAGGGATGGCACTATGGCATTGGTCATTGTGAGGCGAGCAACAGATGCCCCTCCCCGGTCTCCGGATGTCGCACGCGCACCGCCCGCACCCCGAACACGGCCCCCAGAACCTCCGGCCGCAAAGCGATTTCGGGTGGCTGGAGCGGATCAGCCCCGCCGTCGTGGACCACCAGCACGCGGTCGCAGTAGCGGTCGGCGAGGGCCAGGTCGTGCAGCGCGAGGACGACCGTGCGGTCGAGGGTGCGGGCCAGCGCGAGCAGGGACAGGCGGTGGGTGATGTCGAGATGGTTGGTGGGCTCGTCGAGCAGCAGCAGGGGAGTGGCCTGGGCCAGCGCGCGGGCCAGCAGGACGCGCTGGCGCTCGCCGCCGGACATGCGCTGCACGGGGCGATCGGCGAACCCGTCCAGATCGACCGCGTGCAGGGCATTTTCGACCGCCTGCCGCTCGGCCGGGCCGCCCGGACCCCACGGCGGCAGGTACGGGGTGCGGCCCAGCGCCACCACCTCACCCGCCCGCAGATCCTCCGGCGGCTGCTCGCCCTGCGCGACCAGCGCCACCGACCGCGCCCGCCGCCGCGCCGAAAGCCGGTGCAGCTCCTGCCCGTTCACCAGCACCCGCCCCGCCCGCGGCGCGGCCAGACCGGCCAGGGTCCGCAGCAGCGTGGTCTTCCCGCTGCCGTTCGGCCCGACGATGCCGACGGTCTCCCCGGCCGCGACGGTGAAGTTCACCCCGGCGAGCACCGTGCGACGCCCACGCCCACAGGACAATTCGCGCACGTCCAGCGCCACGCCGCCGCCGTGCGCAGCCATCGTGTCGCCGCCGCGCTCGCTCATGCCGCCCCGAAGCGGTAGCGGCGGCGGCCCATCAGGAGCAGGAAGACCGGGGCACCGATCAGGCCGGTCAGCACGCCCACCGGAATCTCCGTGGGGCGCACCAGGACTCGGGCGGCGGCGTCGGCCACCACCAGGAACAGCGCGCCGCACAGGGCGCAGACCGGCAGCAGCGATCGATGGGGCGAGCCCACCAGCAGCCGGGCGGCGTGCGGCACCACCAGGCCCACGAAACCGATACCGCCCGAGACCGCCACCAGCACCCCGACCAGCACCGCGAGCCCGGCGAACAGCGCGATCCGCAACGCCCGCACCGGAACTCCCACCGAGGCCGCGGTGTCGGCGCCCAGGTTCAGCGCGTCCAGCCAGCCGCTGGCCGCCCACAGCGCCAGCACGGCGACGGCAACGACACCGGCGGGCACCGCGATTCGCGTCCAGTCCGCCCCCGCCAGGCTGCCGAGCAACCAGAACAGCACCGACTGCGCCGCCGCCGGATCGGAACTGCGGAAGATCAGATAGCTGCTCGACGCGGCGAACGCGGACCCGAGCACGGTGCCGGTGAGCACCAGCCGCAGCGGCGTGAGCCCGCCCTGCGCCACCGCGATCGCGAAAACCAGTGCCGCCGCGGCGAAGGCGCCGACCAGCGCACCGCCCGACAGCGCCCACACGCCTGCACCGGCCAGGAACCCGGAGGTGATCACCGCCGCCGCCCCGACCCCCGCGCCGGAGGACACCCCGAGCAGATACGGATCGGCGAGCGGATTGCGCACCAGCGTCTGCATCGCCGCACCCGCCACCGCCAGCCCGGCGCCGACCACCGCGGCCAGCACCGTGCGCGGCACCCGCAGCTGCCAGACGATGGTGTCCACACCGGGCAGCTCCGCTCCCGTGCCGGTGAACCGGTGTCGTAGCACGTCGAAGACCGTTGCCGGGGCCAGGGTTTCGGCGCCGAAGCCGGTCGCCACCACCATGGCGAGCACCAGCAGGCCCCCGACGACGGCGACGGCGACCGATGTCCGGATACGGCTCATCGGCGACACTCCATGGGCATTCGCGACCTCTTCAGAGTTCCGCACGGCGAGCGGGGGTCTGACTTCCTCGACACGAATGCCGAGGTCACAGTGGCGCGACCGCTCCGGATTCGCACCGGAATTCCCGCACCCGCCGAGATGACGCGCCGAACTCTACCGTCCGGTTTGTCCCGTCAGCGCACCCGGCTCCCCAGCAGATGCCGCACGCCGCCCAGGAACAGTTGCAGGCCGAAGTCGAAACGCTCGGTGGCGGAGGTGTTCTCGTACAGCGGCGAGGACTCCTCCGGCAGCGCGCCCGCGGAATCCATCTGCATGCGCGACTGCTCGTCGACCGTCTCGCCGAGCACGTAGTACAGCAGCGTGTAGGCGGCCAGGTCGGCCTCCTCGCGGGTCATGCCGCCGCGAATCAGCGCCCCGGCCAGCCGCTCCCGCGCCTTGCTCGTGGTGAGCCGGGAGGCGTAGGTGGACGACACCAGCTCCGCGCCGTCGCGATAGGCGAGCAGGCACGAGCGCAGCCGATGCGCCAATTCGTCCAGCTGCGGGGACCATTCGGCGGCCACCACCGGCTCGTCCATCGGCGCGAGAATCCGGTCGGCCACCGCGCCCAGCAGCGCCTGCTTGTTCGGGAAATGCCAATACAGCGCGCCCGGTTGCACATTCAGCGAGGTCGCCAGCCGCCGCATGGTCAGATCGGCGAGCCCGTACTGATCGAGAATGGCGACGGCACCGTCGATCACATCCGTGCGATGCAACTGCACTGTGGTGCCCTCCTGTTGTTTGCGTACCTCACCGTCTACGCTACCCTAGCCTGAACACCGTTCAAGAACACTGTTCAAGTTGCGCGGCCCATGCGGCCGGACGAAGGGATTTCGTGGCGATGACCCAGGCACCCGTGCGGACCGAGGTCGACAACGACATTCTGGCGATCGCCCGCGAGCAGGTGCTCGAGCGCGGCGTCGGGCTCGACCGGCAGCAGACCCTCGCGGTGCTGCGCCTCGGCGACGACCGGCTCGAGGAGCTGCTCGCGCTCGCCCACGACGTGCGGATGCGGTGGTGCGGTCCCGAGGTCGAGGTCGAGGGCATCATCTCGCTCAAGACCGGCGGCTGCCCGGAGGACTGCCACTTCTGTTCGCAGTCGGGCCTGTTCCAGTCCCCGGTGCGGGCGGCGTGGCTGGATATTCCGAGCCTGGTGGAGGCGGCCAAGCAGACCGCCAAGACCGGCGCCACCGAGTTCTGCATCGTGGCCGCCGTGCGCGGTCCCGACCAGCGGCTGCTGGCCCAGGTCGCCGCGGGCGTGGAGGCCATCCGCAACGAGGTCGACATTCAGATCGCCTGCTCGCTGGGCATGCTCACCCAGGATCAGGTCGACCAGCTGGCCGCCATGGGCGTGCACCGCTACAACCACAATCTCGAGACCGCCAAATCGCATTTCCCGAACGTGGTCACCACGCACACCTGGGAGGAGCGCTGGGACACCCTGCGTATGGTGCGCGAGGCGGGCATGGAGGTGTGCTGCGGCGGCATCCTCGGCATGGGGGAGAGCCTGGAGCAGCGCGCCGAATTCGCCTCGCAGCTGGCCGAACTGGAGCCCGACGAGGTGCCGCTGAACTTCCTCAACCCGCGCCCGGGCACCCCGTTCGGCGACCTCGAGGTGCTGCCCGCGTCCGAGGCGCTGAAGGCGGTGGCGGCGTTCCGGCTGGCGCTGCCGCGGACCATGCTGCGGTTCGCGGGCGGCCGCGAGATCACCCTCGGCGATCTGGGCGCGAAGAAGGGCATTCTCGGTGGCGTCAACGCCGTCATCGTCGGCAACTACCTCACCACGCTGGGCCGTCCCGCCGAGCAGGACCTGGATCTGCTGGCCGATCTGAAGATGCCCATCAAGGCGCTCAACGAGACCCTCTGACGGCGTCGCGCCGCCGGAAATCGGTACGGTACAAACCATGGAAGAGCGCTACAACCCGTTCACGGGTCAGCGGGTAGTGACGGGCCTGGCCGATCCGGTGCCCGCGGCCGCCGCCCTGGGCCTGGAACCGCCGCGCTTCTGTGAGCAGTGCGGGCGCCGCATGATCGTGCAGGTGAGCCCGGACGGCTGGTGGGCCAGGTGCTCTCGGCACGGTGTCATCGACTCCACGAGCCTGGAACATCGCTGATGGCCCATCAGCACATCGTCGAACGGGTCGTCGCCGGTCGCCGCGAACTGCGCGCGGTGCTGGCGGTGACCGCCGCCGTGCTGCTGGTCAGCATGCTCGCGGGCGGGGCGTGGGCGTTGCTCGCGCCGAC
The DNA here is from genome assembly GCF_013186535.1 of Nocardia terpenica. Taxonomy (NCBI): domain Bacteria; kingdom Bacillati; phylum Actinomycetota; class Actinomycetes; order Mycobacteriales; family Nocardiaceae; genus Nocardia; species Nocardia terpenica. The sequence goes on from NZ_JABMCZ010000001.1 coordinate 1,903,364, forward strand.
CGAGAAGGTGCTGGTGGTCCGGCCGGGCTACGGCGCGCCGCTGATCGGCGAGAGCGCGCACCAGTTCGACGCGGTGGCGATCTTCGTCGGCATCGGCGCGGTCACCGGTGTGCTGAGCGCCGCCGCGGCGTGGCGGCTGCGCCGGGCGCGCGGCCCGATGCTGCAGGGCGGCCTGCTGATCGGCTCGCTGGCCGGGGCGTGGCTGATGGCCCGCGCGGGCGAGCGGATGGCCGCCTGGATGCACCCGCCGACGCCGCACGCGCCGCTGCGGTCGGTCGTCGAGCTGGCGCCGAGCGTGGCGGGTTGGCCCGCGCTGCTGGTGCAGCCGCTACTGGCCGGGCTGGTGGTGCTGGTGCTGGCCGCGGTGAGCCCGTCGGACGATCTCGGCACGGGTCTCGGTGCGCCACCGCCGGATTCGGCCGACGGCGCGCGCCCGTACTCGTCGGATGTGACCTACGGGCCGTACGGGTCCTCGGTCTCCGGCGGCGCCGGAATGGGCCGGGTCGGACCGCTCGAGGGCGCGGAATCCGGTCCGGGACACTGATATTCGACGGCCGCTATTCGGCGACCCTGGTCCGGTAGGACCATTCGAAGACCGGGCACCGGCCCTGATCGGTCTCCTGAAACCGCTCGGTGGGGGTGAAGTGCTCGTATCCGCCGCGGCGCGACACCTTGACCTCGGCGCCCGGCGCGGTGAGCGGAACGATGCGATCGGGCAGGTCCGCGGGGCCGCCCTCCAGATAAGCGTGTACTGCTGTGCTCATGCCCCGAGTATCTCGGCCTGTGGCGGACGCCACACCGGAATCGGCGCGACACTAGTGCATTCCCGGTGTGGCGAAGACGGCGTCCCGGGTGTGCGCAGGGTATAGAACGGACTCGTGACCCCCGACTATCTCGATCGCGCCCGCGCCCTGCTCCGCGCCATCCCCGTGGTGGACGGCCACAACGATCTGCCCTGGGCCATGCGCCGCCTGGCCGCCTACGACCTCGACGCCATTGATCTGGCCGCCGACCAGAGCGCCCGGCTGCACACCGATCTCGACCGGCTGCGCGTGGGCGGCGTCGGCGCGCAGTTCTGGTCGGTGTACGTGCGCAGCGACTTCGCCGGCGACCGGGCGGTCAGCGCCACCCTGGAGCAGATCGATTTCGTGCGCGCCCTCGTCGACCGGTTCCCGGACCGGCTGCGGCTGGCGACCACCGCCGACGAGATCGAGGCCGCCCGCGCCGAGGGCCGGATCGCCTCGCTGATGGGCGCGGAGGGCGGGCACAGCATCAACTGCTCGCTGGCCACCCTGCGCGCGCTCTACGACCTGGGCGTGCGGTACATGACGCTCACCCACAACGACAATGTGCCGTGGGCGGATTCGGCCACCGACCGACCGAAGGCCGGTGGGCTCACCGCCTTCGGGCGCGAGGTGGTGCGCGAGATGAACCGGCTCGGCATGCTGGTCGACCTGTCGCACGTCGCGCCCGACACCATGCGCGCCGCGCTCGCGGTTTCGCAAGCGCCCGTGATGTTCTCGCACTCCTCGGCGCGCGCGGTGTGCGATCACCCGCGCGACATCCCCGACGATGTGCTGGCGCAGCTGCCCGCCAACGGCGGGATCGCCATGGCGACATTCGTGCCGCAGTTCGTGCTGCCGGAAGCCATGGAATGGATGCAGGGCCTCGACGATCACCTGGAGGCCAACGGAATTCACCGGCTGGAGCGGTCGCCGGAGGCCCAGCGGCTGACCCGGGAATACGAGGCCGCCCATCCCCGCCCGCACGCCACCGTGGCCACCGTCGCCGACCATCTCGACCACATGCGCGAGGTGGCGGGCGTCGACCACATCGGGCTCGGCGGCGATTTCGACGGCATCTCGGTCGTCACCGACGGCCTCGAGGACGTGTCGAGCTATCCGAACCTGGTCGCGGAACTGCTGCGGCGCGGCTGGTCCGATGCCGATCTCGGAAAACTGACCTGGCACAACGCCGTTCGCGTCCTGCGCGACGCCGAGGCCGTCGCCCGCGACCTGCGGCGCACCCGCAAGCCGTCGATCGCGACGATCGAGCAGCTCGACGGCGTGCGCTGACCCTCAGTCGGCGTCGGCGGCGGCCTCGTACTCCGCCTCGACGGCCTTGTCGCGCCGCCGTTCCCGCAGCCGCCACACGATCAGCGCCACCACGACGATGACCGCCACCGCGATCGCCATGGACCGGCCCACGGTCTTGGCGACCGCCTCGTAGGACTGCCCGGCGACGAACCCGAGCACTACGAACGTGATGCCCCACACCACGCCGCCGACCGCGTTGAAGGTCAGGAACCGGCGGTAGGGCATCTTCGAGGTGCCCGCCAGCGCGGGCATCACGGCCCGGAAGAACGCGGTGAACCGGCCGAGGAACACCGCCCAGCCGCCGCGCCGGGCCAGGAAGTCCTGCGCCCGCTCGAGCCGCCCGCGATGGGAGTCCAGCACCGACGCCCGCAACAACCGGGTCCCGAAATGCTTGCCGACCTCGAACCCCACGCTGTCGCCCACGATCGCCGCGGCCACCACCAGCACGATCATCGCCCACAGCTGCACATGCCCCTGACTGGCCGCCACCCCACCGATCACCGCCGCCGTCTCACCCGGAATCACGAAGCCGATGAAGATGGCATCCTCGGCGAACACCAACAGCGTGACCACCAGATATACCCACACCGGGGCAATACCGAGAATCCGGTGCAACAGCGAGTCCATGACCGCCACGGTACCGACTTCGCACCGGCAGGCGCGTGACCGTCCCGGTGTCGACCGTCCCACCATCCGCCGTGCGTCGTCCCGCCTTCCGGCGTCGTCGTTCATGTCATCCCGGCACGTCATCCCGGCACGCTTTTGGCCGGGATCCCAGGAGATTCCGGCCAAAAGCATGCCGGAATGACGGGGGCGGAGCATGCCGGGATGACGGGGGCGGAGCATGCCGGGATGACGGGGGCGGAGCATGCCGGGATGACGGGGGCGGAGCATGCCGGGATGACGGGGGCGGAGCATGCCGGGATGACGGGGACGGAGCATGCCGGAATGACGGGGGCGGAGCATGCCGGAATGACGGGGACGAAGCATGCCGGAATGGCGGGGAACGAACGCCGGACTCAGGTCGGGGGGCGGAGGGCGGCGAACTCGTCGGTGACGCGGATGGTGTTGTCGCTGAAGCGGTAGACGGCGGCGGGGCGGCCGCCGGCGCGGCCGGGGGCGGCGGTGGCGCCGGTCGGGGTGATCACCTTGCGGCGGCTCAGGACTCGTTGCAGGTTGGTGGTGTCCACGTCGTAACCGAGTGCGGCGCAGTAGATGTCGCGCAGGGTCGACATGGTGAAGCGGGCCGGGGCCAGGGCGAAGGCGATATTGGTGTAGGACAGCTTGGCGGCCAGGCGGGTTCGCGCGTGGTGCACGACGGTGCCGTGGTCGAAGGACATGTTCGGCAGCGCCGACACCGGATGCCAGCGGGTGTCGGCGGGCAGCTGCGGGTCGGCGGTCATCGGCACCAGGCCGAGGTAGGCCGAGGCGATCCGGCGCGGGCCGGGCACCCGGTGCGGGTCGCTGAACACCGACAGCTGCTCCAGATGCCACAGCTCGCGCACGTCCACCTTCTCCGCGAGCTGGCGGCGCGCCGACACGTCGAGATCCTCGTCGTCGCGCAGCCGCCCCCCGGGCAGCGACCAGGTCCCGGTCTGCGGGTCCATCGCCCGCTGCCACAGCAGCACCGCCAGCTCCGTGTGCCGCCCGGCCGATCGCGGGGACGAGTTCGGATCGACCGGTTGGCTTGGGCTGTGACCTGCGGTGATGGCGTCCGGGAAGCGGCGAACCTGGAACACCGCGGTGAGCGATTCGTGAATGGTGCTACTATGGGCCACGTTTTCGATTATAAGTCGAAAACCGTGGTGTATGCGAATCGGTGCGATTGCCGAGCGCATGAGGAAGGAGCCATCCCATGGCGACTGTGACGTTTGCGGGGCGTGTCGTGGACGGGCCGACGGGGTTCACGGGGGTCGAGGCCACCCCGGACTGGGCGCGAGAGATCAAGCGGCTGGCGCGCGAGCGCAACGCCACCATCCTGGCGCACAACTATCAGCTGCCCGAGATCCAGGACGTCGCCGACCATGTGGGCGATTCGCTGGCGCTGTCGCGGATCGCGGCCGAGGCCCCCGAGGACACCATCGTGTTCTGCGGCGTGCACTTCATGGCCGAGACGGCGAAGATCCTCAGCCCGGACAAGACCGTCCTGATTCCCGACCAGCGCGCCGGATGCTCGTTGGCCGACTCCATCTCCGCCGAGGACCTGCGGGCATGGAAGGCCGAGCACCCCGGCGCCGTCGTGGTGTCGTACGTGAACACCACCGCCGCGGTGAAGGCGCTCACCGACATCTGCTGCACCTCGTCGAACGCCGTGGACGTGGTCGCCTCCATCGACCCGGAGCGCGAGGTGCTGTTCCTGCCCGACCAGTTCCTGGGCGCGCACGTCAAGCGGGTGACCGGCCGGGAGAACATGCACATCTGGGCGGGCGAGTGCCACGTGCACGCGGGCATCAACGGCGCCGAGCTGACCGAGCAGGCCCGCACCCACCCCGACGCCGAACTGTTCGTGCACCCCGAATGCGGTTGCGCCACTTCGGCGTTGTACCTGGCGGGGGAGGGCGCGTTCCCGGCCGACCGGGTGCACATCCTGTCTACCGGCGGCATGATCGACGCCGCGCGCGCCGCGACATCGAACCAGGTGCTGGTGGCCACCGAGATCGGCATGCTGCACCAGCTGCGGAAAGCCGCGCCGGACATCGACTTTCAGGCCGTCAACGACCGCGCCTCCTGCCGATACATGAAGATGATCACCCCCGCGGCCCTGCTGCGCTGCCTGGTGGAGGGCCGCGACGAGGTGCACGTGGACCCGGAAACCGCTGCCGCGGGCCGGGATTCGGTGCGGCGCATGATCGCGATCGGCAACCCCGGCGGCGGGGAATGACCCCGGTCGTCGCGTGGGAGGCCGAGGCGGACCTGGTGGTGATCGGCGGCGGCGTCGCCGGTCTCACCGCGGCCCGCTCCGCCTCGCTGCGCGGGTCGCGGGTGCTGACCCTCAGCAAGGGCGGCCCGACGGACACCGCCACGCAGTACGCGCAGGGTGGGATCGCCGTCGTTGCGCCGCAGGGTGATTCGGTCGACTCCCATGGGCACGACACCGTCGTGGCCGGGGCCGGGCTGTGCGATCCGGAGGCGGTGCGGTCGATCGTCGAGGGCGGGCAGCGGGCGGTTTCCGCGCTCACCGACCTCGGCGCGGTGTTCGATCTCGGCCGCGACGGCCAGGTGTCGCGCACCCGCGAGGGCGGGCACAGCACCCGGCGCATCATCCACGCGGGCGGGGACGCCACGGGCGCGGAGGTGCAGCGGGCACTGAACGCGGCCGGGCTGCCGGTGCTGTTCGGCGCCGCCGCGGTGCAGATCGTGACCGGCCCGGCCGGTGTGCAGGGCGTGCTCGCGGTGTCGGAGCGCGGGTTCGGCCTCGTGCACGCGCCCGCGGTGCTGCTGGCGACGGGCGGATCGGGGCAGCTCTACGCGTGCAGCACCAACCCGTCGGGCGCGACGGCCGACGGCATCGCGCTGGCGCTGCGCGCGGGTGCGGCGGTCGCGGATCTGGAGTTCGTGCAGTTCCATCCGACCGTGCTGTTCACCCCCGGCGGGCTGGGCCGCCGACCGCTGATCAGCGAGGCCGTGCGCGGCGAGGGCGCGATTCTGCTGGATTCCCGGGGCGATTCGGTGACCGCGGGCGTGCATCCGCGCGGTGATCTGGCGCCGCGGGACGTGGTGTCGCGGGCCATCGCCGCCCGCATGCAGGAACTCGGCGGCGACCACGTGTATCTGGACGCTCGCGCGATCGACGGTTTCGCGCAACGGTTTCCGACGATCACCGCCTCGTGCCTGGCAATGGGGGTCGATCCGCGGACCGATCTGATTCCGGTCGCCCCGGCCGCGCACTACCAGTGCGGCGGCGTGGTCACCGACGCCTACGGCCGCACCACGGTGCCCGGCCTGTATGCCGCCGGTGAGGTGGCCCGCACCGGCCTGCACGGCGCGAATCGCCTGGCCTCCAACAGCTTGCTGGAGGGACTGGTGGTGGGCGAGCGCGCCGGTGTCGCCGCGGCCGAACGGCTCGGCGCGGCCGCGCGCATCACCGAGATCGGCGCGGTGACCTTCCCGAGCGCCGATCGGACCGCCCTGCAACAGCTGATGACCGACCACGTCTCGGTGGTGCGCGACCGCGACGGCCTGCGCGCCGCCGTGCTGCGACTGCTGCGACTGCTGGCCGACGATTCCCGTGCGGCCCAGGCGGAATCGGCGGCCTGCGAGGTGGACGAACGGGTCGCCGTGGCCGCCGACCGCGAGATCGCCCGGCTCGAGGATGCCGCGCTGACGCTGACGGCCCGCGCCCTGCTGGTCGCCGCCACCGCGCGCACCGAAAGCCGGGGCTGCCACACCCGATCCGACTATCCGCAATCCCGCGAGGAGCTGCGCCGCAGCCTCCCGGTGCGACTGGGCGCCGACGGCCGCCCGCAATTGGCGACCGGCGAACCGGTGACGCCCGGCGCGTGGGCCGCGCTGGCGGTGTCGAGGGCGTCGTGACATGCCTTCGCCCCGAACACATTCACGAACGAGGAGTACTCCGATGAGCCTGGACTCCGGCCTGGACCACGACGCGGTGCGGGCCCTGATCCGCACCGCCCTCGACGAGGATCTGCGGTACGGCCCCGATATCACCACGGCCGCAACGGTTTCCGCGACGGCGACGGCGAAGGCGACGATGGCGGCCCGGCAGCCCGGCACCGTCGCCGGGATCGATGTCGGGCTGCTGGTGCTCGACGAGGTCATCGGCGCGGGTGCGTACGAGGTGACCGACCGGGTGGCCGACGGCACCCGGGTGCGGGCCGGGGACGCGGTGCTGAGCCTGGTCGCCCCGACCCGCGGCCTGCTCACCGCCGAGCGGACCATGCTGAATCTGGTGACCCACCTGTCCGGCATCGCCACCGCGACCGCGGCGTGGGTGGACGCCGTGTCCGGCACCGGCTGCCGGATCCGCGACAGCCGCAAGACGCTGCCCGGCCTGCGGGCGCTGCAGAAGTACGCGGTGCGCGTCGGCGGCGGCGTCAACCACCGGATGGGCCTCGGCGACGCCGCGCTGATCAAGGACAACCACGTGGTGGCCGCCGGGTCGGTGGTGGCCGCGCTGCGCGCGGTGCGCGACCTGGACCCCGATATCGCGTGCGAGGTCGAGGTGGACAGCCTCGACCAGCTCGACGCGATCCTCGCCGAGAACGTGGAACTGGTGCTGCTGGACAACTTCCCGCTGTGGGCCACCCAGGCCGCGGTGCAGCGCCGCGACACCCGCGCCCCGCGCACGAAACTCGAGTCCTCCGGCGGCCTGTCCCTCGACGCGGCCGCCGACTACGCCCGCACCGGCGTGGACTACCTGGCCGTCGGCGCCCTCACCCACTCCGTCCGCGTACTGGACCTCGGCCTGGACATGTAGGCAGGCCCCGTCAGAGCCCGAATTCCGCGGGCGCCAGGTGCAGGACGCGGCAGCACTCGCGCAGCACGTCGGCCCCCTGCGGGCCGAAAGGCCGGTCCGCGCCGGTGATCTCGATGCCGGTGCGGACGGCCGCGCGCGCCTGGGCGGGGCGGTCGGTGGCCCTGGCGACCTGTTGCAGCACGTAGGCACGGCCGAAGGCCGGGTCGAGGGCGAGGCGATGCCAGTTGTCCTCGAACAGGTTTCGTAGCTCGTACGGTGGAAAGTGGTGCAGCACCGGCATATCCTCGATGCGGTCGGCCACCCGCACGCGTTCGGCCGGGTCGGCCGCGCCGATCGCGCTGACCAGTGCGCAGATGCCCACGGCGGCATCGCGGAACGAACTGTCCCGCAACGTATCCGGCACGGACTCGAACTCGTGCTGAAACGACATGGCACCACCCCTGCTTCGACGGCCCGACGCTAACAGAACCCGAGCCGCCCGGACCGCCCGTCTCGCGCCGAAGGGGCCGACGTGTCGAACATCACACGGACAGTTCGCGTTCCAGCGGGGTCCGGAAGCGCGGTATCGCGCGCACCTCGCCGAACCAGGCGGCCGTGCGCTCGGCCTCGGCGGTGATCGCCGCCCGCGCGTCCGCGCCGACATCCTCCAGCAGCCGCCAGGCGATCTCGCCGTCCCTGCGCTGCGCCCAGCCACCCACGATGCGCCCGTCCCACCACACCGTCGGCCCTACATTGCCATTGCGGTCGAACAGGTCCGGCGCGTGCGGGCCCAGGAACCAGTCGCGGCGCTGCCAGCCCATCGGCGTGGCGTCCAACGCGGGCAGCAGCGCGGCCCAGGGCTCGGGCGCGGGCACCGGATCCAGATCGTCGGCGAGCAGTACACCGGAACCGCCGTCGAGGCCGACCTCGGCGATCGGCAACTGCGCCAGGGTTTTTCGCACCTCGGTCATGGTCCATCCGGTCCACCACCTGATGTCCTCGACCGGCGCGGGTCCGAAGGCGTACAGCCAGCGGCGCACGAGTTCGGCGCGCGCCGCCTCGACCGGTAGCGCGGGAACGCCTGCGGGCAGCCACGATTCGACGGGCACCCAGGTGTACTGGCTGCTGGTCCAGCCGCCGTTCGGCCGCCCGCGCACGATGCGGCCCTCGCAGCCCAGCGTGATCAGCACCCAAGTGGTGATGTTGGTGGGTTTGGAATACGACTTGCCGGGCGCCGTGTCGACCCGGGTGCGCAGCCGCGGCACCGCCGCGCCGAGCTGCGCCCCGGTCGCGCTGCCGCGCGCCAGCAACTCTCGATGGGTCTCGTCCTCCACCTCCGCCAGCCACGCCCCGATATCGCCGTCGACGACCTCGGTCAGGTAGCGGCCGTAGGCGGCGCTGCTTGTCCGCCAGCGCGTCGGCGACGCCCGCCTGCAACGCGGGCAGCAGCCCGACCGGGGCCACGAACATGGTCCGGCGCATGGCCAGCAGGCGCACCAGCGTGCGGTCGTCGTAGAGCGCCCGCTCCACGTGCGCCGGTTCCAGCCCGCGGGTGCGGGCCGCCACCGACAGATACACCGTCGCGGGATCGGTGGCGTGCAGCGCCACCATCGCGTCGGCGACCGCCGCGACATCCGCGCCGCGCGCCGCGGCGGCGAGCCGGTGTCGCACCGCCAGCCGGGCGCGCCGTTGCGAGGCATCGATCGAACGCACGGTCGAATCCTAGCGGCCGGAACAGATCACCGACGCCCGCGGTTGATCATGGCGCCGCAATTCGATGTGGAGGTGCGATGACCAAGCCCGCGGACCCCGCGTACCACTGGGACGGCGACGCCCTGGACCTGGACGCCTACCTGGCCCGCCTCGGATTCACCGGCGAGCGCACCCCCACCGTGGCGACACTGCACGCCCTGCAGTACGCCCACACCACCACCATCCCGTTCGAGAATCTCGAGCCGCTGTTCGGCCGCCCGGTCCCGCTGGACGTGGAGTCGTTGCAGCACAAGTTGGTCCGCTCGCGGCGCGGCGGTTACTGCTACGAGCACGTCGGCCTGTTCGCGGCCGCGCTGGAGCGCCTCGGCTTCGGCCTCACCGGCCTGCAGGGCCGGGTGGTCATGGGCGCGAACGCCTTACGGCCCCCCACGCACGCGCTGCTGCGCGTCACCACCGCCGACGACCCGCGAGTGTGGCTGTGCGACGTCGGTTTCGGCTCCGGGCCGCTGGCGCCGCTGGAGCTGCGCGCCGACGCGGGCGAGGTGCGGGCCGGTGACTGGCGCTTCCGCCTGGAGCGCACCCGCGGCGAACTCGACACCGACCTGTGGGTGCTGCACCATTTCGCCCGCGACGGCTGGATCGACCGGCACACCTTCACCCTCGACCCGAAGTACCGCATCGATTACGCGGTGGGCAACCACTACGTCGCCACCGCGCCACGATCCCCGTTCACCGCCCGCCCCTATATACAGCGCATGCTCCCCGACGCGCACCACGTCCTGGACGGAACCACCTGGGTCACCGAGCATCCCGACGGCTCGGCGCGGACCCGGGAGCTGCCACCGGGCGAGCTGCCCGCCACGATCACCGAGGTATTCGGCATCGAGCTGACCGACGCCGACGCCGCCCGGCTGGCCGCCGCGGCGTGGCTCGAGCGCTGAGACCCGGCGCCGTTCGCTCCCGCGGCGGCGGGCGATCAGCCGGTAGGGTCGGTCGGGTGCGTACCGGAACGAAACTGTTCGCCCTGTTCGCCACGCCCGCGCTGGCGTTGGCCGCCTGCTCCGGCGACAAGGCGGCCGACCGATTGAACGGCACCGTGCACAGCTTCGCCGATGCCCTCAATCGCGACGACCCCACCGCGGCGGCCGCGGTCACCAGCGATCCGGCGCAGGCCGCGGACACCCTCGGCAAGCTGTACGACAGCCTCGGCAAGAACGTGCACTTCGAGGTCGGCAAGATCGACAAGTCCGACAGCGGAGCGACTTTCGCGCTCGCCGCCACCTGGAAGTTCGGCCAGGACGGCAAGAACCAGTGGACCTACACCACCACCGGCGCGGCCGCGCAGTCCGGCGACAAGTGGAAGATCCGCTGGAATCCGGCGACCGTCGCGCCCGGTCTCGACGTCGGGCCGCTGAGCTACGGCACCGCGTCGCCGACCCCGCCCGCGCGGGTGCTCGACCGCACCGGCGCGGAACTGCTGACCCAGCAGGTGGTGACCCTGGTCCAGGTGGCGCCCGGCGCCGATCTGGGAGCCGTTGCGGCCCTGCTGAATCCGATCGACCCCGGCATCACGGCCGCGTCGCTGGAGTCGGAACTGGCCGGGGCGCAGGGCAAACCGATCACCGCGATCCGGCTGCGCCAGGCCGACCTCGACCCGATCCAGGGCGCGCTGGCGGCGCTGCCGAATGTCACGCTGGCCCCGCAGACCGAGCTGCTGACCACCGACAAGGCGCTCACCTCGCCGACCCTGGCCGGGTTGTCGGACCTGTGGCAGCACAACGCCGACGCCGCCGCGGGCTGGGCGGTGCGCGCCCGGACCGCCGACGGCACCCAGCGGGTCGGCGGGCAGGACGCCGAGCCGGTCGCCGACATCGCCACCACGCTCGATATCGGCATGCTGCGCGACGCGAAGGCCGCGCTGGCCCCGATCCCCACGCCCGCGGCGATGGTGGTGCTGCAACCGTCCACCGGCAATGTGCTGGCCGTCGCCCAGAACGCGCCCGCCGACGCCCAGGGTCCGATCGCGCTCACCGGCCTCTACCCGCCGGGTTCCACCTTCAAGACCGTCACCGTGTCCGCGGCCCTGCAGGCCGGTCAGGTGACCCCGGATACCGTGGTCGGCTGCCCCGGCACCGAGAACATCGAGGGACGACAGATCCCCAACGACAACAACTTCGATCTCGGTCGGGTGCCGCTGCACACCGCGTTCGCCAAGTCCTGCAATACGACGATGGGACGGCTCGCGGTGAACCTGCCGCCTGACGGCCTCACCAAGGCGGCGTCGCAGCTGGGCCTCGGCGTCGACTACACCGCGCCCGGCATGACGACGGTGACCGGCAAGGTGCCCGTCGCCGACACCCCGGCGCTGCGCGTGGAGGAGGGCATCGGCCAGGGCACGGTGACCGCCTCGCCGTTCGGGATGGCGCTGGCGGCCGCGGCGCTCGCGCGCGGCTCGGTGCCCGCGCCCACCATCGTCGCCGGGAAACCCGGTGTGGCCGACCATAATCCGGACCCGCTGCCGCCCGCCGTCGCCGATCAGGTGAAAACCATGATGCGCGAGACGATTACGAACGGCACCGCCACGCAGCTGCGCGACATCCCGGACATGCTGGGCAAGACCGGCACCGCCGAGTACATCGACGACAAGCACGCGCACGGCTGGTTCGTGGGCATCGATGGCGATCTGGCGCTGGCGGTATTCATCAGCGACGCCGGGAGCTCCACCCCGGCGGTGGAGGCCGCGGGCCGCTTCCTCCGGGCCTCGAAGTGATCTCTGTCACCGAAAGTCTCGGGGCGGTCACACAGTGATCTCGCCCGCAGCCCCGCGATCGCGCACATATTTCGCCCAGATCTCGCTCCGGCGTCGGGTCCGCCCGTGCGGCCCGCTACACTCGTGCGAGGAACGCGCGGGCGACCGCGCACGGTAAGTCACGGATCGCGGAGAAACTCGGAGTAGTGCCATCGAAACCGGCCAAGTGATCGCAGGGCATTACCGCCTGGTCGAGCGGATTGGTAGCGGCGGCACAGGCGTCGTCTGGCGTGCCGTCGACGAGCGTCTCGAACGATCGGTGGCGATCAAGCAGATCCTCACTCAGCCCAGCCTGCCCGCGGGCGAGAAGGAGATCGTGCGGCAGCGGGCGTCGCGGGAGGCCCGCAACGCGGCGCGCTTCCAGCATCCCAATGCCATCGTGGTCTTCGATATCACCGACCACGAGGGCGATCCGTGCCTGGTCATGGAGTACCTGCCGTCCAAGAGCCTGGCGGTGGTGCTGTCCTCGCAGGGCACGCTGCCGCTGCCGCAGGTCGCGCGCATCGGTGAGCAGGTGGCCTCGGCGCTGGTGGCCGCGCATCGGGCCGGGATCGTGCACCGCGACGTGAAGCCGGGCAATGTGCTGCTGGGCGACAACGGCACGGTGAAGATCACCGACTTCGGCATCTCCAAGGCCAAGGGCGATGTCACCCTGACCGCGACCGGCCTGATCTCCGGCACCGCGGCGTATCTCGCGCCGGAGGTGGCGCGCGGCGCCGACCCGACCCCGGCCGCCGACGTCTTCGCCCTGGGCGCAACGCTTTTCCACGCGCTGGAGGGCGAGCCGCCCTACGGCACCAACCCGAACCCGCTGGCGCTGCTGTACGCCGCGGCCAACGGGCAGCTCAGCCAGCCGCGCAACGCGGGCCCGCTGACCGACCTGCTGCTGGATCTGCTCAGCTTCGAGCCGGAGGACCGGCCCAGCATGATCGAGATCCGCGACCACCTCGCCGATTTCGCCGACTACGGCGCGGACTCCGAGCCCACCCACATGCTGGCCACCCACCGCTCGGCCGCCCCGCGCTCGGCCCCCCGCCGCCAGCAAGCGGTCCGCACCCTCGACCGCCGCGCCGCCCAGGCCGACATCTCCACCGCGGAGATGATGGCCACGGCCGCACCGCTTTCCGAGCCGGACCTGCCCCCGGTCCGCCCCGCACCCCCGGCCTCCCACCCGACCCGCTCGCACCCGGTGCAGGCGCCGGAGTACGCGCCGGAGCCCGAGGGCCGCAACCGCAAGTCGCTGCTGTTCGCGATCGGGTTCGCGGTGGGGCTGGTGATCGTGGCCGGGGTGCTGTACGCGATGTTCAGTAGCTCGGGGTCGAATGCGCCTGCCTCGCAAGGAGGTTCGGCGTCGACGAGCGCACCGGCGAGCGGTGGCACCACGACGCCGCCGACCTCGGCGCTGGGGCAGACGAAGAGCGCCGGTAAGGCCGACCTGAACGAGGCCCTGAAATTCGTGAAGGTCTTCTACGACCACCTCACGTACCAGGACGATTTCACCGCCGCATGGAACAGCCTGACCCCGGCTGCCCAGCAGGTCTACGGGTCGCAGCAGGCTTTCCAATCGTATTGGAAGCAGCACCCGGTGCAGAACTATCGGACCATCGACGGGTCGAACAATTCCGATGGCTCGCTCGACATGAACGTTGCCAGCGTGGACTACCAGGACGGGCAGTCCAAGTCGGCCAGCATGCGGGTGGTCATGGCCACCCCCAAGGGCCCGCTGCTGATCGACAGCGACATTCGGGAATAGCGGCCGCGGGACCGCCCGTCAGCGGCGGGCGGGCTCGCTCAGCGAGGCCAACAGCCGCAGCGCCGTCTCGGAGGGCGAGCCCGGTTCCACCGTGTGCGCGATCAGCGCCTGGTCGGGATCGTCCGGCAGACGCAGGGTTTCGTAGCTCAGCTCCAACCGGCCCACCTCGGGGTGGATGTAGACATAGCGTCCGTGGGTCTTGTCCTTGAGCTCGTGCCGGGACCAGTGCTCGCGGAATTCGGGACTGGCCCCGGACAATTCATCGATCAGGGCCGACACCACGGGGCAGCCGGGATTGCGGGACAGGTCCAGGCGCAGGTAGGCGACCACATCGGCGGCCTTGGCGTCCCAGTCCTCGTACAGCTCGCGCATGCCCTCGTCCAGGAAGACCAGGCGCGCCAGGTTGCGGTCCAGCGGGTCCAGGGCGGCGAAATCGGTGACCAGGGCGGCGGCCAGGCGGTTCCAGGCCAGGACGCGGGTGCCGCGGCCCACGATGTAGGCGGGGACGTCGCCGGTGGAGTCCAGCAGGCGGCGCAGCCCGGGGCGGACCTGCTGGTCGGCGGGGGCCTCCTCGCCGGACCAGGGGCGGGCCAGGCGGTAGAAGTGTTCGCGCTCAACGGGATTCAGGCGCAGGGCGCGGGCGACGGCATCCAGGACCGATTCCGAGAACTGCAGGGTGCGGCCCTGCTCCAGCCGCACATAGTGGTCGACGCTGACCCCGGCCAGCAGGGCCAGTTCCTCGCGGCGCAGGCCGGGCACCCGGCGGCGGGTGCCGTGATCGATCAGGCCGACCTCCTCCGGGCGCAACCGGGCGCGGCGGGAACGCAGGAATTCGCCGAGTTCGGCGCGTCGATCGACGGTCATAGGGTCAGTATGCCGGGCCCGCGCGGGGCGAACCTGGTCGCCCGGTGCCCAGGCTGGCCGGGCACTGGCCACGGCAGACTGGAGCGACGAAAGTGGTTGCCGTCGCCGGAGACTCCGGCGCCCGTCACGAAGGAGCCAATCGCATGAGCCTGCACGTCGTCGCCGAACTGCGCGCCGCGTCCGGTCAGGAGGACCGGCTGCGCACCACGCTGGAGGCGCTGATCGAACCGTCGCTGGCGGAGGAAGGCGCCATCTCCTACCAGCCGTTCGTGGACCCCAACGATCCGAGGCACTGGGTGATGGTCGAGGAGTGGACCGACAACGACGCGCTCGAGGCGCACTTCCGGACCCCGCACTTCCAGCACGCCGCGAAGGTGCTGGAGGACGTCCTCGCCGAACCGCTGGTGGTGCGCCGCCTGACCCCGGCCTGATTGTTTCGCATCGTTCGGGGGCTATCCGGACAACCGTTGCGGTGGTTAATCTTTCGCGGTGAATACACGGCAGTTGTTGCGTGCCGAACGGGCAGAGCTGATCGCGCTGTTGCGCACCCTCACCGAGGACGAATGGATGACACCCTCGCTGTGCGCGGGCTGGCGGGTGCGCGACGTGGTGGGGCACCTGCTCTACGACACGATTCCCGCACCCACCTACGCGGCGATCCTGTTGCGCAACGGCCTGTCGGCCGATCGGGTCAACGACCTGCTCGCCGACAAGTCCAAATCGCTGTCCACCGCGCAGCTGCTGGAGCGGCTGAACGCACCCGGCGAGCACATCTCCCGGCTGCTGCCCCGAGTCGCGCTGTCCGACATGGTCGTTCACCACCAGGACATCCGGCGACCGCTCGGCCGCGATCGCAAGATCGCGCCCGAGCGGCTGCGCGCCGTCCTCGACCACCCCGACCCCTTCGCCAGACCCGGCCGATACATCGGTGGCCTGCGCCTGAGGGCCACCGACCTGAACTGGTCCCGCGGCACCGGCCCCGAGGTCCACGGCCCCGGCGAGGCCCTCATCCTCGCCATGGTCGGCCGCCCCGCCGCCCTCGCCGAACTCGACGGCCCGGGCGTGTCGATCCTGCGGGACCGCTGCGCCCGCTGATCGGCGCGTCAATGGCCGCGCCGCTTGGCCTTTCGCTTGCGGTCGGCCTGCTCCCGGCGCTGCTCGGCGTCGGCGAGGCGGCGGCGCTTGGCGGCCGCGCGGTTCTCGTGCCCGGCCTGCTCGTGGGCCAGCCGCAGCGCATCCTGCGCGGCGGAGGTCACCGGCCGCGCCGCCTGCTCGCGGGCCGCCAAGCGCGCCAATCGTTTCGGATTGACGCGGGCGGTCGGGCGGGACGCGGCGGGCACCGGCGGCGCGGCGAGCGCCCGATCCAGCAGCCCGCCGTACTCGCGCCGCGCGAACTCCTCGAGCTCGGCATTGCTCGGCTCCCCGCCGAAGACATGGCGTGCCGCGCGCACGCCGGAATCGTCGGTGATCTCCAGGACCCCGACCCAGAATTGGCCGTCGTAGTACACGCTGAACGTGCTCGGCATCGTGTCCTCCCATGGTTGTGGCCGCGGCATTGCGCCGCATCGAGAGGACGGGCCGGACACCCTGGGAGGGAGGTTACTGACTCGCCGCAGCGAGCGCCCGGACTACCGACCGGGACCGTGTTTTCGCTCGTCCGGCGGCGAGTTTACCGGTGCCCGCCGCCGCGGGCACCGGCTTTTCCGCGCGACTCAGTCGCGGACCGTCGCATTGCCGTACGCGCCGGTCGGCCGGACGGCGATCGCCACCCGGTCCTTCGCGTCCGGTGGCACGATCTCGCCGAGGCCGTACCGCTGCGACAGGCGGGTGTAGAGCGCACCCTCCGGGTCGGCGTCGATGTGGTCGACCACGCCGCGAACCTCCAGGTAGCGGTACGGGTTGTCCGGGTCGAAGATCGAGATCGACACCCGCGGCTCGTTCGCGATGTTCTTGAACTTCTGCCGGAAGTTGGTGTGGGTGAACCAGATCAGCTCGCCGTCCCACACGAACCACATCGGGTTCACCTGCGGCGCGCCGTCCGGGCGGGTGGTGCCCAGGCTGGCGTAGACCGGCCGCTCCAGCAGGTCGCGGGCCTTCTCGGGAATCTCGGTCATTCGTGCTCCATCGGTCGTCCGTGTCTTGTGACCCATATCGAACAACACACCGCCCGGAATCTTTCCCGGCGGGTCATGGGGTCGATAACCGTTGGCGGCGACCCACTAGTCTGGTAACTGGCCCGAAGCCGCCGAGCTTCGGTGTGATGACCAGCACAGACAAGGATTACGCAGCGCTATGACATCCCGCATCGAGCTCGCCCGCGTCGATCTGCGCGGTCGCACTCCCACCGCCGCCGAGTTGCGTGCCGCGCTGCCGCGCGGGGGAGTCGACGTCGACTCGGTGCTGCATCAGGTGCGGCCGGTGGTGGAGGCGATCCGCGACCGCGGGGTGGGGGCCGCACTGGAATTCAGCGAGAAGTTCGACGGCGTCGCGCCCGCCGCGGTCCGGGTTCCGGCCGCCGCGCTGGAGCGCGCGCTGACCGAACTGGATCCGGCCGTGCGCACCGCGCTGGAGGTCGCCATCGACCGCACCCGCCGGGTGCACGCCGACCAGCGCCGCACCGACACCACCACCGAGGTGGTCGCGGGCGGCACCGTCACCGAGCGCTGGGTCCCGGTCGAACGGGTCGGTCTGTATGTGCCGGGCGGCAATGCCGTCTATCCGTCCAGCGTCGTGATGAACGTGGTGCCCGCGCAGGCCGCCGGGGTGCAGTCGCTGGTGGTGGCCTCGCCGCCGCAGGCGCAGTTCGGCGGGCTGCCGCACCCGACCATCCTGGCCGCCGCGCGGCTGCTCGGCGTCACCGAGGTGTGGGCCGTCGGCGGCGCGCAGGCGGTCGCCCTGCTGTCCTACGGCGGCATCGACACCGACGGCACGCAGCTGGAACCGGTCGACCTGATCACCGGGCCGGGCAATATCTACGTCACCGCCGCCAAGCGGCTGTGCCGGGGCTTGGTCGGCATCGACGCCGAGGCCGGTCCCACCGAGATCGCCATCCTCGCCGACGCCACCGCCGACCCGGTGCACGTGGCCGCCGACCTGATCAGCCAGGCCGAGCACGATGTGCTGGCCGCCAGCGTGCTGGTCACCGACAGCGCCGCGCTGGCCGACGCCGTCGAGGCCGCCGTCGTCGCGCAGCTGGCGGTGGTCAAGCACCACCATCGGGTGGCGGAGGCGTTGTCGGGCAAGCAGTCCGGCATCGTGCTCGTCGACGACATCGACCAGGGCCTGCGCGTGGTGAACGCCTACGCCGCCGAGCACCTGGAGATCCAGACCGCCGACGCGTCCGCGGTCGCGGCCCGGGTGCGCAGCGCCGGAGCGGTTTTCGTGGGCGCCTGGTCCCCGGTCAGCCTCGGCGACTACTGCGCGGGCTCCAACCATGTGCTGCCGACCGCGGGCTGCGCGCGGCACTCCTCGGGGCTGAGCGTGCAGACCTTCCTGCGCGGCATCCACGTCGTCGAATACAGCGAGTCGGCACTGAAAGACGTTGTGGGACATGTGGTCGCGTTGGCGAACGCGGAGGATCTGCCCGCGCACGGCCAGGCCGTGCAGGCCCGATTCGAGGCCCTGCGATGACCGCGTCGACCATCCCCGGATCCGGTGTGTCGCTGGACGATCTGCCGCTGCGCGACAACCTGCGCGGCAAGAAGCCCTACGGCGCACCGCAATTGACGGTGCCGGTGCAGCTCAACACCAATGAGAACCCGCACCCGCCCAGCCGCGCGCTGATCGACGATGTGGCCGAGTCCATCCGGGCCGCCGCCGCCGACCTGCACCGCTACCCGGACCGGGACGCGGTCGCGCTGCGCACCGACCTCGCGGCGTATCTGTCCCGGCAGACCGGTGTCGTGCTCGACGCCGCCAATGTGTGGGCGGCCAACGGCTCCAACGAGATTCTGCAGCAGCTGCTGCAGGCGTTCGGCGGACCGGGCCGCAGCGCCCTGGGTTTCGTACCGTCGTACTCGATGCACCCGATCATCTCCGAGGGCATCGACACCGAATGGGTGCAGGCCGAGCGCAGCGCCGACTTCTCCCTCGACATCGACTACGCGGTGGCCTGCATCGGCGAGCGCCACCCCGATGTGGTGTTCGTGACCAGCCCGAACAATCCGACCGGGCACAGCGTCGCGCTGCCCGAGCTGGCCCGGATCCTCGACGCGGCACCGGGTCTGGTGATCGTCGACGAGGCGTACGGCGAATTCTCCAGCGCCCCCAGCGCGATCGAGCTGATCGACCGGTACCCGGCGAAACTCGTTGTCACCCGGACCATGTCGAAGGCGTTCGCGTTCGCGGGCGGTCGCCTCGGCTACCTGGCCGCCGCCCCGGCGGTGATCGACGCCGTGCTGCTGGTGCGGCTGCCGTATCACCTGTCGGTGGTGACCCAGGCGGCCGCGCGGGCGGCGCTGCGGCACGCCGAGGAAACCCTGGGCAGCGTGGCCGCACTGGCGGCGCAGCGCGATCGGGTATCGGCGGCGCTGCGCGAGCTGGGTTTCCAGGTATTCCCCAGCGACGCCAACTTCCTGCTGTTCGGCCGGTTCGCCGACGCCCCGGCCGCCTGGCAGCGCTACCTGGACCGGGGCGTGCTGATCCGCGACGTCGGCATCCCCGGCTATCTGCGCGCCACCATCGGGCTGGCCGCGGAGAACGACGAATTCCTGCGCGTCAGCGCGCTGTTGGCCCCCACGGAGCTGGCCCGATGACCGCTCCGGAGCTCGAACGAAAGCGACCATGAACCGAACCGCGCGGGTGGAACGCACCACCAAGGAATCCAGCATCGTCGTCGAGCTGAACCTCGACGGCACCGGACGGACCGACATCTCCACCGGGGTGCCGTTCTACGACCACATGCTGACCGCGCTGGGCGCGCACGCCAGCTTCGACCTGGCCGTGCACGCGGAGGGCGATATCGAGATCGAGGCCCACCACACCGTGGAGGACACCGCGATCGTGTTCGGCCAGGCGCTGGGGCAGGCGCTCGGCGACAAGCAGGGCATCCGCCGCTTCGGCGACGCCTACATCCCCATGGACGAGACGTTGGCCCACGCCGTCGTCGACGTGTCCGGGCGGCCCTACTGCGTGCACACCGGCGAGCCGGATCACCTGCTGCACGCGGTGATTCCGGGTTCCCCGGTACCGGCCTCGGCGACCTCTCCGCTGCGGCCCGGCGCGCCCTACTCGACGGTGCTCAATCGCCACGTGTTCGAGTCGATCGCGCTCAACGCCCGCATCGCGCTGCATGTGCGGGTGCTGTACGGCCGCGACCAGCACCACGTCACCGAGGCCGAGTTCAAGGCCGTGGCCCGCGCGCTGCGCGCCGCCGTGGAATTTGACCCGCGGGTGACCGGCGTGCCGTCGACGAAGGGGACGCTGTGACCCGCACACCGACCGTCGCGCTGCTGGACTACGGCTCCGGCAATCTGCACTCCGCGCACCGCGCCCTGATCCGGTCCGGGGCCGAGGTCACCGTCACCGCCGATGCCGAGATCGCCACCGGCGCAGACGGTTTGGTGGTGCCCGGCGTCGGCGCGTACGCCGCCTGCATGGCCGGGTTGCGCGCGGTCCGCGGCGACCGCATCATCGGCAGGCGGCTCGCGGGCGGCCGCCCGGTGCTGGGCATCTGCGTCGGCATGCAGATCCTGTTCGAGCGCGGCGTGGAGTTCGGCGTCGAGACCGAGGGCTGCGCCGAATGGCCCGGCACCGTGGAACGCCTTGCCGCCCCGGTCCTTCCGCACATGGGCTGGAACACCGTGCGGCCCCCCGCCGACAGCGTCCTGTTCGCGGGCATGCCCCCCGACACCCGCTTCTACTTCGTGCACTCCTACGCCGCCCAGAAGTGGAGCTGGACCGACGACGGCCCACTCCCTCCCGCCAAACTCACCTGGTCCGAACACGGCGCCCCCTTCCTCGCCGCCGTCGAGAACGGCCCCCTCTCCGCCACCCAATTCCACCCCGAGAAGTCCGGCGACGCAGGCGCGCAACTATTGCGCAATTGGATCGCTTCGCTGTGACGGTCGTCCCCTCGTTCCGGCGTGCGTGTCATCCCTCGTCATTCCGGCATGCTTTTCGCCGGAATCTGTGGTCCCCGGCCGCCCGCCCATCGGGATGCGGGTCGGCCCAGGACATGCGCTGGCCCGGTCGTGGTAGCGAACCTATCGCCCAGTAGAGTGCTCGCGTGAGTCTTGTGCTGCTACCCGCTGTCGATGTCGCCAATGGTGAGGCCGTGCGCCTGGTTCAGGGGGAGGCCGGGAGCGAGACCAGTTACGGGTCGCCGCGGGAGGCGGCGCTGGCCTGGCAGCACGACGGGGCGGAGTGGGTGCATCTGGTGGATCTGGATGCCGCCTTCGGGCGCGGGTCCAATCGCGATCTGCTGGCCGAGGTGGTGGGCGAGCTCGATGTGAAGGTGGAGCTGTCCGGCGGCATTCGCGACGACGAATCGCTGCGGGCGGCCCTGGCCACCGGCTGTGCCCGGGTCAATCTCGGCACGGCCGCCCTGGAGGATCCGCGGTGGTGCGCCCGTGCCCTCGGCGAGTACGGCGACCGGATCGCGATCGGCCTGGACGTGCGCATCGTCGACGGCGAATACCGGCTGCGCGGCCGCGGCTGGGTCACCGACGGCGGCGACCTGTGGGAGGTGCTCGAGCGCCTGGAGCGCGACGGCTGCTCGCGCTACGTCGTCACCGACGTCACCAAGGACGGCACCCTCACCGGCCCCAACCTGGACCTGCTGGGCGAGGTCACCAACGCGACCGGCGCCCCGGTGATCGCCTCCGGCGGCGTGTCCACCCTCGACGATCTGCGTGCCATCGCCGGGCTGGTGCCCGAGGGCGTGGAGGGCGCCATCGTCGGAAAGGCCCTGTACGCCGGGCGATTCACGCTGCCCGAGGCCCTCGCCGCGGTGCGCTGAGGCCATGGGCGCCGATCTCGCCGACCTGCTCGCCGTCGCGAGCGACGTCCTGGACTCCGCCGCACCGCGATTCGCCGAGGGCATCGGCGCACCGAGCGCCGTGCAGAAGGGCCGCGGGGACTTCGCCACCGAACTCGATCTCGAGCTGGAGCGCACCCTGTCGGCGCAGCTGTGGGAGCGCACCGGAATCCCCGTGCACGGAGAGGAATTCGGCGGACCCGAGCTCACCTCCGGCACCGCCTGGGTGCTCGACCCCATCGACGGCACCTTCAATTACTCGATGGGCCACCCGCTTTCGGGCATGCTGCTGGCGCTGGTCGACAACGGCGACCCGGTGCTCGGCCTGACCTGGCTGCCGCTGCTGGGCCGCCGCTACGCCGCGGCCGCGGGCGGTCCCGTGCTGCTGGACGGAGAACCGTTGCCGCCCTTGGCCTCCGGCAAGCTCTCCGACGCCATGATCGGCTTCGGCTCCTTCAATCTCGATGCCCACGGCCGCATTCCGGGCCGCTTCCGCTTCGACCTGCTCGGCGCGCTGAGCAGGTTGTCGGGGCGGATGCGCATGCACGGCTCCACCGGAATCGACCTGGCGTTCACCGCCTCCGGGGTGCTGGGCGGGGCGGTCGTGTTCGGGCATCATCCGTGGGACAACGCCGCGGGCGTGGCCATGGTGCGCGCCGCCGGGGGAGTGGTCACCGACCTGCTCGGCGAGCCGTGGACCATCGAATCCGGTTCGGTGCTGGCCGCCGCGCCCGGCGTGCACGCCGAACTGCTGGAAATGATCAATACCGCGGTGGACCGCGCCGCCGCCCGCGAGAGATGACGGGAACCGACGCAATGACCTTGGCAGTACGCGTGATTCCGTGCCTGGACGTCGACGCCGGCCGCGTCGTGAAGGGCGTGAACTTCGAAAACCTGCGCGACGCGGGCGATCCCGTGGAGCTGGCCGCCGCCTACGACGCCCAGGGCGCCGACGAACTCACCTTCCTCGACGTCACCGCCTCCACCGGCGACCGCGGCACCATGATCGACGTGGTGACCCGCACCGCCGAGCAGATCTTCATCCCGCTCACCGTCGGCGGCGGCGTGCGCACCGTCGAGGATGTCGACCGGCTGCTGCGCGCGGGCGCGGACAAGGTGTCGGTGAACACCGCCGCCATCGCCGATCCCGAGATCCTGCGCGAGATGTCGGAGCGCTTCGGCTCGCAGTGCATCGTGCTGTCGGTGGACGCGCGCCGGGTGCCGGACGGCAACCCGCCCACCCCGTCGGGCTGGGAGGTCACCACGCACGGCGGCAAGCGCAGCACCGGCATCGACGCGGTCGAGTGGGCGGTGCGCGGCGCGGAGCTGGGCGTCGGGGAGATCCTGCTCAACTCCATGGACGCCGACGGCACCAAGGCCGGGTTCGACCTGCCGATGATCGAAGCGGTCCGCGCGGCGGTGTCGGTGCCGATCATCGCCAGCGGCGGCGCCGGGCGGGTCGAGGACTTCGCCCCGGCGATCCGGACCGGGGCCGACGCGGTCCTGGCCGCCAGCGTCTTCCACTTCGGCGACCTGACGATCCCACAGGTGAAAAACGCGCTGCGCGCCGAAGGTATCGTCGTACGGTGACCACGAGTTTGGATCCCGCCATCGCCGCCCGCCTCAAGCGCAACGAGGCGGGGCTGGTCGCGGCCGTCGCGCAGGAGCGCGGCACCGGCGACGTGCTCATGCTGGCGTGGATGGACGACGAGGCCCTGGCCCGCACTTTGGCCACCCGCAAGGCCACCTACTTCTCCCGATCCCGGCAGCAGTACTGGGTCAAGGGCGAAACCTCCGGCCACACCCAGTACGTGCACGAGGTCCGCCTGGACTGCGACGGCGACACCGTCCTGCTGATCGTCGACCAGGAGGGTGCGGCCTGCCACACCGGCACCCACACCTGCTGGGACAGCGACATCCTGCTCGCCGACTGAGCTACTCCGGCTCCTGCGCCCGCCCGCCCGCGCGTCCGATGCCGCGGGCCAACCCGGCGTCGAGCTGGGACACCAGCGCCTCGCCGAGCTGCAGCAGCTCCTGCACGCGCTGGTCGTCGAGGCCGTCGAACACCAGCCCGCGCACCGCCTCGAGATAGCCGGGGGTGGCCTCCTCGACCTTGCGGAACCCGGCGTCGGTGAGCACGGCGTGCGCGCCGCGCCGACCCGCCAGTACCTCGCGTTGTGCCCAGCCGAGTCGCTCCAGCTTCGTCACCACATGCGACAGTCGAGATAGCGATGCATTTGCCTTATAAGCCAGTTCGCTCAGCTGAAGGCGATGCCCGGGTTCCTCGGACAGCAGCGCCATCACGAAATACTCGAAATGAGTCACCCCCGACTCGCGCTGCAGCTGGGTATCCATTGCCGCAGGCAAGCGAGTCGTGAGCGCAACCAGCATCCGCCAAGCTCGCTGTTCGACGGGATTCAGCCACTTCGTCACTTCGCGCCCTCTCTTGCAGCCAAGTGACGTGATTTTCGTTAGCAATCCTAGGGATTTATTGAAACTTCAATTCACAGTCACCTGCAAGCCTCAAGTTTGCCATGATTTCGCTCGAGGGGCACGGTTGTTTCGTTTGACGTGACATCTATCACGTGAAATCAATGGTCGGACGGTTTCGGCTCCGGCGGGGTGGTCTCGGCGGGCGGCGCCGGGGGCGGGTCGGCGGGCGGTGTCGCGGGTGTCGACTGCCGGGCCGCGCGGCGTTTGCGGAACCGCCTGCGCACCGACGCGGTGATGATCAGCAGGAACAGCACGGCGGCGACGATGACGGCGATCAGCGTCGCGCCGCGGAATCCGGGCGCGTTGACATTGAGGATCTGCTGACCGGTCTGCGCGGCGCCGTTGCGTCCGCGCACGATGGCGAGCGTCATCAGGTTCGGCAGGGCCGCGGCGATCGCCAGGACCGCCGCCGCTCCCGCGAGGAACCGGCCCGCCCGCGCGCGCCACATCCGCACGGCGAAGTACAGCAGCAGCAACGGAATCAGCGTGCAGACGAAGCCCAGGGCCAGGCCCGACCAGATGCCCCGGGCGAAGCTCCCGTGCCCCGACATGTCGGCGACGCGCTGCGCCCACCAGCGTGGAATGAACGCCGCGAGGAGTAGATACGCGACGACGAGCACGGCGACCACGGCCACCAGCCCGAGGATGCGATTGCGCCACAGGGCGAACGACGATTCGGTGCCGGACGATTGCTCCACGCTCCGCGAAGTCATAGCAACAGCGTATGCGTCGCCGCCGAACCGCGGCCCGAGTTCCGGCCCGGCGTTTCGGATCAGGCGGTTCTGCCGCGGAGGAAGTCCAGCGCCTGGTCGGCGTGCACGTTCGCCCGCAATTCGCCGGTAATGACGGTCAGGACCGTGCGATCGGTGTCGACGACGTAGGTGTGCCGCTTGACCGGCGCGAGCCTGCCGAGCAGGCCGCGCTTGACGCCGAACTGCTGCGCCACCGTGCCGTCGGCGTCGGACAGCAGCGGATAGCCCAGCCGCTGCGCCTGCGCGAAACCGGCCTGGGTGTCCACCGAATCGGTGCTGATGCCCGCGCAGCTCGCGCCGACGGCCGCGAATTCGGCGGCCAGATCGCGGAAGTGGCACGCCTCGGCGGTGCAGACCGGGGTGTTGGCGGCGGGGAAGAAGAACAGCACGAGCGGGCCGTCGGCCAGCAGTGCGTCCAGCGACCGGACGGCGCCGGTCTGGTCGGGAAGTTCGAACTGCGTAACGCGGTCACCGGCCTTCATGGCTGGGACAGTACCGGGCGCGGGCCGCGCCCGGTACCAACGCAATCGGCACTAGACACCGAGTAGCGCGGCCACTTCCGGGTTCTTGATGGCCATGACGTCGAGGATGCCGTGCGCCTTGAGGAACGGCTTGAGCTCCTTGATGCGATCGGCGTTCTCGGCGTACTCGGCCGGGAAGCGCTTGGGATCCAGGCTCTCCATCGCCTTCACATAGGTGACGAACGAGGCGAGCGCGTTGTGCTTGGTCGCCGAGCCGTGCGGCCCGGACTGGTTCATGCTCATCATCCGCGGCGGCTGCCCCGGAAAACCACCCGGTAGCGGCGCCGCATGCCGGGGGCCCTCCGGTGTCACCGGTTGCGAGGGGTACATCAGTGTGGAACTCCTCTCGTTGCAGGGATACCTCGTGCGACTCATGGAACGACGAGAGTGTAGTGACCGGGGCCACGTCCGCTGACGGGGGCCGGGAATTTCCGTTGCCGCGGGCTGGAATGATGAGTGGATGCAGGGCGACGCATCCGACCGTTCGAGTACCTCCGACACCACGACCACCAGGGAACAGTTCCGCGCGCTCGCGGCCGAGCATCGGGTCGTGCCGGTGACGCGAAAGGTGTTGGCGGACTCGGAGACTCCGCTGTCGACCTACCGCAAGCTGGCCGCGGGCCGGGCGGGCACGTTCCTGCTGGAGTCGGCGGAGAACGGGCGGTCGTGGTCGCGCTGGTCGTTCATCGGCGCGGGCAGTCCCACCGCGCTGACCGTAGTCGACGGGCACGCGACCTGGCTGGGCGCCACGCCCGCCGACGCGCCCTCCGGCGGCGACCCGCTGGACGCGCTGCACGACACCCTGGAGCTGCTGCGCTCCGAGCGCCTGCCCGGCCTGCCGCCGCTGACCGGCGGCCTGGTCGGCTATCTCGGCTACGACATCGTGCGCCGGATGGAACGGCTGCCGGAGCTCGCGGTCGACGACCTGCAGGTGCCGGAGATGGTGATGATGCTGGCCACCGACCTGGCCGCCTTCGACCATCACGAGGGCGCGATCACCCTGATCGCCAACGCGGTCAACTGGAACGGCACCGACGAGCGGGTGGACGCGGCCTACGACGACGCCGTCGCCCGCCTGGACACGATGACCGCCGCCCTGGGCGCCCCGGCAGAGTCCACGGTGTCGGTGTTCGACCGCCCCGAGCCCGACTACCGCCGTCGCCGCACCGCCGCCGAATTCGGCGCGGGCGTGACCCGGCTGGTCAAGGAGATCGAGGCGGGCGAGGCGTTCCAGGTGGTGCTGTCGCAGCGGTTCGAGATGGACTACGACGGCAGCCCGCTCGAGGTGTATCGCATGCTGCGCGCGTCGAATCCGAGCCCGTACATGTATCTGATGCACATCCCGGACGGTTCCGGCGGCACCGCGTTCTCCATCGTCGGCTCCAGCCCGGAGTCGCTGGTGACGGTGAAGGACGGGGTCGCCACCACGCATCCGATCGCGGGCACCCGCTGGCGCGGCGCCACCGTCGAGGACGACCTGCTGCTGGAGAAGGACCTGCTGGCCGACGCCAAGGAGAACGCCGAACACCTGATGCTCGTCGACCTGGGCCGCAACGATCTGGGCCGGGTCTGCCGCCCCGGGACCGTGCGGGTCACCGACTACCGGCACGTCGAGCGCTACAGCCACGTCATGCACCTGGTGTCCACGGTGTCCGGGCAGCTGGCGCCCGGCCGCATCGCGCTCGACGCGGTGCGCGCCTGCTTCCCGGCCGGAACCCTGTCCGGCGCGCCGAAGGTGCGGGCCATGGAGCTGATCGAGGAGCTCGAACCCACCCGCCGCGGCGTCTACGCCGGGGTGGTCGGGTATCTGGACTTCGCGGGCGATGCCGATACCGCCATCGCCATCCGCACCGCCCTGCTCAAGAACGGCACCGCGTACGTGCAGGCGGGCGGCGGCATCGTCGCCGACTCGCAGCCCGAGTACGAGGACAACGAGTCCCGCAACAAGGCGATGGCGGTGCTCAAGGCCATCGCCGCCGCGCAGACCGTGCGCGCCTTCACCCCCGGACCCGACGGCGGCACCCGATGAGTGCGGCGGAATCCGATTCGGCCCCACCGAATTCGCCCGACGACCCCGCGCCCGCCACCACCCGGCGGAACCCGATCGGCCCGGTGCTGCTGCTGGCCCTGGCCGCCGCCGCGCTCTGGGGCTCCTCGCGGCTGACCTGGGTCACGCTGCGGTCCTCCGACGGGCTCACCGAGCAGCGCACCCGCCACCTCGACGGCGGCACCTGGTTCGGGGCGCTCACGCCGCTGGCGCTGGTGCTGCTGGCCGCCATCGCGGCCGTGTTCGCCACCCGGGGCTGGCTGCGCCGGGTGATCGGCGCGGTGGTGGCGGTGGTGGCCGCGGCCGCCGCCGTCCCGGGCCTCGCGCTGCTGACCCACCACGGCGATCTCGCCGCGCGCGCCGCCAAGCTGGCCGAGCTGCCCGCCCGCGCGCAGGTGGACCAGGCGAGCTCCGCGCCGCTGCCCGCGCTGCTGAGCCTGCTCGGCGCGGTGGCGGCGTTCGCGGCCGGGGTGCTGCTGGCTCGGATGCCGGAGTCCACCGCCCGACTGTCGGGCAAGTACGACAATCCGGTGTTCCGCCGCCGCGCCGCCGCCGAACAGGTGCAGCAGCACGCGCGGCAGACCGGGGACGCGCCGAAAGACGGGACGGCGCAGCCGGATTCGGCCGCGAACGGGCCGTTGTCCGAGCGTGTGCTGTGGGACGCCCTCGACGCCGGGGCCGACCCCACCGAGGACGAGCCGCGGCGTGATCGATGACCCCACCACCGCGTTGTGCGACGCAGAACACCCCGCCGACAACGCGGTGAACACCGCCAATTACTCTTCTAACAGCATCGGTGAGACAGCGCCTGGGGGGACTCTCAGGCAGCAAGTCCGTCTCCCCAGAAAGGATTCGAGCCAGATGACGGTACTCGACTCGATTCTCGACGGGGTCCGTGCGGATGTCGCCGCTCGGGAAGCCCTCCTGGATTTCCAGGCTGTCAAGAAGGCCGCCGCCGCGGCGCCTTCGCCGCGGGACGCATACGCCGCACTGCATGCGGACGGCATCGGAGTCATTGCCGAGGTCAAGCGGGCCAGCCCGTCCAAGGGTGCCCTGGCCGACATTCCGGACCCCGCCAAGCTGGCCCACGCCTACGAGGACGGCGGCGCGCGCGTGATCAGCGTGCTCACCGAGGGCCGCCGCTTCCACGGCTCGCTGGCCGACCTGGACGCCGTCCGCGCGGTCGTCGACGTGCCGATCCTGCGCAAGGACTTCGTCGTCGGGCCGTACCAGATCCACGAGGCGCGCGCGCACGGCGCGGACATGATCCTGCTGATCGTGGCCGCCCTCGAGCAGGACGTGCTGTCCTCGCTGATCGACCGCACCGAATCGCTGGGCATGACGGCCCTGGTCGAGGTGCACACCGAGGAGGAGGCCGACCGCGCCCTCGAGGCGGGCGCCTCGGTCATGGGCGTGAACGCCCGCAACCTGAAGACCCTCGAGGTGGACACCGACGTGTTCGCCCGCATCGCCCCCGGCCTGCCCACCGAGGTCATCCGGGTGGCCGAATCCGGGATCAGCGGCACCGCCGATCTGCTGGCCTACGCCGGCGCCGGGGCGGACGCCGTGCTCGTCGGCGAGAGCCTGGTGACCAGCGGCGACCCGCGCGCGGCGGTCTCCGAACTGGTCACCGCCGGTACCCACCCGTCCTGCCCGCGACCGCTGCGCAGGGGAGCCAGTCGATGACCCGTACCGACGAGCCCACGCTGCCCCAGGCCAGCGCGGGCGTGACTCAGCGCAGCCACGAGCCCGACGCCGGTGGACATTTCGGCGTGTACGGCGGTCGCCACGTGCCCGAGGCGCTGATGGCGGTGATCGAGGAGGTCACCGCCGAATACGACAAGTGCCGGGTCGATCCCGGCTTCCTGGGCGAGCTGGACCGCCTGCAGCGCGACTACGCCGGTCGCCCGTCGCCGGTGTACGAGTGCACCCGGCTGTCGGAACACGCGGGCGGCGCGCGGATCCTGCTCAAGCGCGAGGACCTGAACCACACCGGCTCGCACAAGATCAATAATGTGCTCGGGCAGGCGCTGCTGGCCCAGCGGATGGGCAAGACCCGGGTCATCGCCGAGACCGGCGCGGGCCAGCACGGCGTCGCCACCGCCACCGCGTGCGCGCTGCTGGGCCTGGACTGCGTGATCTACATGGGCGCGGTCGACACCGCCCGCCAGGCGCTGAACGTGGCCCGCATGCGGCTGCTCGGCGCCGAGGTGGTGTCGGTGACCAGCGGCTCGCAGACGCTCAAGGACGCCATCAACGAGGCGCTGCGCGACTGGGTGACCAACGCCGAGGACACCTACTACTGCTTCGGCACCGCCGCGGGCCCGCATCCGTTCCCGTTGCTGGTCCGCGACTTTCAGCGGGTGGTCGGCCTGGAGGCGCGTGCGCAGGTGCACTCGTCGACCGGGCGGCTGCCCGACGCCGTGGTCGCCTGCGTCGGCGGCGGCTCCAACGCGATCGGCATCTTCCACGCCTTCCTCGACGACCCGGGCGTGCGCCTGGTCGGCTACGAGGCCGCCGGTGACGGCGTCGATACCGGACGGCACGCGGCCACGTTCACCGGCGGGCGGCCCGGCGCGTTCCAGGGCGCGTACTCGTATCTGCTGCAGGACGAGGACGGCCAGACCATCGAATCCCATTCCATCTCCGCGGGTCTGGACTATCCCGGGGTGGGGCCGGAGCATGCCTACCTGAAGGACACCGGGCGCGCCGAGTACCGGCCGATCACCGACGGCGAGGCGATGGACGCGCTGCTGCTGCTCTCGCGCACCGAGGGCATCATCCCGGCCATCGAGTCCGCGCACGCGGTGGCGGGCGCGCTGCAGCTGGGCCGCGAATTGGGCCCGGGCGCAATCATTCTGGTGAGTCTGTCCGGTCGCGGCGACAAGGACATGGACACCGCGGCCCGCTGGTTCGGGCTGTTCGACGAACCGGAGGACGCGAAATGAGCCGCCTGGAAGCCACGTTCGCCGCCACGCGGGCGGCGGGCCGGGCCGCGCTCGTCGGATACCTCCCGGCCGGATATCCCGACCTGGCCGGGTCCATCGACGTCTGCACGGCGATGGTCGAATCCGGCTGCGACATCATCGAAGTCGGCGTCGCCTACTCCGATCCGGTGATGGACGGCCCGACCATCCAGGCCGCCGCCGAGCAGGCGCTGCGCGGCGGGGTGCGGGTGCGCGACGTGTTCTCGGTGGTCGAGGCGATCTCGCGGGCCGGTGGCCACGCCGTGGTGATGGCCTACTGGAATCCGGTGCTGCAGTACGGCGTCGACCGTTTCGCCCGCGATCTGGCGGGCGCGGGCGGGCTCGGGCTGATCACCCCGAACCTCATCCCGGAGGAGGCCGACGACTGGTTCGCCGCCTCCGAGGCGCACGATCTGGACCGCATCTTCCTGGTCGCGCCGTCCTCGACCGAGGAGCGGCTGGCCAAGACCATCCAGGCGAGCCGGGGCTTCGTCTACGCGGCGTCCACGATGGGCGTGACCGGCGCCCGCGACGCGGTCTCCTCGGCGGCCCCCGAGCTGTGCGCCCGCATCCGCGCGCACTCCGACATCCCGATCGGCGTCGGTCTCGGGGTGCGCAGCGGCGCGCAGGCGGCCGAAATCGCCTCCTACGCCGATGGAGTCATCGTCGGCTCGGCCCTGGTGACCGCGGCGGGTGAGGGCCTGGACCGGGTTCGGACGCTGACCGCCGAGCTCGCCGAGGGCGTGCGCTCGGCGTCGGTGCCCTCCTGACGACGCGCTTCCGTTACGGTGGGGCCCGTGACTTTTCCAGCCCTGGCAGAGAGTGTTGTTGCGCACGGTGCGTCGCCAGCGGCGGTGCTGGCCTATATACCCAGCCCGCCGCGCGGCGTATGGTACGTGGGCCCGTTTCCGCTGCGGGCCTACGCGCTGTGCATCATCGCCGGCATCATCATCGCGATCTGGTGGGGGGAGCGGCGCTGGCGTGAGCGCGGCGGACAGCCCGGCGCGGTCTTGGACGTCGCCATGTTCGCGGTGCCGTTCGGTCTGGTCGGCGGGCGTCTCTATCACGTCGCCACCGACTGGCAGAAGTACTTCGGCGACGGCGGTCATCCGCTCAACGCGCTGAAGGTGTGGGAGGGTGGCCTCGGCATCTGGGGCGCGGTGCTGCTGGGCGGCATCGGCGCCTGGATCGGCTGCCGGGTCTATCGAATCCCGTTGCCCGCCTTCGGCGATGCCATCGCCCCGCCGATCCTGCTGGCGCAGGCGATCGGCCGCCTGGGCAACTACTTCAACCAGGAGCTGTACGGCCGCCGCACGGACGTGCCGTGGGGGCTGCAGATCTACCTGCGCTTCGACTCGCACGGCCAGCTCGACATGATGAACGGCACCTCCACCGGCGTGGTGGACAAGATCGTGCAGCCGACGTTCCTCTACGAGCTGATCTGGAACGTGCTCGGGGTGCTGGCGCTGGTGTGGCTGGACAAGCGGTACCGCATCGGCCACGGCCGGTTGTTCGCGCTGTACGTGGCGATCTACACCTTCGGCCGCTTCTGGGTGGAGCTGCTGCGCGACGACGAGGCCACCCACATCTTCGGCATCCGCATCAACTCCTACACCTCGACGCTGGTGTTCCTGTGTGCCATCGCGTATTTCCTGCTCGCCACCAAGGGGCGGGAGACGGCCGAACAGCTCCAGCCGGGCGGTGTACGCCCCTGGCCGTGGCAGCTGGCCGCACTGCGCAAGGCCGGGGCGCCCTCGGAAAGCGCTGCGGCGCAGGCCGATACCGGGGCCGACGGTTCGGATGCGACGTCGGGGACCGGGGCGGCCGACACCGCGGTGTCGGGCGCCGATCGGGCCGGGACGGCAGAATCGGCCTCCGGCAACGATTCCGCCGCGACCGGCGATACCGAGGAAGATTCCGCCGCGGCCATCGAGTCGACGAAACCGGCGGACTCGGGCAAGAATTGACGTCCGACGCGCCGCGCTCCGGCGCGGCGCACCGGGGGGCCGGGCCGGACGGACGGACCCGCACGACCTAGGAGGACCGCACAGTGACCGACCCGTACCAGCAGCACCCCATGGACGGGCCGCAGTACGGCGCGCCCGGCACCGGCCCGGGCCAGCCGCACGACGCCTACGCCCAGCCCGCCGATCCCTATGGGCAGCAACAGTTCCCGCCGCCGCCGTACGGTCAGCCCTACGGCTATCCGCCCGCACCGTACGGCCCGCCCGGTATGGACCCACAGGCGCCCTACGGCCGCAATGTGTACGGCGAACCGTATTCGGACAAGTCGAAGCTGGCGGCCGGGCTGCTGCAGATCTTCCTCGGCTTCTTCGGCGTCGGCCGCTTCTACCTCGGCTACACCGGCCTCGGCGTGGCGCAGCTGGTGGTCAGCATCCTCACCTGCGGCGTCGGCCACATCTGGGGCCTGATCGACGGCATCATGATCCTCGCCGGAAAGGTGCGCGACCCGGACGGGCGCCCGCTGCAGGACTGATCCCGGCCAAGAGCATGCCGGGATGACGAGTGGTGACAGCGTGCCGGGATGACGAGTGGTGACCGATTTGTCCGGTATAAAATTCGGCCTGAGCGTTACCCTCGGTCCTGTTCCTCGCGTGTCGTAGGCTGTGGCGGTTCTGTGTGTCGTGTGCGGGATCGGCCCGCACATTGCGGGAGAGGTATTTCATTGCGCCGCCAGCTGTTCGCCGCCGTGCTCGCCATCGCCGCCGCCACCGGCCTCGTGACCGGATGCGGCAGCAAGGACCCGAATGTGTTGCGGGTCGGGACCGAGGGTACCTACGCGCCGTTCAGTTTCCAGGGCTCCGACGGCAAGCTCACCGGATACGACATCGAGGTGATGCAGGCCGTCGCCGGTAAGCTCGGCAAGAAGGTCGAATTCGTGCAGACCCCGTGGGACTCGATCTTCGCGGGCCTGGAGTCCAAGCGCTTCGACCTGGTCGCCAACCAGGTGACGGTCAATCCCGACCGGCAGCAGAAGTACGCGCTCTCCCAGCCCTACACCACCTCCGACGGCGTCATCGTCACCCGCACCGACAACGGCACCATCGCCACGCTCGCCGACCTGAACGGCAAGACCTGCGCCCAGTCCTCCACCAGCAACTGGAGCAAGGTGGCTTCCGGCGCGGGCTGCAAGGTCGAGGCCGTCGAGGGCTTCGTGCAGGCCATCCAGTTGCTCAAGAACGGCCGCGTCGACGCCGCCGTCAACGACACCCTGGCCGTCGGCGAGTACAGCAAGAAGACCGGCGACCTGACGGTGAAGGTGGCCGGGAAGACCGGCCAGACCAGCACCCAGGCATTCGCCGCGCGCAAGGACTCCGGCAAGCTGGTCGACGACGTCAACGGCGCGCTGGACGCGCTGCGGGCCGACGGCACGCTCGCCAGAATCTCGGACAAGTACTTCGGCACCGACGTCAGCAAGTAGGCCGGGTACCGACCCCGCATGGATTCCTCCACCTGGGCGCTGATCCGCCACAACCTCTGGCCGATGCTGGAGGCCACCGTCACCAAGACGCTGCCGCTGACCGCGATCAGCTTCGGCATCGGCCTGGTGCTCGCGCTGTTCGTGGCGCTGGCCCGGATGTCGACGATGTGGCCGGTCGCCGCGGCGGCCCGCTTCTACATCTCGATCATTCGCGGCACGCCGCTGCTGGTGCAGCTGTTCATCGTGTTCTACGCGCTGCCACAGCTGAACATCGTGATCGATCCGTTCCCCGCGGCCGTGATCGCGTTCAGCCTCAACGTCGGCGGCTATGCCGCGGAGGTGGTGCGCGCGGCGATCCTGTCGGTCGCGCACGGCCAGTGGGAGGCCGCGCACGCGCTGGGCCTGTCGCACGTGCAGACGCTGCGCTCGATCATCCTGCCGCAGGCCGCGCGGATTGCCGTACCGCCGCTGTCGAATACGCTCATCTCGTTGGTGAAGGACACGTCGCTGGCGTCCACCATCCTGGTAACCGAATTGTTGCGAGTAGCCCAACTCGCGGCCGCGCCGACGTTCGACTTCTTCGCCCTCTACGGCGTCGCAGCTATCTACTACTGGGTAATATGTTTGATACTCGGATTCGCACAGACCAGGTTGGAAACACGTCTGGCCAGGCATGTGGCCAGATGAGGCCGATTCCGGCTTTTCCGGCGGGTAGCGAAGGGTGTGCCCGTTCAGCGGTCCACCGGCGGCAGGACTAGGCTCGAGCCGTGATGCGACGGACAAAAATTGTGTGCACCCTCGGTCCGGCCACCGCCTCCGAGGATCGGATCCGCGAACTTGTCGAAAGCGGCATGGACGTGGCCCGGTTGAACTTCAGTCACGGCGAACACGCCGATCACGCCGAGAATTACCGCAAGGTACGGCGGGCGGCGGACCAATTGAGCCGTGCGGTAGGCATTCTCGCCGACTTGCAGGGCCCCAAGATCCGGCTCGGCCGGTTCATCGAGGAAAAGACGATATGGGCGACGGGGGAGGAGGTGCGCATCACGGTCGACGACGTGGAGGGCACCCACGACCGCGTCTCCACCACCTACAAGCAACTCGCCCAGGACGCCAAGGCCGGCGACCGGCTGCTCGTCGACGACGGCAAGGTCGGCCTGACCGTGATCCGCGTCGACGGCAACGACGTGGTCTGCCGCGTCACCGAGGGCGGCCCGGTCTCCAACAACAAGGGCGTCTCGCTGCCCGGCATGGACGTGTCGGTTCCGGCGCTGTCGGACAAGGACATCGCCGACCTGGAATTCGCGCTGCAGCTGGGCGTGGACTTCATCGCGCTGTCGTTCGTGCGCTCGCCCTCGGACGTCGAGCTGGTCCACGATGTGATGGATCGGGTCGGCCGCCGCGTGCCGGTCATCGCCAAGCTGGAGAAGCCCGAGGCCATCGACAATCTCGAGGCGATCGTGCTGGCCTTCGACGCGGTCATGGTCGCCCGCGGTGACCTCGGCGTCGAGCTGCCGCTCGAGCAGGTGCCGCTGGTGCAGAAGCGGGCCATCCAAATGGCCAGGGAGAACGCCAAACCAGTCATCGTGGCCACCCAGATGCTGGAGTCCATGATCGGCAACTCCCGCCCCACCCGCGCCGAGGCGTCCGACGTCGCCAACGCGGTGCTCGACGGCGCCGACGCCGTCATGCTCTCGGGGGAGACCTCGGTGGGTCAGTACCCGATCGAGACGGTGCGCACCATGGCGCGCATCGTGCACGCGGTGGAGTCCGAATCCTCCACGCGGGTACCGCCGTTGACGCACGTGCCGCGCACCAAGCGCGGCGTCATCTCCTATGCGGCCCGCGACATCGGCGAGCGGCTCAATGCCAAGGCGCTGGTGGCGTTCACCCAGTCCGGCGACACCGTGCGCCGCCTGGCCCGGCTGCACACCCCGCTGCCGCTGCTGGCGTTCACCCCGCTGCCGGAGGTGCGCAGCCAGCTCGCGCTGACCTGGGGCGTGGAGACGTTCATCGTGCCGACGGTGCGGACCACCGACGAGATGATCGGTCAGGTCGACAAGGAACTGCTGTCGCTGAACCGGTACGCCAAGGGCGATCTCGTGGTGATCGTGGCGGGTTCCCCGCCGGGCACCATCGGTTCCACCAACCTCATTCACGTGCACCGCATCGGCGAGGAGGACCACTGAGTTGAGCGCGTCACTGGGCGAATCCGTCGGGGCGTCGCACGGCGAGCCCGCCGACACCGGTTCCGGCGCAAGCGATCTGGATGTGCTGCTCGGGTTGCTCGACCTGGAGCAGCTGGGCGAGGACCACTTCCTGGGCCATCACCCCGAGAAGGTGTGGAGTCGCACCTTCGGCGGGCAGCTGGTGGCGCAGGCGATCGTCGCCGCGGGTCGCACCGTCGGACCGGGACGCCCGGTGCACGCGCTCAACGCCCATTTCGTGCGCGGCGGTGATGTGAAGAAGCCGATCGAGTACCGGGTGCAGCGGCACCGGGACGGCCGCTCCTTCGCGAACCGGACCGTCACCGCGTATCAGGGCGATCAGGAGCTGTTCGTCATGCTGGCGGCCTTCCAGGACTGGGCCAAGGGCCTGGAACACGCCGCGCCCCTGCCGCAGGTGCCCGATCCGGACGGCCTGCCGCGGGTGGAGGAGTCCTTCGCCGGGCTCGAGGACCGGCTGCAGATGTTCGTGCAGGCCCCGCATCCGATCGACATGCGCTACACCAACGATCCGGCCTGGATCCTCAAGGGCACCGGCGGCACGCTGGACTACAACCGGGTCTGGATGCGCGCCGACGGCAAGCTACCCGACGACCCGCTGATTCACGTTGCGGCACTGGGTTATTCGTCCGACACCACGGTGCTGGACTCGATCATCACCACGCACGGGCTGTCGTGGGGTTTCGACCGCATCGTCGCGGCCACGGTGAACCATTCGATCTGGTTCCACCGCCCGTTCCGCTTCGACGAATGGGCCCTGTACGCCACCCGATCTCCCGTCGCCGCGGGCTCGCGCGGCCTGGCCACCGGCCACTTCTATTCCCGCGCCGGGGAATTGCTCGCGACGGTCGTCCAGGAGGGCGTCATCCGCCACTTCCCCTCCCGCGGCTGACCAGCACGACCCTCATGGTCCCGGCGTGCTTTTGGCCGGGACCTCGCTCTCAGATGAGCTCGCGGTTTTCTTCGAGATCGAAGCTCTCCCGATGCAAGGCGTGAATGGAATACGGCACCGCATCATCCTCGGCGATCTCGAGCACCAGGCTGCTCTCCAGGTCGGCCATGCCCTCCTCGGTGAGCTGCTCGACATCGCCCACCAGGCTGAGCGCGATCTCGTAGGTGCGGCGGTCGGCCGGGTCGGCGCCGGGATGGCCGAGCCGCCACCGGGTTTCGAGCATCCGATGGACGGCCTGATCGGATTCGACGGGTAGGGTGAAGCGCCAGGCGAACAAGTCCCGGTCGGCCACGTGATCGTCGACCACGTCGCGCACCGTCTCCACGACGCGTTCGAGGGTTTCGGCTGTCACATAAACATGGAGCGAAACATCCGAAATGCGTTTCGGCATGTCTGAGTCCTGTTCTTGTGTCGACCATCGTTTGGCGTCAAGTCTCCGCGGGGAGTGTAGTCCCTGAATGCCACCGGTGGGGAGGACACCACCGCACGTTTTGCCTGATCTTTGGTCAGGCGTGTCGGCCGATTCGGGGCGAGGCGGTGGATGTCGGTGTCTCGCTGCGGCCTCCGGGCAGCACCACCAGCCGGGGCCGCCCACGATCGTCGCTGCCCTGACCCTCGTGAATGTGCAGCGCCACCAGCAGCGGAACCAGCGCCTCGGCGATGCGATCGCCGACCTCGCAGTACTTCTCGGCCGACAGGCCGACCGGGTCGGCGATGTTCTCGCGCCCGACCAGGGTGAGATCGTTTCGTGCCCGGTCGATTTCGGCGATGGTGCGCGCCCCGCTGACCTTGGCGATGCGGTACGCCTCGAGCAGCGTGAAGATCTTCCCGGCGGCGTCCGGCACGAGTCCGGCGATGTCGTCGCGGATCTGCTCGGTCATGGCCAGCACCAGATCCGCCCGCTCCACCAACTCCGGCTTGAGCCGGCGCGCCTTGAAGTTCTCGGCGCAGCCGCCGAGCCCGGTGATCGTCTGGGCGGCAAGCGGTTCCACCCCGAACCCGACCAGCGCGCGGGTGCCCGCGCTTTCGGCGGTGAGATCGTCGAGACCGTGTTCGGCCGCTATGGCTCGGGTGAGGCGTTCGGCGATGACCGAACGGCACACATTCCCGGTGCAGACGAACAGGACGTGCATGGGACTTACGGTAAACCCAAAAAACCCCGACCAGAAGTACCGAATTGGTCGGCACGCATTGATTTGGTCAGATGTTCACCTTTGTGTACCGCGTCGTGGCCGGACGTTGGGCGACCGGTGGCCGTACGGGGTAGATCATTTTCGCGACGTTCGTCGTCATTCGGAATCGTCGGAGTAATAAGAACTTTCATCGAGCACGGGGGCGACCGTGGGCGCGTCGTCGTGCACGCGCCCGCGGGCGGAGAACAATCGCCCGCGCGCGGTGACGACGGGCGCGAATCGGGCCAGTCCCGTGGGCGTGCTCATATCGTCGTACAGGGCGTCGATGCCGCCGCGCAGGAAGTACGCCTCGTGCCAGAACCCCGTGCCCCCGAGTCCCGCAGAAACCGCTGCCACCACTGCCGATGCGGGTCGGAGCGGGTCCACCGCTCCAGGCTGTCGAGGTCGCGCCAGTATTGCCGAGCCCCCCAGTGCGGCGGAAACAACGCCCACACCACATCCTCGTGCAGCAACAGCCCGTCGGGCCGTTCCCGGTGCGACCGATACAGTTTCGGCCCCAGCCCGAGCAATCGGAGCATCCCTCGAACCCGCCGCACCCGCATACCGAGATAAACGACGACCAGATCCGGATACTCGGCCAGATCCACGGTCCGGCGGTCCACCCGCATAGCGCGCCTTTCGGAAGACGATCCCAGGGCTGTAGTTTCCCCCCTACACCCGCATCGCGAAAGTCCCGCCCGCCCGGTTCGCAATCCCGAAAATGGCGGCCCCCACCCCGGCTCCACAACCGACGACGAATGATGTTGCAATGCAATCATATTCGAGCCGGAAAAATCATCCCACGAAAACGGAACCACCGAGAATGTCCGCCGCGGCCACCGGCCCGGCGAGCGCACTCCGCGAGCGGCGCCCGCGGAGCGCGCGAACG
This sequence comes from Nocardia terpenica, assembly GCF_013186535.1. Classification (NCBI taxonomy): domain Bacteria; kingdom Bacillati; phylum Actinomycetota; class Actinomycetes; order Mycobacteriales; family Nocardiaceae; genus Nocardia; species Nocardia terpenica. The sequence continues at coordinate 1,942,450 of NZ_JABMCZ010000001.1, forward strand.
GTGCCGAGTGTGGGACTCGAACCCACACGTCCGTGAGGACAACGGTTTTTGAGACCGTCGCGTCTGCCAGTTCCGCCAACTCGGCGCACCGGGAGGAAATGATAGCGGGTGGATGCCCCTGTGACCCAATCGGCGTGGCACGGGGTACTTTGCGCAGGGTAGATGGGTTGTGGAGCAGGTTGAAAGGTACTCTTTAGGTCACTCGGGTGCGCGCCGGTCCGTCGTTGGGTGGGCGGCGGGCCGCGGGCATCGAGGATCGGCATCGGAAATCACGAGGGGTCTGTCTATGGGAACGTCAGCAGGGGGCGCGAAGAAGGACACGGGGACCGCCGCGAAGCGGGTGGTGGTTGCCGAGGACGAGGCGCTCATTCGGATGGACCTGGTGGAGATGCTCTCGGAAGAGGGCTATCAGGTGGTGGGTGAGGCCGGCGACGGCCAGCAGGCGGTCGACCTGGCCGAGGAGTTGCGGCCGGATCTGGTGATCATGGACGTGAAGATGCCGCGCCGCGACGGGATCGACGCGGCGGCCGAGATCGCATCGAAACGTCTTGCGCCGGTGGTTATTCTGACCGCGTTCAGTCAGCGCGATCTGGTGGAGCGGGCCCGCGACGCGGGTGCCATGGCCTATCTGGTGAAGCCGTTCACCAAGTCGGATCTGGTGCCGGCGATCGAGCTGGCGGCCAGCCGCTTCCACGAGATCACCGCGCTCGAGGGCGAGGTCGCCAATTTGGCCGAGCGGTTGGAGACTCGCAAACTAGTCGAGCGCGCCAAGGGCGTGTTGATGCAAACGCAGGGCCTGTCCGAACCGCAGGCTTTCAAGTGGATTCAGCGCACCGCGATGGATCGCCGTACCACGATGAAGGCGGTGGCCGAGGTGGTACTGGAGAATCTCGCGCCCAAGTCCTAGAACCAAGGGTTACAGACATCTCGATCGTGTCGCTCCGCCGCGTGATTGCCGAAAATTTTCATCCCGGCAACACGGTGCGGTAAATACTGGGGATCGAAGTCACATGAATGACTCGAATGTGATGCAGATCTAACGTGGCACCGCTAAGTTCTGAGCCTGACCGACGTAGTCGGTCCCCTCGTGAACCGAGGGATCAGCAGGACATAGAGGTGAAACGTGCTTGGTTCAATGACGCGGACCATCACTCGCAGTCGTATGACGCGCGCAGCGCTGGTGATCGGGGCCGCGGCCGCGCTCGCTGTCGCCGGGTGCGCCAGCAAGTCGACAGACAACGGGTCCGGCGGCGCCAACGCCGGACCCCTTTCGATCAAACCGCTGGTGCAGATCGACAGCCAGGGCAAGGAAGTCCCCAAGACGGACACCTCCACCGCGGCCAACCCGGCCGGCGACGGCAAGGCCACGTGCGACCCGAACCTCGCACTGGCCTATGCCGGCGCGCTGACCGGCCCGAACGCGGCCCTCGGCATCAATATCGACGACGGCGCCAAGCTGGCCGTCGACGAGCACAACAAGGCCAATCCGGGCTGCCAGGTGACCCTGAAGCCGTTCGACACCGAGGGCGATCCGCAGAAGGCCACCCAGATCGTGCCGAAGCTCCTCGACGACCAGTCGGTCATCGGACTGGTCGGCCCGGCCTTTTCCGGGGAGACCAAGGCGACCGGTCAGCAACTCAGCGACGCGGGCATGCCGTCGCTGACCTCGTCGGCGACCAATGCCACGCTGACCAAGAACGGCTGGAAGACCTTCTTCCGCGGCCTGGCCAACGACGGCCTGCAGGGCCCGGCGGTGGCCAGGTACCTGGTCAACACGGCCGGTTACAAGAAGATCTGCGTCGTGCAGGACAACTCCGACTACGGCACCGGCCTGGCCCAGGCCGTCGCCCAGGGTCTGGGCCCGGCGGCCGACGCGTCCTGCGCCATCAGCATCAAGGCCGGTGACCGCGACTTCTCGGCCACGGTGTCGAAGCTCTCGTCGGCCAAGCCGGACGCCATCTTCTACGGCGGCTACTACTCCGAGGCCGCCCCGCTGGTGCAGCAGCTGCGCTCGGCCGGTGTGAAGGCGGCCTTCGTCTCCGGCGACGGCAGCAACGATCCCCAATTCCTCAAGCAGGCCGGCGATTCCGCCAAGGACGCGCTGCTGTCGTGCCCGTGCGGCCCGGCTCCGGACACCTTCGAGACCGCCTACAAGGCGCTCAACGGCCAGGAATCCGGTGTTTACTCGGTGGAAGCCTACGACCTCGCCACCGTCATGCTGAAGGGCATCGACGCCGGGAAGAAGACCCGCGCCGAGATGGTCGACTGGGTGCGCAACTACGACGGCCAGGGCCTGGCCCGGCATTACAAGTGGGACAGCACGGGTGAGCTGGCCAACGCGCTGATCTGGATGTACCAGGTCAAGTAGGCACCACCCGATTTTCCGGAAACGGCGTGTGCCGGTCGGGCGGCGCACGCCGTTTCCACGATGGCGAGAGTTACGAATGTCTGTTACCGCTTTTGCCGATCCCGCCCTCCTGGCCGGATCGATCGAATTCAATGTTTCGGGGGTGCTCGACCAGTTCTGGCGGCTCACTGTCGACGGGTTGAGCTACGGTGCGATCTACGCACTGGTCGCCGTCGGATACACCCTGGTCTACGGTGTATTGCGACTCATCAATTTCGCTCATTCGGAAGTTTTCATGCTGGGAATGTTCGGCCAGTATGTGGGTTTGGAGCTGCTCGGGTTCGCGCCCAGCGGCAACACCTATTCCGAGGGCGTGGTCATGACCATCGTCTATCTCCTGGTGGCCATGCTGGTGGGTATGGCGGTATCCGGTGCGGCCGCGGTCGGGCTGGAGCGGGTGGCCTACCGGCCGCTGCGCCGGCGCGGGGCCAAACCGCTGATCTTCCTCATCACCGCGATCGGCATGTCGTTCATCCTGCAGGAGATCGTGCACTTCGTGCTGCCGAAGTTCGTGAGCGGGCTGGGCGGGCCCAATCCGCAGCAGCCGATCAAACTGGTGACGCCGAGCGAACTGTTCAGCCTCTTCGGCGCCGCGGTGACGAATGTGGCGATCGTGATCGTGCTGGCGGCGATCGTGCTGGCCGCGATCACCGAAATCCTCATCAACCGAACGAAATTCGGCCGGGCCATCCGCGCGGTGGCGCAGGATCCCGACACCGCGACGCTGATGGGCGTCTCGCGGGAGCGGGTCATCATGCTCACCTTCCTCATCGGCGGCGTGCTCGCCGGTGCGGCGGCGCTGCTGTACACGCTGAAGGTGCCGCAGGGCATCATCTTCAACGGCGGATTCATCCTGGGCATCAAGGCATTCAGCGCCGCGGTGCTGGGCGGCATCGGCAACCTGCGCGGCGCGCTGCTGGGCGGCCTGGCGCTGGGGCTGGCGGAGAACTACGGCCAGATCCTGTTCGGGACGCAGTGGCGCGATGTCGTCGCCTTCGTGGTCCTGGTGGCCGTGCTGATGTTCCGTCCCACGGGCATCCTGGGGGAGAGCCTCGGGAGGGCGCGGGTATGACGGAGAAAGCTTCCGCGCGGCCGGGACGCGGTGTGGGCGATGCGATCCGGAACTGGTGGGCCGGGCTGAGCCGCCCCGCGCAGTGGGGGATCGGCGTGCCCGCGATCATCGTTCTCGCCCTCATCCCACTGTTCCCGCCGCCCGTGCTGAACACCCCGGGCACCAGCTTCGGCGGTGTGATGGCGCAGTTCGCGATGTACGCGCTGCTGGCCGTCGGGCTGAATGTCGTTGTCGGACAGTCGGGTCTGCTGGATCTGGGGTATGTCGGCTTCTATGCGGTCGGCGCGTACACCATCGGTGTGCTCACCAGTCCGAACAGTCCGTGGAATCAGGTCGGGGCGGGCGGGGCGTTCGACGCCAGGTGGGCGTGGCTGGCCTGCGTGCCGATCGCGATTCTGATCACCGCGGTCTCGGGCCTGATCCTGGGCAGCCCCACGCTGCGATTGCGCGGCGACTACCTGGCCATCGTGACCCTCGGCTTCGGCGAGATCGTGCGGCTGATGGCCGACAATCTCGGCGACATCACCAACGGCAGCCTCGGCCTGTCCGGCATCGCCTATCCGCGGCTGGGAGAGTCGGGCACGCACGCGGGCGGGTACTTCTCCGCCGGGAACTTCGGCGACTCGCACAGCCTGAATCCGTTGGACCGGGCCAACTCCGGGACCTGGTGGTTCTGGATCGGCATGGTGCTGGTGATCGGCGTGCTGCTGCTGGTCGGCAATCTGGAGCGCAGCCGGGCCGGGCGGGCGTGGGTGGCCATTCGCGAGGACGAGGACGTCGCCGAGATGATGGGCGTGCCCACGTTCAAGTTCAAGCTGTTGGCCTTCACCATCGGCGCGGCGATCGGCGGGCTGTCCGGCGCGCTGTACGCCGGGCAGGTGCAGTTCATCAATCCGACCGGATTCAACGTCATCAACTCGATGCTGTTCCTGGTCGCGGTGGTGCTCGGCGGGCAGGGCAACAAGCTCGGCGTGATCGTCGGCGCGTTCCTCATCGTGTACCTGCCGAACCGGTTCATGTCGGTGAATGTCGCCGGACAGTCGTTGGGCGACTTCAAATATCTGTTCTTCGGTATCACGCTGGTGGTGGTGATGATCTTCCGTCCGCAGGGCCTGTTCCCGGTGCGGCAGAAGCTGCTCGCCTACGGGCGGCAGGTGTACAAGGTGGTGCGGCGGCCGATTCCGGCACCGGTGCCCGCCGAGGCGACGGGAGTGAGCCGATGACCGGGCCGGGCGCCGGTGGGGCGCTGTTCGACAACGAGGATATGGCGGCCGGGTACGCCGAGGCACCGGACGCGGCGACGGCGGGCACGCTGGATGTCGCGGAGGTGCTGCCCGAACTGTGTGACGCCGAGTCGGTCGCGGAGGCGGTGGCGCCCACCCGCGACATCGAAACCGCCGTCGGCGCACCGCTGTTGCGCACCGAGGGGCTCACGGTGAAGTTCGGCGGCCTGACCGCGCTCGACGATGTCGGCTTCGAGATCCGCCGCGGCGAGATCCTCGGGCTCATCGGCCCCAACGGCGCGGGCAAGACCACCTGCTTCAACGCGATCACCGGGGTGTTCCAACCCGCCTCGGGCGCAGTGTATTTCGACGGCCGGCCGCTGAAGAAGTCCAAGCGCAACGAGATCACCCGGCTCGGCATCGCCCGGACCTTCCAGAACATCCGGTTGTTCGGGGAGATGACGGCGCTGGAGAACGTGGTGGTCGGCACCGATGCCCGGCATCGAACCTCGGTGCCGGGCGCGATCTTCCGCACCCCGCGGCATCGTCGCGAGGAGCACGACGCCATCGAGCGCGGCATGGCGCTGCTGGAGTTCGTGGGCATCGCCGCGCGGGCGGTGGAGAAGGCGCGCAACCTCTCCTACGGCGACCAGCGCCGGTTGGAGATCGCCCGCGCGCTGGCCACCGAGCCGAAGCTGCTGTGCCTGGACGAGCCCGCCGCGGGCTTCAACCCCAGCGAGAAGTCGGCGCTGATGGATCTGATCCGCAAGATCCGCGACGACGGCTTCACGGTGCTGCTCATCGAGCACGACATGCGGTTGGTCATGGGCGTGACCGACCGGATCGTGGTGCTGGAGTTCGGCCGCAAGATCGCCGACGGGCTGCCGGAACAGATCCGCGACGACCCGGCCGTCATCGCCGCCTACCTCGGCGTCGCCGACGACGATGTCGAAACGATCTCCGCCGCAACGGAAGTCGTCGAGCCGATCGTCGCGGCGACATCGGGCGAAAGCGTCGGTCCGGCGTCGGGCGAAAGCGTCGGTCCGGCGTCGGGCGAAATCGTCGGTTCCGCGAGCGAAGCGAGCGGACCCGGTGAGCAACCGTTGCTCCTCGTCGAGGACATGGTCGTCAACTACGGCAGAATCCAGGCGCTGCACGGTATTTCGCTGGAGGTGGCGCAGGGCGAGCTGATCACCCTGCTCGGCGCCAACGGTGCGGGCAAGACCACCACCATGCGCGCGCTGTCGGGCCTGCTGCCGCTCACCCGCGGCCGAATCACGTTCGAGGGCAAGGACATCACCCGGATGCGGGCGCACGAGCGGGTCGTCGCCGGGCTCATCCAGGCGCCCGAGGGCCGGGGCGTGTTCCCCGGCATGACGGTGCAGGAGAACCTGGACATGGGCTGCCATGCCCGCCCGTTCAAGCAGCGGTCGGAGTACGACAAGACCCTCGAGTGGGTGTTCGAGCTGTTCCCGCGGCTGTCCGAACGTCGCAAACAGGTGGGCGGCACGCTCTCCGGCGGCGAGCAGCAGATGCTGGCCATCGGCCGATCGCTGATGGCCCGGCCGAAGCTGCTGCTGCTCGACGAGCCGTCCATGGGCCTGGCCCCCATGGTGATCCAGCAGATCTTCCGCATCATCGGCGAGATCAACGCCCAGGGCACCACGGTCCTGCTGGTCGAACAGAACGCCCAGCAGGCCCTCACCCGCAGCGACCGCGCCTACATCCTGGAAACCGGCGAGGTGACCAAGACCGGCCCCGGCCACGCCCTACTCACCGACCCGGCCGTGAAGTCCGCTTACCTCGGCGTGGCTTGACGGGTCCCGGCATATCCCATCGTCGTCATCCCGGCATGCTTTTGGCCGGGATGAACGTGTGACCAAGAAAATGTGAATGCCGGGCCCTAGCGGTTGCGAGGGTTACCTTACCTTGTGAGACTCTTCCGAATGGAAGCGTTGCTAGATGAGGAGGCCGGGCTCGATCCCCTCGGATCGAGTCCGGCCGAACCGGCCCTGCCCCCCGCGCGACCCGTGGATCGTCTCGCCCTGGCGGTGCTGCTGGTCGGCACCGCCGTCGCCTATCTGTGGCGGATCGGGCGCAACGACATGGCCGACAACTTCTATGCGGCGGCCGTCTGGTCCGGGACCCGGGACTGGAAGGCGCTGCTGTTCGGCTCGGTGGATCCGGGCAACTTCATCACCGTCGACAAGCCGCCGCTGTCGCTGTGGGTGATGGGGTTGTCGGCGCGGATCTTCGGCTTCGGCAGTGCGAGCATGCTGGTGCCGCAGGCGTTGATGGCGGTCGCCGCGGTGGCGCTGCTGTATGCCGCGGTGACCCGCGCGGTGCGCAGCCGGGCCGCCGGGCTGCTGGCCGGTGTGGTGCTGGCGGTGACGCCGGTGGTGGCGCTGATGTTCCGGTACAACCACCCGGACGCCGCCATGGTGCTGCTGATGACCGCGGCCGCCTACGCCACGATCCGCGCGCTGCCCGCCGCGAACGCGCGCTGGCTCGCCCTGACCGGCGTCGCACTGGGTTTCGCCTTCCTGGCGAAGATGCTCGAGGGCCTGCTGGTGCTGCCCGCGTTCGCCCTGGCCTACCTGATCGCCGCGCCCGCCACGCTGCGCACCCGGCTCACGCACCTGGTCGCCGCCGCGGCCGCGCTGATCGTCTCCTCGGGCTGGTATGTGCTGCTGACCGTGCTGTGGCCGGAGTCGTCGCGGCCGTATCAGGCCGGGTCCACCGACAACTCGTTCATGGATCTGGTGCTGGGCTTCAACGGATTCGGGCGATTCCTGCACGGCGCCCACACGAGCAATCAGATCGCGCTGCCGCCCGGCTACCAGGTGCCGCCGTCGCTGCTGCAGAGCTTCAACGACTTCGGCGACGCCGGTCCGGCCCGGCTGTTCACGGGGGAGAGCGGAATTCAGATCTCCTGGTTCCTGCCCGCCGCGCTGCTGGCCTTCGCGCTGGTGCTGGCCTCCCGGTGGCGTGCCCCGCGCACCGACGAGATCCGTGCCGCCGCACTGGTTTTCGGGCTCTGGCTGGTTCTGGTCGGGGCCGCGTTCAGCGTGATGAACTCGATCGAGCACGCGTACTACACGCTGGTGCTCGCCCCCGCGGTGGCCGGGTCGCTGGCGGTGGGCGCGCACGAGCTGTGGCGGCGGCGCGCGGAGGCGTTCGGTCGGCTGGGCGGGGCGGCCCTGGTCGCGACCACCGGGGTGTGGTCGTTCGTGCTGCTGAACCGCCGCACGGACTGGCATCCGGAGCTGCGCTGGGTCGTCGCGGGCGTCGCCGTGCTCGCGGCCGTCGGCCTGGTGCTGTCCGCCCTGCCCGTGCCGAGCGGCTGGCGGGCCGCCCGGGGCGCGATCGGCTCGGTGCTGCTGGTCGTGGGCCTGATCGCCGGGCTGGGCGGCGCGACCGGCTATGCCGCGGCCACCATCGGCGAGCCGCATTCGGGTCGCAGCCCGGGCGTCGGCCCGGCCGCGCCGCCGGAGACCGGATTCCAGGCGCTGATCCGCGGCCAGATGCGCGCGTTCGCCGACGGCGGGCCGTTCACCGATCCCCGCATCGTCGACCTGCTGGTGCACAGCCGCGGCACCTGGTCGGCCGCGGTGGAGCGGTCCTCGGTCGCGGCCGCGCTGGAATTGGCCACGCGCACACCGGTCATCGCGATCGGCGGTTTCGCCACGGTCGATCCGGTGCCCTCGCTGGACCGTTTCCAAGAAATGGTCGGCTCCGGTCAGGTCTCCTACTACCTGGCGCAGGAGTTGCGGTTGCCGCCGGGCTGGCGGGTGGGCGGCCCGGAGGCGGGCCCGCCGCGCACCGAGCCGTGGACCGCGGCCGGTCACCGCGACATCGCCGACTGGGTGACCACGCATTTCACCGCCACCCACGTGGGCAACGTGGCCGTGTACGACCTGACCCGGCCGAAGAACTAGCGACGGGTTCGGTGGTGGCGTCCGCCGTTGTCGGTGCCGGTCCCTAGACTCTGTGCCGTGAACCCAGCCACCACCGAACCGCGTCAGAGCAGTGCGCCCGCAGCGACCTCGGGTACCGTCGGCGACCGGCCCACCCTGTTGCTGATGGACGGGCACTCCCTGGCCTACCGCGCGTTCTACGCGCTGCCCGCGGAGAACTTCAAGACCGTCACCGGGCAGACCACCAACGCGGTATACGGGTTCACCGCGATGCTGATCAACCTGCTGCGCGACGAGAAGCCCACGCACGTGGCCGCGGCCTTCGACGTCAGCCGCAAGACCTTCCGCACCGAGGCGTATCCGGAGTACAAGGCCAACCGCGCCACCACCCCGGACGACTTCCGCGGCCAGGTCGAGATCACCCAGGAGGTGCTGGGCGCGCTCGGCATCCCGGTCATGGCCATCGAGGGCTACGAGGCCGACGACATCATCGCCACGCTCGCGACCCAGGCCGTGCCCCAGGGCTTCCGGGTGCTGATCGTCACCGGCGACCGGGACTCGCTGCAACTGGTCAACGACGACGTGACGGTGCTGTACCCGAAGAAGGGCGTCTCCGAGCTCACCCGGTTCACCCCCGCGGCGGTGCAGGAGAAGTACGGCCTCACCCCCGCCCAGTACCCGGACTTCGCGGCCCTGCGCGGCGACCCGAGCGACAATCTGCCCGGCATCCCCGGCGTCGGCGAGAAGACCGCCGCCAAATGGGTGCGCGAATACGGCGACCTGGCCACCCTCGTCGACCGGGTCGACCAGGTGAAGGGCAAGGTCGGAGACGCGTTGCGCGCCAACCTGTCCGGCGTGGTGCTCAATCGCCAGCTCACCGACCTGGTCCGCGACGTGCCGCTGCCCTACACGCCCGACCAGCTGGCCCAGCAGTCGTGGGACCGCGACAAGATCCACCGCCTGTTCGACGACCTGGAATTCCGGGTCCTGCGCGACCGCCTGTTCGAGACGCTGGCCCCGCCGGAGCCGGAGGCCGAGGCCGGTTTCGAGATCAGCGGCGGCGCGGTCGATCCCGGCGCGGCCGCCGACTGGCTCGCCGAGCACGCGAAAGCGGGCCTGCGCCACGGCGTCTCGATCGTCGGCACCGGCACCCCGGTGCACGGCGACGTCAAGGCCATCGCGATCGCCGCCGCCGACGGCGAGGGCGGCTACTTCGACGTCGTCGGCCTCACCCCCGAGGACGAGAAGGCCCTGGGCGGCTGGCTCGCCGACCCGGCCACGCCGAAGGCGGTGCACGAGGCCAAGGCCGCCCGGCACGCGCTGCGCGCCCGCGGCTGGGAGCTGCGCGGCCTCACCAGCGACACCGCGCTCGCCGCCTACCTGGTCCGCCCCGGCCAGCGCACCTTCAACCTCGACGACCTGTCGCTGCGCTACCTGTCGCGCGAATTGCGGGTGGAGGCCGCCGAGGACACCCAGCTGTCGCTGCTCGACGCCGAGGACCACGTCGACGCCGAACTGGCCCAGGCCGAGATCCTGCGCGCCCGCGCCGTGGCCGACCTGGCCGAGGCGTTCGACGAGGAGCTGCGCGGCATCGAGTCCACCACGCTGCTCACCGACATGGAGCTCCCGCTGCTGGCCGTGCTGGCCGAGCTCGAGGAGGCCGGTATCGCGGTCGACGTGGCCGAACTCGAGCAGCTACAGTCCGAATTCGCCGACCGGGTCACCGCCGCCGCCAACGCCGCCTACGAGGTCATCGGCAAGCAGATCAACCTCGGCTCGCCCAAGCAGCTGCAGGTGGTGCTGTTCGACGAGCTCGACATGCCGAAGACCAAGCGCACCAAGACCGGCTACACCACCGACGCCGACGCGCTCGAGTCGCTGTTCGAGAAGACCCAGCACCCGTTCCTGGAACATCTTCTCGCGCACCGGGATGCGACCCGGCTCAAGGTCACCGTGGACGGCCTGCTGAAGGCGGTGGCCGACGACGGCCGCATCCACACCACCTTCAACCAGACCATCGCCGCCACCGGCCGGTTGTCGTCCACCGAGCCGAACCTGCAGAACATCCCGATCCGCACCGACATGGGCCGCCGCATTCGCGACACCTTCGTCGTCGGCCCCGGTTTCGAGTCGCTGATGACCGCCGACTACAGCCAGATCGAGATGCGCATCATGGCCCACCTGTCCAAGGACGCGGGCCTGATCGAGGCGTTCAACTCCGGCGAGGACCTGCACAGCTTCGTGGCGTCCAAGGCGTTCGACATCCCGATCGCCCAGGTCACCCCCGAAATGCGCCGCCGCATCAAGGCCATGTCCTACGGCCTGGCCTACGGGCTGTCCGCCTACGGCCTGTCCCAGCAGCTGAAGATCAGCGCCGAGGAGGCGAAAGCCCAGATGGAGGTGTACTTCTCGCGATTCGGCGCCATCCGCGACTACCTGAACGAGGCGGTCGTGCAGGCCCGCAAGGTCGGCTACACCGAGACCCTGTTCGGCCGCCGCCGCTACCTGCCCGACCTGGACTCCAGCAACCGCCAGCGCCGCGAGGCCGCCGAGCGCATGGCGCTCAACGCCCCCATCCAGGGCACGGCCGCCGACATCATCAAGGTCGCGATGATCAACGTGCAGCGCGCCGTGCACGAGTCCGGCCTGAAATCCCGCATGCTGCTGCAGATTCACGACGAACTCGTCTTCGAGGTCGTCCCCGGCGAGCGCGAGCCGCTGGAAGCCCTTGCCCGCGAGCACATGTCGAAGGCCATCGACCTGTCGGTCCCGCTCGAGGTCTCCGTCGGCGTCGGCCGCAGCTGGGACGCGGCTGCCCACTGAACCGGGTGCTTTACGGCCGAGCGGAGCAGGTGAGAGCATTCCGGCGATGAGCGCGCTGGATTGGGATCACAACGCCTTCTACCATGGGGCACTGCTGCGCAGGCTGCCCCCGCACTGTCGGAAGGTCGCCGATATCGGCTGCGGCGCGGGCACATTGGCCGCCAAGCTGGCCGAGCGGGCCGATCGCGTCGATGCGATCGACCGCTCGCCGGAAATCCTCGAGGTGGCTCGGACCGTGGTGCCCGCCAACGTGTCCTGTGTGCTGTCGGATGTCCTGGAACAGCCGCTGCCCGAGAACGAATACGACGCCATCGTCTCGATGACCACGCTGCATCATCTGCCGCTCGACCGCGCGTTGCCGATGCTGGCCGCCGCCCTACGGCCGGGTGGCGTGCTCGTCGCGGCGGCCCTGCCGCGCACCGAGCTGCCGCGCGAGCTTTCCGTCGAACTGCTCGCCGCGCTCGGCCACCGCGCATTCGGCCTGGCCTTCGCCCTGCGTCGCGCCCTGGGCCGCAACGGTTTCGGTTACGAACCCACACACGGCGTCATGCCGAAATTCATGGACCCCGCCGACACCACCCGTGCGGTGCGCCGCCGGGCGGCCGCCCTGCTGCCCGGCGCGCAGGTGCGCCGCCTGGTGTTCTGGCGCTACCTGCTGGTGTGGCGCAAACCGGCCTAGCCCGCGGAAACCGCTGCCGCCCGGCCCGTTTCCAGCGCCACCCGGACCGCCCCGATCCACACCAGCGCCGCCCCGCACATGTGCGCCACCACCACGGCCGCAGGTAATCCGATGACCGCCTGCACGATTCCGATCACGCCCTGGGCGGCCAGCGCGACCAACAGCCACGCGCTGCGCGTCCGCAACCCGCCGCCGGGCCGGGCGGACCGCCACAGCATCGCGGTCACACCCACCACCGCGACGGCGACCAGCGAATGCACCCAGGTCACCGCCAGCCAGTCGAACGGCATGCGCCGCACCCCCGAGGAATCACCGGCGTGCGGACCCGTCCCGGTGACGGCCGTGCCCACGATCAGCAACACGGCGGACCCGGCGAGCAGCACCCTGCCGGAGAACGAGATCCGGCCCATCGCGGGCTCCGGGGCCGTGCCGTCCAGCCGCGACACCAGATCCCACGCGACGGTCGCCGCGGTGAGCAACAGCATGGCCGCGAGGAAGTGCGCCGCAACGACATACGGGCTCAACCGCGCCAGCACCGTCAGCCCGCCCACCACGGCATTGAGCACCACCACCCAGAACTGCGCCCACGCCCACCGCGTGATCCGCGGCCGCGGCACCCGCTGCAGCCGCGCCACGATGATCAGCGCCCCGACCACCACGCACAGCACATCGGTCAGCATCCGATTGGTGAACTCGATGACCCCGTGCACCCCCAGCTCCGGCGTGGGCGCCAGCGACCCCGCCTCACACGTCGGCCAGTCCGGGCAGCCCAGCCCCGACCCGGTCACCCGGACCACCCCGCCCCCGACGACGATCAGCACGCTCGTCACCAGCACCGCCCCCGCGGCCCACCGCAGCCACCGCTGCCCGAACCCGATCCGCCCCTCCAGCATCGTGAACGGGGTCCGTATCCCGCGCCGCCCCACCGACATTCCTACAGCCACACCCCGAACCTAAACCCCCGCACCGCAACTCGAGCACCGGGGACCGACTCGGCGGGCTACTCCGCCTGCAGCGCCAGATACAGCTCGCACGCCTCGGCGGCGGCGCGGCAGACGGTGGCGCACGCGGTCTCGCCCAGGCGGTCGCAGCGCTCGGCGGTGTCGACGCAGGCGCGGGCGGTCAGCCCGGACAGGTGCACGGCCCATTCGGAGTGCCGGTCGAGCAGGTCGCCGGTGAGGCGGCACAGGGCGGCGCAGTCGGTGAGGGTCGCGATGTGGTGGGCGGTGGCGTGCTCGCCCCCGCGGTCGAGGGATTCCTGGATCTGATGCTCGCACCGGCGATAGCAGCCGAGCATGTGATTGATAGCGCTCTGCACGATCGGGTCGGTCATCCGGGCCTCCTCGGCGAGCTCGTCCAGGGCCTCAAATGGTGTTTTCTGAGAGTTTGCCCATTATGTTATGAACATTTTTCATCAGGCAAAACACTTCTTTCCAGCGAGTTGCTACAGCTGTTATCGCTCGTTGGTTCGCCGTTCACGAATCATTGTGACGAAGTTACTCGTCGGTTCCGGCCAAATATGGTTGCCATCGCCTCGGTGAGTCCATATCCTCGATCCCGTGCCGAACCCCGCCGCCAGCCGCAGCGCCGCGCCGAACGTCGCCGACCGCGACCGCGCAGCGCTACTTCCGCACACCGCGATGGTGGCTGCCGGGCGAATTCTCGTAGTTCTCCGCCGTAGCGGGGTCTGATTCGGACCGGCCCCTCGCTGCGGCCGTACAAGATTTTCGCTGGTCCCCTCTGTCACCAGATTCGACACGAAGTCGGGAAGACCCAGGCCAATGACTCTCACCATCGACACACATGCCTTCATCGCCGCGGCGCCCAAGGGCCTGCGCACCGAGTGCGGGGAGCTGACCCCCGCCGAGTTCTTCGACCGCTACTGCGACGTCACCGGTTCGGTCACGCTCAGCGACTGGGCGTGCGCGGGCCGCGCTCCGAACGCCGTGTTCACCGCGACGCTGGAGTTCGGCGACCGGCCGCGCACCGTGGTGGCGGCCGGCAGCCCGGTGGCCGCGCTCACCTCGGCCCTCTACGAGGAGGGCTACCCGGTCGAGATTCTGCAATTCCACCAGCGCCGCACCGAGGCGGGCACCGCCACCTTCGTGCAGTGCGAGTCGCACGGGCGGCGGGGCTGGGGCGCCGCCGTGGCCGACGACAGCGCGGAATCGAGCGTGCGCGCCATGATCGCCGGTATCAACCAGCTCGACCGCTAGCCGCGGACACAACGGCGCCGCACCGGGAAAACCGGTGCGGCGCCGGGTATTTCGCTTACTCGGCCTGCTGTTCGGCGAGCTGCTTGCGGACCTCGTCCATATCGAGGGCCTTCACCTGGGTGACCAGGTCCTCCAGCGCGGCCGGGGGCAGCGCGCCGGGCTGCGCGAACACCAGCACGCCCTCGCGGAAAGCCATGATGGTCGGGATGGACCGGATATTGGCGGCGGACGCCAGGCCCTGCTGGGCCTCGGTGTCGACCTTTCCGTGGACGACGTCGGGATGCTTCTCCGAGGAGGCTTCGTAGGTCGGAGCGAAGGACCGGCACGGGCCGCACCACTCCGCCCAGAAGTCGACCAGCACCACATCGTTGCCGGTGACTACCTCGTCGAAGTTCGTTTCGGTCAAGGTCTGGGTGGACATGGGATCCTCTCGTCTGGGTACGCCCGGTGCAACGCCGGGCGGTTCGGTTATCTTCCGCTCCCGCGAGCGACCGGCCATTCGCGGTGCTGGTCGCCATCCCAACGGCGAATACCCACAACCGTAGCGGGGAAATCGTGATCGTTCGCGACCGCGTGCACCGCCTCCCCGATCTGCTGCGGCTTCACTCGGCGCGCCAGGGTGATGTGCGGAGTCCAGGCGTCGGGCCGCACATTCGCCGGGATGCCGGGGCACTGCGCGATCACGCCGAAGACCCGGTGCTGCAACTCCAGCAGCTGTTCGGTCGGCACCACCAGCCGGACCAGGATCGGGCTGCGCGCGCCGAACACCACCAGCCCGCCCAGCCGCACCGGCAGCGGCCGGAAGTCCAAGCGCGCCAGCGCATCCTCGAGCCGCGGCCAGATCTGGCGGGCCACCGCCAGCGTGATGTGCGGGCGATGCCCGGCGGCGGGGCTGTGCACGCCCGCGCTCGCCAGCAGCCGCCACTGGCGGCGAATCTCCGCATCGGCCGCGTCGTCCAACAGCAATTCGACCGACTGCACCATGATCATGGGAACATACGCCGTCGACTCCGGAGACAGGGGCGATTGAGAGGATGGTCGGGTGAGCGCGGCGAACGACGGTGAGCGAGCGGCGATGCGGCTGGGCCTGATCGAGGGCGACGGCATCGGGCCGGAGGTGGTGCGCGCGACCCGCGCGGTCGTGGACGAGGCCGTGGCGGCGGCGGGCCTGACCGCCGTCGACTGGGTGCCGCTGCCGATCGGGCACGCGGCGATCGCCGAATTCGGTGTGCCACTGCCGGATTCCACGCTGGACGCGCTGGCGGGGCTGGACGGCTGGATCCTCGGCCCGCACGACAACGCCTCCTACGCCCCCGAACACCGCGTCGGCGCCCCGCCCGGCGGCGCCATCCGCAAGCGGTTCGACCTGTACGCCAACATCCGTCCGGCGCGGGCGTTTCCCGGCGTGCGCGCCACCACCCCGGGGACGGATCTGGTGATCGTGCGGGAGAACAGCGAGGGCTTCTACGCCGACCGCAATATGGCCGCGGGCTCGGGCGAGTTCCGGCCCACCCCGGACCTGGCGCTGTCGGTCGGCGTGGTCAGCCGCGCCGCCTGCGAGCGGATCGCGCATCAGGCGTGCCGGCTCGCCGCGACCCGGGGCAAGCGGGTCACCATCGTGCACAAGGCGAACGTGCTCCCGCTGACCATGGGCCTGTTCCGTGACGTGTGTTACGAAGTGGCCCGGCGGTATTCGACCGTGACCGTCGACGACGAGCACGTCGACGCCGCCGCGGCGCACCTGGTGCGCGCCCCCGGCGACTACGACGTGCTGGTCACCGAGAACCTGTTCGGCGACATCCTGTCCGATCTGGCGGGGGAGCTGAGCGGGTCGCTCGGGCTGGCCGCCTCGCTCAACTGCTCCGATACCCGGGCCATGGCGCAGGCGGTGCACGGCGCGGCCCCGGCGCTGGCCGGGCGCAACCGCGCCAACCCTGCGGCGCTGCAGCTGTCGGCGGCAATGCTGCTGCGGTGGCTGGGAGCCCGCACGGGGGATTCGGGGCCCGCGCACGCGGCCGACCGGATCGAGCGGGCGGTCGCGGCCACCCTCGAGGCGGGCGTCGCCACCGCCGATCTGGGCGGACTGGCCTCGACCAGTGAGTTCACCGAACAGGTGTGCGCCCGGGTGCGACGATGGTGATAGGGTGCCGAACTCGGCGTGTAAGGGCCCCCGTCGTCCCCGGCGCGGACTAACCTTCGGTAACCGACCGGCACAGTCGGTCCGAATCGCCTAGATTTCGAACGGCGGGCGACGCCCGGTTGTCGCTCACCCAAACATGGAGGGCTGCTGTGTCTGTTCGATCCGGTGCCCGCAGGAAATTCCTGCGGGCCGCATGTACTCTCGCCGGCGGTGCGCTGGTGCTGGCGGGGTGTACCACCAACACCGAGACCAACGCACCGACGGTGTCCAAGGTTCCTGTGGCGAAGGTCGACTCGCTCGCCGCGAAGCTACCGGACAAGATCAAGCAGGCGGGCAAGCTGGTCGTCGGTGTCAACGTCCCGTATCAGCCCAACGAGTACCGGGATCCGAACACCGGCAAGATCGTCGGCTTCGACATCGATCTGATGGACGCGGTGGGTCAGGTACTGGGCGTCAAGACCGATTACCAGCAGGCCGATTTCGAGAAGATCATCCCGGCGATCCAGGCCGGCACCTTCGACCTGGGCATGTCGTCGTTCACCGACAACAAGGAGCGGGAGAAGACCGTCGACTTCGTCGACTACTTCTCCGCGGGTATCCAGTGGGCGCAGTCGAAGGGCAAGCCCGTCGACCCGAACAACGCCTGCGGCAAGAAGGTCGCCGTGCAGCGCACCACCACCGAGGACACCGACGAGGTCCCGGCCAAGAGCAAGGCGTGCAAGGACGCCGGTAAGCCCGAGATCACCAAGGTGGCCTTCGACGAGCAGAGCGCCGCGGCCACCGCGCTGGTGCTCGGCCAGGTCGACGCCATGTCCGCCGACTCCCCGGTGGCCGCGTACGCCATCAAGCAGAACAAGGACAAGATCGAGGCCGCGGGCCCGGTGTTCGAGGCCGAGCCGTACGGCTGGCCGGTGCCGAAGGACTCGCCGCTGGGACCGGTTCTGCAACAGGCGGTCCAGCACCTGATGGACTCCGGTGAGTACCGGAAGATCTGCGAGAACTGGGGTGTCCAGGACGGCGCGATCACCACGTCGGTCATCAACGGAGCCAAAGGCTGACCGCAGGTGAGTTCGCACGACCCTTCCCCGACCTCCGACCCCGTCCCGATCAAGGCGGTGCCGCTGCGGCATCCGGGCCGCTGGGTGGCCGCCGTCATCATCCTCGCGTTGGTCGCGCTGTTCGTCTACGGCGCGGCCACCAATGCGGCCTACCGCTGGGACACCTACGCGAAATATCTGCTCGACACCCGGATCGCCAGCGGCGTCCTGGTCACTCTCGAACTCACCGTGCTGGCCATGATCATCGGCGTGGTGCTGGGCGTGATGCTGGCGGTGATGCGCCTGTCGCCCAACCCGGTGCTGCGCTCGGTGTCGTGGGTGTATCTGTGGATCTTCCGCGGCACCCCGGTCTACGTGCAGCTGGTGTTCTGGGGCCTGTTCCCGTCGCTGTACAAGACGATGGACTTCGGAATCCCGTTCGGCGGACCGCATTTCGTGCACATCGACGTGCAGAGCCTGTCGTCGCCGTTCCTGTTCGCGGTCGTCGGCCTGGCGCTCAACGAGGCCGCCTACATGGCCGAGATCGTCCGTGCCGGAATCAATTCCGTCGGTGAGGGGCAGCGGGAGGCATCGATCGCCCTGGGCATGTCGTGGGGGCAGACGATGCGCCGCACGGTGCTGCCGCAGGCGATGCGGGTGATCATCCCGCCGACCGGCAACGAGCTGATCAGCATGCTGAAGACGACGTCGCTGGCGGCCGCCATTCCGCTGACCATCGACGTCTACGGTGTGGCCCGCGACATCTACGGCGTGAACTTCCAGCCGATTCCGCTGCTGCTGGTCGCCGCGACCTGGTACCTGCTGGTCACCAGCGTGCTCATGGTGGGCCAGTTCTACCTGGAGCGGTACTTCTCCCGCGGGGCGACCCGTAACCTGTCCAGTAAGCAGCTGCGCGCGCTGGCCAACGCACAGATCTCGGAGGTGGGCAAATGACCGCGCCGATGATCCGCGCCGAGCGGGTGTGCAAGAACTTCGGCGCGCTGAACGTGCTCAAGGGCATCTCGCTGGAGGTTTCGCGCGGGGAGGTGATGTGCCTGGTCGGCCCGTCCGGCTCGGGCAAGTCGACCTTCCTGCGCTGCATCAACCATCTCGAGCAGGTCAACGCCGGGCGGTTGTACGTCGACGACGAACTGGTCGGCTATCGCGAGAAGGGCGGCAAGCTCTACGAGCTGAGCCCGAAGGACGCCGCCCGGCAGCGCCGCGACATCGGCATGGTGTTCCAGCATTTCAACCTGTTCCCGCATCGGACCGCGCTGGAGAACATCATCGAGGCGCCCACCCAGGTGAAGAACGTGCGCAAGGGCGACGCGGTCACCCGGGCCAAGGAGCTGCTGGACCGAGTGGGCCTGGCGGACAAGGCCGATGCCTATCCGGCGCAGCTGTCCGGCGGGCAGCAGCAGCGGGTCGCCATCGCGCGGGCGTTGGCCATGGACCCCAAGCTCATGCTGTTCGACGAGCCCACCTCGGCGCTGGACCCGGAGCTGGTCGGCGAGGTGCTCGGCGTCATGCGCGAGCTGGCCGCCTCCGGCATGACCATGGTCGTGGTCACCCACGAGATGGGCTTCGCCCGCGAGGTCGCCGATCAGCTGGTGTTCATTGACGGCGGCGTCGTGGTGGAGTCGGGCGACCCCCGCGAGGTGCTGGCCAATCCGAAACACGAACGCACCCAGGCGTTCCTGTCGCGGATCCTCTGAGAATCGGTTTCCGTCCGGAAACGCGCCCTTGCCGAATCGTCGGCGGGGGCGCGTTTTTCGTGGTTCCGACGGGTCAGGGCACGGGGGAGTCGCCGTGGCCCAGGGCGATTCGGAGCTGACCGAGCAGGACCTTGGCGGCGGGCGATGCCTGGCGGTCCGCGCGCCACACCAGGGCCAGTCGGCCGCGGAGTTCGGGCTCCTCGACGGCGACCACGCGCACCCCGGCGGCCGCGGCCTGATCCGGCGACAGCTCGGGGACGACCGCGACGCCGAGACCGGCGGCCGCGAGCCGGACGAGCAGCGCGGGGGCGGCCGCCTCGAAGTCGATGCGCGGTGCGAAACCGGCGGCGGCGCAGGCGCGTTCGAACATGCCGCGGATGCCGGTGCCGCGGGGCAGGCACAGCAGCGGGCGGTCGCGCAGCTCGGACAGCGTTGTGCGGTCGCCGAATTCGCGGTTGGCGGTGGCGACGACGGCATCGACGCGGACATCGAGCACCACATCGATGCCGAGGCCGGGGTCGAGCTCCGCACCGGTGAGCCCGATCAGGGCGATATCGAGCTCGCCGCGGGACAGGGCGGCGAGCATCCGGTCGGTGGTGTCCTCGGTGAGGCTGATGCCGACCTGGGGGTGGTCGTGGTGGAAGGCCGCCAGCACCCCGGCCACATCGAATTCCTCGGTGGCCGCGCCGGAGATGAGCCCGATGCGCACGTGGCCGCGCAGCAGCCCGGTGAACTCGTCGACCGTGTGCGAAATCCGTTGCGCCGCCGCCAGGGCCGCGCGGGCATGCGGCAGCACCGCGGCCCCGGCGGCGGTGGGGGTGACCGAGCGGCCGGACCGATCCAGCAGCGGCTGCCCCAATTCCCGTTCCAGCTGCCGGATCTGGGCGCTCAGACCGGGCTGTGCCAGGTGCAGCCGGGCCGCGGCGCGGGTGAAGCTGGCCTCCTCGACCACGGTGACGAGGTAGCGCAGCTGCCGAAGTTCCATAACTAATAATTCTAGCGACGAGAAGATCTATCTGTTTTACTTCTCGCTCAAGGCCGAGCAGAGTTCATGTCATGACGAACACGACGCCCCACATCGACCTCACCGCCCCGCAGTTCCGGCCGGGCGAGGCCGGATACGACGAGGAGATCGCGGGCTTCCAGACCGCCTACACCCATCGGCCCGCCCTCGTGATCGGTGCACGGCACGCCGAGGACGTGCGCAGCGCCGTGGAATACGCTGCGCGGCACGGACTCCCGGTGGCGGTGCAGGCGACCGGCCACGGCCTGTCCCGGGCCGCGGACGGCGGTGTGCTGATCGGCACCCGCCGCATGACCGAGGTGTCGATCGACCCCGAGGCCCGCACCGCGCGCGTCTCGGCGGGCGTGCGGGCAGGCGCGCTGATCGAGGCGGCGGTGGCGCACGGGCTGGCGCCGCTCAACGGCTCGTCGGCATCGGTCGGCGTGATCGGCTACCACCTCGGCGGCGGCCTGGGCATCCTGGCCCGCACCTTCGGCTACGCCGCCGACCACGTCCGCGCCGTCGAGGTGGTCACCGCCGACGGCCGCCTGCGCCGCGTGCTGCCGGGCGACGAACTGTTCGGCGCGGTCCTGGGCACCGGCGGCAACTTCGGCGTGGTGACCGCCCTGGAGATCGCCCTGTTCCCGATCACCACGGTCTACGGCGGCCAACTCGTCTTCGACACCCCGCTGGTGCCCGCGGCGCTGGAGGCATGGCGGCAATGGACCGCCCGGGTACCGGACGAAATGACCTCGGCCATCACGACCATGACCATGCCCGATATCCCCGCGATCCCGGAACCGTTGCGCGGCCGCTACATAGCGACCGTCAATATCGCCTACACCGGCGCGGAGGCAGACGGCGAACGACTGGTGGAAGAGCTCCGCGCAATCGGCCCCCGCCTCCGCGACGACCTCCGCACCATGCCCTACACCGAAACCGAAACCATATACGGCGATCCCGACTTCCCGCACGCCTACACCGCGACCAACACCCTGCTGTCCGCCCTCCCCGCCGAGGCCACCACCGCCTTCCTCGATGTCACCGGCCCACAGTCGCCGACCCCGGTGGTAGCCGGATTCCGCCACCTGGGCGGCGCCCTCCGTCGCCCCGGCCCGGCGGGCATCGCGGTCGACCACCGCTCCGCCGCCTACATCGCCTGCTTCATCACCGCCCCCGAATCCGACGGCACCACAATCCGCGACCACCACACCCTCATAGCCAAGACCTTGTCCCCCTGGACGATCGGCCACAGCCCGAACTTCCTCTACGGCGCGGGCGATCTCGCCGACGAACACCAGACTCGCGCGGGGTACGAGCGGGAGACGTATGAGCGCCTGGCGGCCTTGAAGACCACGTACGACCCGGCCAACTTGTTCCGGTTCAACCGAAACATCGCCCCGCAGTAAGGAGATCCCCGCCCCGGCTTCGCCGGGGCGGGGAACGTTGGGGTGGCTTCGTCGGCGCGGAGAGCGTTGGGGCGGCTTCGCGGGCGGAAACGTTGTGGTGGCGGCGCTGGACTCTCGCCTCCTCGCGTACTATCTTCGTGATATCACTTCGATAGTGGGAGGATGTCATGGAGCTTCGTCAGGCGTTTCGGGCCAATGGGTTTCTGATGCTGGTGGTCCTGTTGGTGCTGGCGGTCGGCGGCTTCGTCGTCGGTGGCGTGTCGGCATCGCATGCCGCGGTGCTCGCCGTCGTCGGCTATGTGGTGGGGATCGTGGCGGTGGTGCTGCTGACCGGGCTCACCACGATCGGTCCCAACGAGGCCAGGGTGCTGCAGTTCTTCGGGCGCTACATCGGCTCGGTGAGCGAGGCCGGTTTCTACTGGGCGGCCCCGCTGACCAACAAGCGCCGAATCTCGTTGCGGGTACGCAACTTCGAGACCCAGAAGCTGAAGGTCAACGATTTCGACGGCAACCCGGTCGAGATCGCGGCCGTCGTCGTCTACCGGGTGGTCGACAGCTTCAAGGCCGCCTTCGCCGTCGACGACTACGAGGACTTCGTGCAGACCCAGTCCGAGGCCGCCGTCCGGCACCTGGCCACCACGCACCCGTACGACTCCGACGACGCGACCCGCACCAGCCTGCGCAACGGCACCGAGGTCGCCGAGGAGATGACCGCCGAACTGCGCGAACGCACCGCGCTGGCCGGCATCGAGATCCTCGAGGCCCGCATCACCCACCTCGCCTACGCGCCCGAGATCGCCCAGGCCATGCTGGTCCGCCAGCAGGCGGCCCAGGTGGTCGCGGCCCGCAGCCGCATCGTCGACGGCGCGGTCGGGATGGTCGGCATGGCACTGGAGCGGCTCACCCGCGAGGGCATGGTCGACCTCGACGAGGAGCGCAGGGCGGTCATGGTGTCGAACCTGCTGGTGGTGCTGTGCGGTGACCGCTCCGCCACCCCCGTGGTCAACGCCGGGTCGCTGTACGCCTGATGGCCAAGCGCGAGCCGAAGCGCGTGCTACTGCGGCTGGATCCGGCCGTCCACGAGGCCATCGCCACGTGGGCGGCCGACGATCTCCGCAGCGTCAACGCGCAGATCGAATTTGCCCTTCGGATGGCACTCGAGCACGCCGGGCGTTCCCCCAAGCGCCGGGGATAGAAACAAACCCATCACCCGTTTGGTCCGGAATTTATTACCGATCCGTCACGTATTGGGCACAAAATGCCCAAGGACGTGCGAAAATGTCACGAATCGGTAGCGTGGTCGCGTGCCAATCGCGTTCGAAACCGGGGGATTACAGCAGCTCGATCCGAACAGGTGGGGGGATCCGGTCACCGGTGACGTCGTCACCCTGACCTATATCGATGCGGTGCCCGACCTGCCGGCGCCGCTCAGCGACGCCGACACCCTGCGGCGGCGGCTCACCGAACTGCAGGCCGAATTCGGGTGCCTCGTCGAGGCGCACGTCATCACCGTGGACTCCCAGCCCGCCGTGCTGCGGGTGGAGAAGTTCCCGCTGCCGGACCGCTCGTCCGGGCTGGGTTTCACGGCCGGCATCGTGATCCCGAAGGCCACCTGCAGCGCCATCGTCAAGATCATGTGTGCCGAGACCGGCCGCTCGGGCGTGCGGGAGGCGGCGGTCGTGCCGAAGGTCGGCTTCCCCAACATGTTCCCGCCCCACCCCTACGCCGCTGACGTGAAGGGCCGCCTGCCCTACAACGTCGCCGACGAACTGCGCTGGGATCCGATGTTCCCGGAGCATCCGCTGAGCCGGGCCCGCCGCTGGATCATCCACGTCAGCCGCACCGCGCGCATCGACCCGCGGTTCGCGGCGCTGCCGCCGTTCACGGGGCCCGCGACGGCGGGGGCGACGGCCGGGCCGACCAAGAACGACGCCAAGGACGACAAGGGTGCGGAAAAGATTCCGGCGGAGACCATGCCGATTCGACGGGCGTGACGCTCCGGTTCAGCGAGCCGCCTTCTCCGTCACGAAAATGGCCGTCCCGGGGAAGATCTCACCGCGCAGCGGACTCCACTGGCCCCATTCGCGGTCCAGCCACTCCGGCCAGTCCGGCTCGATGAGATCGACCAGGGTCAGCCCGGCGGCGACGATCTCGCGGACCCGATCGCCGAGGGTGCGGTGGTGTTCGACGTAGGTGGGGTCACCGTCGGCGTCGACCTCCACGTAGGGCGTGCGATCGAAGTAGGACATGGTGGCGCGCAGGCCCTCCCGGCCCGGATCGTCGGGGAAGATCCAGCGCATCGGGTGATTCACCGAGAACACCCAGCGCCCGCCGGGCCGCAGCACCCGCGCCACCTCGCGCATCACCCGCGCCGAATCGGCCACGAACGGCACCGCGCCGAATGCCGAGCACGCCAGGTCGAAGCTCTCGTCCGGGAACGGCAGCGCCTCGGCCCCGGCCTGCACCAGCGGCACCCGCGGCCCGCCGCGCGCCATCGCCGCCAGCCCGCGCTCGAGCATCCCGCGCGACAGATCCAGGCCGACCGGATGCGCGCCCTGCCCGGCCAGCCAGCGCGAGCACGGCGCCGACCCGCAGCCGATCTCCAGCACCCGCTTGCCCGCGACGTCGCCGAGCAGTCGCCAGTCGGCCTCGTGCAACCCCTCCGGACACCAGACGAACTCGCCGCCCGGCGAGTCGACGCCGAGGAAGTCGGCATGGGTGTCGTGGTACTGCGCGGCGTCGGCATCCCACCACCGGCGACTGGCCCGTTGGCTGGCCTCGGTATTGATCTTGCTGCGGGCAACCCCTACGGTGCCGAGCAGGGCATTCGCTTGGGAGTGACGATCTTCGACGGGCGGAACGAGGTGATCTTGCGGCATGATGGAAGAGTATCGACTCGGCAGGGGAGCCCTTGTTTGCTTGCCGCAACTCACGTCGCGTACGCTAATCCCGCGAGTGTCTTCAGTACTTGCGTATTGCAGACGCGCGCGTGCTGTGAGTCCAGTGCAATCGAGTACAGCGTTGTGCTTCCCGCGCGCGCGGGGATGAGCCCCATCGCTGTGCGTTCACGGCAAACCCGAAAGTCCACATGTCCACTACCGACCACAATCCGTCCGGAGCAACCCAACATATGCCCACCACCGTCACCTCGCCGCAGGTAGCCGTCAACGATATCGGCTCCGCCGAGGACTTCCTCGCCGCTATCGACAAGACGATCAAGTACTTCAACGACGGCGATATCGTCGAAGGCACCATCGTCAAGGTCGACCGCGACGAGGTTCTGCTCGACATCGGTTACAAGACCGAAGGCGTCATTCCTTCCCGCGAACTGTCCATCAAGCACGATGTCGACCCGGCCGAGGTCGTTTCCGTGGGCGATGAGGTCGAGGCCCTCGTTCTCACCAAGGAGGACAAGGAAGGCCGCCTGATCCTCTCGAAGAAGCGGGCGCAGTACGAGCGTGCGTGGGGCACCATCGAGGAGCTCAAGGAGAAGGACGAGGCCGTCAAGGGCACCGTCATCGAGGTCGTCAAGGGTGGCCTGATCCTCGACATCGGCCTGCGCGGCTTCCTCCCCGCGTCGCTGGTCGAGATGCGCCGGGT
Organism: Nocardia terpenica; assembly: GCF_013186535.1. NCBI lineage: Bacteria > Bacillati > Actinomycetota > Actinomycetes > Mycobacteriales > Nocardiaceae > Nocardia > Nocardia terpenica. The sequence goes on from NZ_JABMCZ010000001.1 coordinate 1,967,691, forward strand.
CCGCGATCTGCAGCCGTACGTCGGCAAGGAGATCGAGGCCAAGATCATCGAGCTGGACAAGAACCGCAACAACGTGGTGCTGTCCCGCCGCGCCTGGCTCGAGCAGACCCAGTCCGAGGTCCGCAGCGAGTTCCTGCACCAGCTGCAGAAGGGCCAGGTCCGCAAGGGCGTCGTGTCCTCGATCGTCAACTTCGGCGCGTTCGTCGATCTCGGCGGCGTCGACGGCCTGGTGCACGTCTCCGAGCTGTCCTGGAAGCACATCGACCACCCGTCCGAGGTCGTCGAGGTCGGCATGGAGGTCACCGTCGAGGTGCTCGACGTCGACCTGGACCGCGAGCGGGTCTCGCTGTCGCTCAAGGCGACCCAGGAAGATCCGTGGCGTCAGTTCGCCCGCACCCACGCCATCGGCCAGATCGTGCCGGGCAAGGTCACCAAGCTGGTGCCGTTCGGCGCGTTCGTCCGCGTCGAGGAGGGCATCGAGGGCCTGGTGCACATCTCCGAGCTGGCCGAGCGCCACGTCGAGGTGCCGGACCAGGTCGTGGCCGTGGGCGACGACGCGATGGTCAAGGTCATCGACATCGACCTCGAGCGTCGCCGGATCTCGCTGTCGCTGAAGCAGGCCAACGAGGACTACCACGCCGAGTTCGACCCGTCGAAGTACGGCATGGCCGACAGCTACGACGACCAGGGCAACTACATCTTCCCCGAGGGCTTCGATCCCGAGACCAACGAATGGCTCGAGGGCTTCGACAAGCAGCGCGAAGAGTGGGAAGGCCGCTACGCCGAGGCGGAGCGTCGCCACAAGATGCACACCGCCCAGATGGAGAAGATGGCCGCCGACGCCGCCGCCGAGGCCGCCAACGGCGCCCCGTCGAACTACTCCTCCGAGTCCGGTGCGCAGTCGTCGACTTCCCAGTCGGAGCCCGCCGGCGGTTCCCTCGCCAGCGACGCCCAACTCGCCGCCCTGCGCGAGAAGCTCTCCGGCAACGCATAATTCGCCCCAAGGCAGAAGGCCCCGGTCCCCGGACCGGGGCCTTCCCCTTTGCTCGGTCACCGGCTTTTGTTTGCCCAGCATCACCGGTCTTTGTCTGCCCAGCGTCACCAGCCTTTGTCTGCCCAGCGTCATCGGCCTTTTCGTCTGCCCAGCGTCATCGGCCTTTCGTCTTCCCAGCTCCACGGCCCCCTGGGGCCGTGGAGCTGGGATCTTCACACCCCCGCCTTCTACAGTTCCCGAGACATTCACCCGCACAATCTGCCCGACGCGCGGCCCGCCGATGGTTCCTAGGTCGACTGTCCGGTAGCCTCTGTCGCGGACTTGAAACTGTGCTATTCCACAATCCTTGGAAGGTTCGAGCGTCAGCATGGGTCTTTTCGACGGCATCAACCGGCGGGATTTTCTGGCGAAGGCGATGGCGGCCGGTGGTGTCGCCGCGCTGTCGTCCTGGGCGAATCCCATTATCGAGCGGGCGCACGCGGCCGACCCGGCCGGAATGGGCGGGCTGGGCGACATCGAGCACTTCGTGCTACTGATGCAGGAGAACCGCTCCTTCGACCACTACTTCGGAACCCTTTCCGGCGTCCGGGGATTCGGTGATCCGTCGGCGGCCTGGCAGCAGTACGGCTACACGCCCGGCGTCGGCCCCACCCCGGACGGGTACATCGTCCCGTTCCGGCTCGACACCACCCGCGGCGCGAGCCTGGACGGTGAGTGCATCAACGACCCCGACCACAGCTGGGCGGGCATGCACGAAGCGTGGAACGGCGGGAAGAACGACCGCTGGATGCCGATGTCCATCGCCAGCGTCGGCCCCGGCAACGGCCCCGCGGCCATGGGGTACTACACCCGCGACGACATTCCGGTCCACCACGACCTCGCCGACGCGTTCACCCTCTGCGACCACTACCACTGCTCGGTGCTCGGCCCCACCGATCCCAATCGGCTGTACTGGATCTCGGCCACCATCGATCCGGACGGGCGCGCCGGTGGGCCGCTGGTGAAGACGCCGTACCTGATTCCGCAGAACGCGTACAGCTGGCGCACGTACCCGGAGAACCTGTCCGACGCCGGAGTGAGCTGGAAAATCTACAACAACCGCGATATCGGCCCGATCTCGTCGGTGATCCTGGACGGCATGCTGGGCTGTTTCAAGCAGGCCGCCGACCCGAATTCCGAACTGGCGCAACGGGGTAAGGCCCCGGTGTACCCGAACGACTTCGCCGCCGACGTGGCCGCCGATCGGCTGCCGTCGGTGTCGTGGGTGATTCCGCCGCTGTTCAACTGCGAGCATCCGGCGCTGCCACCGGCACTGGGCGCGGTGGGCATCATGCAGGTGCTCGACATCCTGACCTCGAATCCGAAGGTGTGGGAGAAGACCGCGCTGATCGTCAGCTACGACGAGAACGGCGGCTTCTTCGATCACGTCACGCCGCCGACCGCGCCGCCGGGCACATCGGGGGAGTACCTGAGCGTGGACCTGAAGAACGTGGAGGACGCAGGCGGCATCGCCGGGCCGATCGGCCTGGGATACCGCGTCCCGTGCCTGGTGCTCTCGCCCTATTCGCGCGGCGGCCTGGTCGCCTCGGAGACCTTCGACCACACCTCGCAATTGCGTTTGCTGGAGCGCCGTTTCGGTGTCGAGGTACCGAATCTGACGCCCTGGCGACGCGGCGTCACCGGCGATATGACCTCCGCCTTCGATTTCGCCTCCACCCCCGACGCGATACCACCCCGCATCACCGACCCGAATTCCCGCACCGCCGCCGCCCTGGCACAATGCGGCCCGAATATCGCCGCCGGCACAGCAGGCCACGGCACCCCCTACCCGGTCCCCCCGAACACCATGCCCACCCAAACCCCAGGCACCCGCCGCCACCCGAGCGGCATCATCTGATCCCGGCCAAAAGCGTGCCGGGATGACGGGACTTGAAAGCACGCCGGGATGACGGGACTAGAGCACGCCGGGATGACGGGACTTGAGAGCATGCCGGGATGACGGGACTAGAGCACGCCGGGATGACGGGACTTGAGAGCACGCAGGAATGACGGGACTTGAAAGCATGCCGAGATGACGGGACTTGAAAGCACGCCGGGATGACGGGGATTTCCAGCGGGCCGGGATGATGGGTCTGGCATCGCCGTGGTAGCAAAGGGCGCATCCGTCAGGATGACGGAACCTCCACCCGCCGGGATGACGAGGGCTGCACCGTGATTCCTGTACCAGGGCTGCAACGTCATCCAGGTGCGCGGGGCCACACCGTCATCCGGGCGTGCGGGCCACACCAGCATCCCAGGGGTACGTCAAACCAGCATCCAAGCGTGCGGGCCGCACGTCATCCCGGCGTGCCTCGATCTCATGTTCCCGGCGTACCTCAACCTCTGTTCCCGGCGTGCTTCAACCTCTGTTCTCGGCGTGTCTCAACCTCTGTTCCCGGGCGTACCTCAACCTCTGTTCCCGGCGTGTTTTTGGCCGGGATCAGCTGGCCGGAGCAGGGACCCAGTATGGCGTGGCTGCCGCGGTGCGCTTGCGGATGGCTGTGAAGCTGTGGCGGGCGGGGCTGAGGAGGGTGGCGAGCCAGGGGCGCCGGTATTCCGCGAGTGCCGCCGCCACGGCGGGGATGTGAAGGCAGTGCACCGTGCCTGCCGTGCCCAGTCGGTGGCGACCCGTCTGGATGTTTCTGGTGCCCAATGGTGTTCCTTTGCTTGCTTGGTACTGCCTGGATCGCCTGCGGCGAACAGTAGCGGAACAAAAGTGTGGGGTTATGTATTTTGCGGGACTTCGATCCCGGCGTGTCGAGAAGTTGCGGACCTCGAGTCCGAATCGCTCGGAATACGTTGCGAATTGATATCACCGTCGTCACGGAATGAGTAATTTGCCGAACCGGGCGTGACAGTTGTTGCCCGCCTGGGTATTCAGCCCGATTGCCGGTTTGTCGCCGCGCCCCGACCCCGGCGGGCGGCCACGCGGGATGCGAGACTGAACGGATGTTGCGAATCGGTCTCACCGGAGGCATGGGAGCGGGTAAGTCCACCGTGGCGCGGATGCTGGTCGAGCGGGGCGCGGTGCTCGTCGACAGCGACGCGATCGCGCGCGAGGTGGTGGCGCCCGGCACCGAGGGGCTGGCGGCCCTGGCCGCGGCGTTCGGTCCCGAGATCCTGGCCGCGGACGGCAGCCTGGATCGCCCGGCCCTGGCGGCCCGGGCGTTCGCCGACGACGAGGCCCGCGCGACCCTCAACGGCATCACCCATCCGCTGGTGGGCCGGCGCACCGCCGAGATCATCGCCGCCGCCCCCGCGGATGCGATTGTGGTGCAGGACATTCCGCTGCTCGTCGAGAACGGGCTGGGATCGCTGATGAATCTGGTGGTCGTGGTGCTGGCCGAGACCGAGACCCGCATCCGGCGGCTCACCGAGTTCCGTGGCATCGACCGCGACGACGCGCTCGCCCGCATCCGCGCCCAGGCCACCGACGAGCAGCGCCGGGCCGCCGCGGACGTCCTGCTCGACAACAACGGCGACGCCGCCGCGCTGGAGCCGCAGGTGCGTCGGCTGTGGGAGGAGCGGCTGGTGCCGTTCGAACACAATCTGCGCGCGCGTACCCGGGGCCCGGAGCGCCCGCGCCCGACATCGCCGGATCCGGAATGGGGACCGGTGGCGCAGCGGCTGATCGGACGCCTGGCCGTGGTGTGCGGCGCGGGCGCCCGGCGCATCGACCACATCGGGCCGACGGCGGTGCCCGGTCTCCCGGCCCGGGACGTCATCGACATCCAGATCACCGTGGCGGCCCTGGATGCCGCGGACGCGCTGCGGGAGCCGTTGGAGCAGGCCGGTTTTCCGCGGATCGAGGAATTCGCCCCGGACGACCCCGCGCCGGGCGCCGATCCCGGGCGGTGGGGCAAGCGGGTACACGGCACCGCCGATCCGGGGCGGGCGGCCACCGTTCACCTACGCGTCGACGGCTGGCCCAACCAGCGCTTCGCGCTCGCGTTCCGGGACTGGCTGCGCGCCGACCCGGGCGCGCGGGAGGAGTATCTGGCGGTCGAGAAGAAGGCCGAGGCGGCGACCGCCGGGCTGACGGGTGAGGCCGCGACCCAGGCGTATCTGGGGGTGCGCAACCCGTGGCTCGCCGAGGTGTATCCGCGCGTGCTCACCGCGCGGGGCTGACCGCTACAGCCAGCTCAGCTTGATATTGCGGGCCTGCAGCCAGTCCTCGAAATCGTAACCGTGACTTGCGATTCCGTCGATCGTCGCGGTCGCGATCTCGATGGCCTGCTGGGCGTCGCGCAGCCCGAGGTAGCCCGCGTTGTGGGCGGCGAGCAGCTCGTCGACATCGAGCAGCTCGGCCTCGCGGCCGGTGCGGACCACGATGTCGAGATAGTGGTCCACCGATTTCCAGCGCCCCGGCTCGACCTCCCCGAACTCGCCCACGTCGAGGTAGTAGTTCTGGTCGCGCCGGGCGGTCGGATGGAAGTGGAACACCGTCGCGCGCAGCCCCAGCGTCGGCAGCAGCCAGGACTCGATGTAGTGGAATTCGCGATGGTCGGCGGTGCGCGCCATGTAGAGACCCCAGGGCTCGACGTGGTAGCGCTCGACGGACCGCACGAACCCCTTGGGGTCGATATTGGTGAGATCGGCGAGATTGAAGTACTCGACCTTGGGTCGGTGCAGATCCACCATGTGCGCCTGGGTCATGCATTCAGAATGTACCGTGTAGCCCCTGCGCGCAGCATGTCGAAGCTGTCGAAATGCTGTGGACCCGGCCCGGCCCGGTCGGTCGCCTACAGCCAGGTCAGCGTGATCCCGCGGGCGCCGAGCCAGCGTTCGAAATTGTGCTCGTGCGAGGCGATGCCGTCGACGACCGCGGTGGCCCGCGCGAACGCGTTCTGCGCGGTGGAGGCATCGACATGCCCGGCAGCGTGGGCGGCGAACAGGTCGTCGACCCCGCGCAGTTCGGGCACGCACCCGTTGCGGGCGACGACGTCGATGTAGTGGAAGACGGCCCGCCAGCGCTTCGGTTCGATGCGGTCGAACTCGCCGATGTCGATGTGATAGACGGGATCGCGGTCGTGCGCGGCGTTGATGTGATGCATGCTCACCCGGATGGACAGCTGCGGCAGCAGCCACGCCTCGGTGTACCGGAACGGCGGCGTGTCGGCCGCGCGCATCAGGTACAGACCCCACGGTTCGCTGTGGTAGCGCTCCACCGAGTGCACGAATCCGCGGCAGTCGGTCTTGGTCAGATCGGCCAGATCGAAGTATTCGACGCGAGGTCGGTGCGAGGATGTGGGCGGAGTGGCCGCTGCGGCGGTGGAGTGCAGACCGGGTACGTGAATTTTTTTCAACTGCATGGAGGCAACTCCGTTGCTTGCGGTAGTGCGCTGGTTCCAGCTGGCGCGACTCGCGACTCCGGGTACCGCGGCCCCGGCGAGGCGGGATGTGAGGAAACCGGCCATGACACTGCCCTCTCGACTCTCGGACCGTGTCAGAGTACACCCCAGCTACCTGGGCGGGTCGATTGTGAACGTAAAGGAATCGGCCCGTCACGGATTCGCGACAATCGCCGAGCTCCCTTGCGCCACCGGACATTTCGGACACGAGGTGGGTCCGACCAGGGTGTTGTCGGCCGCGTTGCCGGGGCGGTGCTCGATGCTGTCGGCAACCGGTCGGATGATTTGCTATGGACAGCTGTCCAGTTCGATCGTGGGACGTGGCCACGACGATCGTGCGAATCGAATTGTGCTGGGGAAGAGGTTATGTCGTCGCAATGATGGACATCCGCCTGGAGATCCATTGCATGACACCATGTTTCGAATTTCCTGGTGAAATATGTTTCCGCAGAGTAGATTTCATAGATCGCCCGCTCGTCCGCCCGGGTAATCGAAGCGGCCCGAAGGATTCCGCAACCGCGCCCGCGGAATGTGCTGCACGACAGCGGACGCCGACGACCACTCCCGCGCGGTGCGGAACGACGCCGACGAGCGGCGACGATGGTTTCCGGGCCTTCGGCGACGTCCGATCGGCCGATCGGTGCGAAACGAGTGCCCGATGCCGGGCGGCGCCGCGGCCTGCCGACCGCCGCGTTCGCGCCCGAGCGGGTTGCCGGACGGTAGCGAGCCGAGCGCACACTCGGCCCGGGCCGGGCACCCTCGCGGTCGCGGCAGACCCTCGCGCGGCCGTATGCCGGGCGGCTGCCGACCGCGACGCCAGTGAGATGTCTCACTGCGCTTCGTGGCGTGGCGCGACCCGTTCCGGGCGGCTGTTTGTTGTCGGTGGGTCGTCCTAGGCTGGGCGCATGGCTTTCGCATCCGAGCTTCCCGCCGAGGGGACCACACCGCTGGCGCATTCGGAGTTCCGGCCCATCGGCGAGATCGAGCGGGCCGACGGCCGGTTCGAGGTGGTCAGCGAGCATCGCCCCGCCGGCGACCAGCCGACCGCCATCGAGGAACTGGAGCGTCGCCTCACCGGCGGCGAACGGGATGTGGTGCTGCTGGGCGCCACCGGCACCGGCAAGTCGGCGACGGCGGCGTGGCTGATCGAGCGCCTGCAGCGCCCCACCCTCATGATGGCGCCGAACAAGACGCTGGCCGCGCAGCTGGCCAACGAGCTACGGGAGATGCTGCCCCACAACGCGGTCGAGTACTTCGTCTCGTACTACGACTACTACCAGCCCGAGGCGTACATCGCGCAGACCGATACCTATATCGAGAAGGACAGCTCCATCAACGACGATGTCGAGCGCCTGCGCCACTCCGCCACCCAGAGCCTGCTGTCCCGCCGCGACGTGGTGGTGGTCGCGTCGGTGTCGTGCATCTACGGCCTCGGTACGCCACAGTCCTATCTGGACCGGTCGGTCATGCTCGAGGTCGGCGGCGAGGTCGACCGCGACCGGCTGCTGCGGCTGCTGGTCGACATCCAGTACACGCGCAACGATATGGCCTTCACCCGCGGCAGCTTCCGGGTCCGCGGCGACACCGTCGAGATCATCCCGTCCTACGAGGAACTCGCGGTCCGCATCGAATTCTTCGGCGACGAGATCGAGGCGCTGTACTACCTGCACCCGCTCACCGGCGACGTGGTGCGCCAGGTCGAGCGGCTGCGCATCTTCCCGGCCACCCACTACATCGCCGGGCCGGAGCGCATGGAACGCGCGGTCCGCGACATCGAGGTCGAACTCGACGAGCGGCTGGCCGAGCTGGAACGCCACGGCAAGCTGCTCGAGGCGCAGCGGCTGCGCATGCGCACCCAGTACGACCTCGAGATGATCCGCCAGGTCGGGTTCTGCTCGGGCATCGAGAACTACTCGCGCCACATCGACGGCCGCCCGGCTGGGTCCGCCCCGGCCACCCTGCTCGACTACTTCCCCGAGGACTTCCTGCTCATCATCGACGAGTCACACGTGACCGTCCCGCAGATCGGCGGCATGTACGAGGGCGACATGTCGCGCAAGCGCAACCTCGTCGAATACGGCTTCCGGCTGCCGTCGGCCGTCGACAACCGGCCGCTCACCTGGGAGGAGTTCGCCGAGCGCATCGGCCAGACCGTGTACCTGTCGGCCACCCCCGGCCCGTACGAACTGGGGCAGACCGGCGGCGAATTCGTCGAGCAGGTCATCCGCCCCACCGGCCTGGTCGACCCGCACGTGGTGGTCAAGCCGACCAAGGGCCAGATCGACGACCTGGTGCACGAAATCCGGCTGCGCACCGAGCGCGACGAGCGCGTGCTGGTCACCACCCTCACCAAGAAGATGGCCGAGGACCTCACCGACTACCTGCTCGGCCTCGGCGTGCGGGTGCGGTACCTGCACTCCGAGATCGACACGCTCCGGCGCGTCGAACTGCTCCGCCAGCTCCGCCTCGGCGACTACGACGTGCTGGTCGGCATCAACCTGCTGCGCGAGGGTCTCGACCTGCCCGAGGTGTCGCTGGTCGCCATCCTCGACGCCGACAAGGAGGGCTTCCTCCGCAGCGCCACCAGCCTCATCCAGACCATCGGCCGCGCGGCCCGCAACGTGTCCGGCGAGGTGCACATGTACGCCGACAAGATCACCGACTCGATGCGCCAGGCCATCGACGAGACCGAGCGCCGCCGCGCCAAACAGATCGCCTACAACGAGGCCAACGGCATCGACCCGACACCGTTGCGCAAGAAGATCGCCGACATTCTCGACCAGGTGTATCGGGAGGCCGACGAGACCGAGGTCGAGATCGGCGGCTCGGGCCGCAACGCCAGCCGCGGCCGCCGCGCCCAGGGCGAGCCGGGGCGCGCGGTGAGCGCGGGCGTCTACGAGGGCCGCGACATCGCGAACATGCCGCGCGCCGAACTCGCCGACCTGGTCAAGGAATTGACCGACCAGATGATGAACGCCGCCCGCGAGCTCCAGTTCGAGCTGGCGGGCCGGCTGCGCGACGAGATCGCCGACCTGAAGAAGGAACTGCGGGGCATGGACGCGGCCGGTCTGAAATGAGTTGCGCCGCAGGCGCTTCGGCACGACCGGCCGGTCCGTCCGGCGGCTCAGCCCTGGGCTCGCATCCATTCGTTCACCCGGCGCTCGCCCTCCTCGCGGGACACGTCCTCCACCCGGGTCATGCAGACCCAGCGGTGCCCGAACGGGTCCATGACCACGCCGAAGCGGTCGCCGGTCACGAAGGTCTGCGGCTCCACGACGCGCTTGGCGCCGTGCTCACGGCCGAGCTTCACCACGGCGTCGACGTCGGGGCAGTAGTGCACGATGCTGGTGTGCACCCAGTCCTCGGCCGGTGCGCGCACCCCTTCCGCCGGAATCGGCATGCCGACCTGGATGGTCGAATCGCCGATCTTCAACTCGGCGTGCGCGGGCTGTCCGTCGGGAAGGTCGTTGCGGCTCAACACCTCCGCGCCGAAGACGGCCCGGTAGAACTCGATGGCGCGATTGCCGTCGGGAACGGCCAGGAAACAGTTGATCGAGTGATAGCCCTCGGGGATCGGATTCACGGTGTTCGTCATGGTTCCTACTCTCGTCCGCGCGCCCGCGAAGATCTTGTAAGAACGCGACAGCGCCCCGATCCCGGGAAGACGCCTCGTGCTCGCCGTTGAGAACGCGGGGCACGAGCCGGGAAATCATGCGGACCCGTTATTGAAAAACAGTGCGCCGGAAATGATTCCGGTGCCGCCGCCGGAGGTGTCCAAGGGCATTCTGCGCCCGCGCGAGCAGGAGCGGCACCGCACCCTGGCCCGGCTCCCGGCCGGGCCGGAGACCTCCCGGTTCCTCGAGTGGTACTGGTCGGTCTCGTGGGATCTGCGCGGGCAGCCCGACTACACGGCCGAGGTGCTGCCGTACCCGAGCGTGAACGTCACCTTCGAATCCACCCGCACCCGCAGCGGTGGCTGGGTGAACGGGGTCTGCACCGTCAAATACCTGCGCGAATTGTCCGGGGTGGGGGAGACGTTCGCGGCCAAGTTCCGGCCCGGCGGCTTCGGCGCGTTCACCGGATTGGACATCGGTTCCTTCCGCGATACCGCCGTCGAACTCACAGAGGTGCTGCCCGCCGCCGCGGGCCTGACCGAGCGGGTGCTCGCCGCCACGACCCTGACCGAGCGGCGCGATCTGGTCGAGGACTTCTTCGCCGCCACGGCCCGCGCCGCGCCCGTCGACGAGGCGTACCGGCTGGTGCTGCGCATCATCGCCGCAATGGAGACCGATCGCGAGCTGACCCGGGTCGACCAGGTCACCGAGGGTTTCGGCGTGCCCGTCCGCACCCTGCAGCGGCTGTTCCGCCGCTACGTCGGGGCCGGGCCGAAGTGGGTGCTGCGCCGCTACCGCCTGCAGGACGGCGCCCATCTGCTCGCCGAGGGCCGCACCGCCGACCTGGCCGCCCTCGCCCTGGATCTCGGCTATTTCGATCAGGCGCACTTCTCCCGCGAGTTCGCCGCGGAGGTCGGCACGCCACCGCTGGAATACGCCCGCGCGACACGACCCGATCGAGAAGGAACATCCAGGCCCGGGTGGTAGTTAAATTCTGTATTACCAGCCTGGCAGGCTTGCTGCCGACAACTGACGGGAGTTGGCGATGGATGTCGTGGTATTGATCGGGCGAATCTTGTTCGCCGCGTTGTTCCTGGGTTCCGCGTTCGGGCATCTCACGCAGGCCGATACGATGGCCGGTTATGCGCAGAGCAAGGGTGTGCCCGCCGCCAAGGTGGCGGTGCTCGGCTCGGGTGTGCTGCTGTTGCTCGGAGGGCTGAGCGTGCTGCTCGGCATCTGGGCGGATCTCGGATCGCTGCTGTTGCTGATCTTCCTGGTGCCGACCGCGGTGCTCATGCACCCGTACTGGCACGAAACCGATCCGCAGGTCAAGCAGGGCGAGATGGTGAATTTCAACAAGGACATCGGGCTGGCGGGCGCGGCGCTCATGCTGTTCGCGTTCTTCGCCCACACCTGCGATCTGGGGCTGGCCGTCACCGGCCCGCTTTTCCATCTCGGCTGAGGTATCGACGGCGGCGGCGGGCATTTCGCAGCAATAGCCCGGATAATTCGGGCGAACTATCGGCAGCGATCCCGCCGAGGCCGTCGCCGGGCTATGTGACGAAAATCCCAGGGCCGCAATACCGTTCGGTCCGGAATCAATTATTGCCGGTGGCCCGGAGTGGGTCCGGAATCGGTGCTGGTAGCACGGGCCCTTTCCGGCATCCACCGGGCGAATGTGTGCTGCGCGGTACTCGGCACGGGAGTGTGATGTGTTGCGATTTCGGATATTTCCGACCCGCCAACGGTTATGGTCTAGCGCAGTTGCCGCGCGACACCGGATGCCCCGGGCGAAACGCGCGGGCATCCGACCACTTGTACGTTTGGAGGAGAGATGACCGCCTACCGGACCATTGTCGTCGGTACCGATGGCTCGGATTCGTCGTACGTCGCCGTCGAGAAGGCCGCGGCGCTGGCGGCGGACCCGGCCGCCACCCTGTACGTCGCCTGCGCGTACTACCCGACCGACGACCGCGACGTCGCCGCCGCGGCCGACGTCCTCAAGGACGAGGCATATCAGGTCCGCGGATCGGCGCCCACCAACGAGATCCTGCGCACCGCCCGCGACCGCGCCGTAGCCGCCGGCGCCAGCACTGTCGTCGAGCGCTCGGTGGTCGGCGAGCCGGTGGAATCCCTCCTGACCCTGGTCAAGGAACTCGACGCCGACCTGCTGGTCGTAGGCAACCGCGGCCTGAACACCCTGACCGGCCGCCTCCTCGGCTCCGTCCCCTCGGACGTAGCCCGCAAATCCGGCACCGACGTCCTCATCGTCCACACCGTCCGCAAGTAACCCCACCCCGAGCGGCCGCGCGATTCCCGCACGGCCGCTTCACCTTCCCCACTACCATCTCGGCGCGCGTGGTCCCTTGTCCCCGGCGTGCTTTCGGCCGGGGTCACTCCGCCTGTTTCAGGGCTCCCAGCACCTCCGGGAGTTCTCCGGCGTGCACCACGTGCAGGCGTTGGGTGGCGCGGGTGAGGGCCACGTAGAGGTCGTTGAGGCCGCGGGGGGACTCGTCGAGGATGTCCTGGGGCTCGACCAGGATTACCGCGTCGAATTCCAGGCCCTTGACCTCCGGTACGGTCAGCACGCTCACGGAATCGCTTGCCAGGGGGGCGAATTCGGGGATCAGCCGGTGTGGGGCCAGGACCACCGCGATGCCGGGGCGGTCGGCCTCCTCGGCCAGTAGTCGGCGCACCTGCTCGACCCGATCGGCGGGCTCGGTGCGCACCGCCAGTGGTGGGTGCCCGGATTCGCGAACCGATCGCGGTACCGAGACGCCCGGGTCGATGGCGGCCAGCACGTCCGCGGCCACCGCCATGATCTCCGCCGGAGTTCGGTAGTTCACGGTCAGCTCGGCGAGCTTCCATCGTTGTGCCACATAGGGTTCCAGCACCTGCCGCCAGGACGAGGCGCCCGCCGGATCGCCGGTCTGGGCGACGTCGCCGACGACGGTGACCCAGCGGTTCGGGATGCGGCGCATCACCATGCGCCACGCCATCTCCGACAACTCCTGCGCCTCGTCGATGATGACGTGCCCGTAGGTCCAGGTGCGGTCGCCGGCGGCGCGTTCGGCGGTGGTCTGGCTGCTGCGCACGTTCTGGCGCTCGGCCAGCTGGCTCGCGTCGATCAGGTCGTAGGCCATCAGGATCTCCGGGTCCAGGTCGTCCTCGAGATCCTGTGGCGCGGAACCGGTCAGGATGTCCAGCGCGTCCTGGGCCTCGGCCAGCTGGGCCCGCCAGCGGCGGCGGGAGCGCTCACGCTCCTCGGTGTCGTCGACGCCGAGCAGTTCGGCCAGCTCGTCCAGCAGCGGGGCGTCGGCGGCGGCGAATTCGCCACTGTCGGAACGGAACAGCTCCTTGCGGTCCTCCGGCGACAGGTGATCCGCCGCGCGGGCCAGCCGGTCCGGATCGGCCCACAGCCCGCCCAGCACCTCCTGCGGGGACAGGATCGGCCACAGCCGCGCGATGGCCCGCTGGATGTCGGCGTCGGCGCGCATCTCGTCCCGGATCTCGGTGAGATCGGCCTGGCTCAACAGATTTCGGCCGCCACCCGGGTCCTTGCCCAGGATCTGCGCCAGCTGATCGGTGAGCGCGTCCACCACCGAGGCGGCGAAGACGGGGCGGGCCAGGTTGTGCGGGCGGCGCGAGGAGCGGGCGCGGCCGCGGGCGCGAGTGGCGATCTTGCGGTCGAGGGTCAGCTCGTAGCCGTCGAAGGTGAGCCGCACCGGCTCGGCGGGCACCTGCTGCCGGTCGCGCACCGCCTTCTTCAGCACCTCGATCATGTCCGGCGAACCCTTCAGTTCACCCGCCCGCAGCGAATCCTCCAGCGTCGCTTGCACTCCCGGATACAGGTTGCCGATGGTGGACAGCAGCACACCGGTCTCGCCGAGCGAGGGCAGCACCTGACCGATGTAGTCCAGAAAGGTGCTGTTCGGCCCGATGATCAGCACACCGGCCTTGTCCAGCTGCTGGCGATAGGTGTACAGCAGGTACGCGGCGCGATGCAGCGCGACCGCGGTCTTGCCGGTACCCGGCCCACCCTGCACCACCAGCACGCTCTTGTGCTCGGAGCGGATGATCGAATCCTGCTCGCTCTGAATGGTTTCCACGATGTCGGTCATGTGGCCGGTGCGGGCGGCGTTGAGCGCGGTCAGCAGCGCGCTCTCGCTGCCGACCCCGGTGTCGTCGGCGTCGATCGCCCCGGCCTGCCGGGCGGCCTCCAGGTCCAGGTACTCGTCGGTGATCGTGGTGACGGCGCGGTTGCGCGAGCGGATGTGCCGACGCCGGGTCACGCCGTCCGGCTTGGCGGTGGTGGCCAGATAGAACGGGCGCGCCAGCGGGGCCCGCCAATCCAGCAGCAGGGTGGCGTAGTCGTCGTCCTCGTCGAGGATGCCGAGGCGGCCGATGTAGCGAGACTCGGCGGCCTCGTCCCCCTCGGCCAGGTCGATGCGGCCGAAGCACAGACCGTGTTCGGCGGCATCGTATTTGGTCAGATCCTCGGTATAGAGCTGGGTGAACGATTCGCGCTCGCTGCGGGCCTGCGGGGTGCCGCCGGTTTCCAGCAGTACGGTCTTCAAGCGGCGCTGGGCGTATTCGCGCATGGCGTCGAGGCGTTGGTACAGCAGCGTGAGGTACGCCTGCTCCCGTTCCAGTTCGGCTGCGCGGTCGATCGCCGGGCGATCCTCCGTGAGGCGGTCGGGCAAAACGAAACTCCTTGTCACCACTGCGCCGGGCGCGGGCCGCGGTCGAAGAAAACAGAGTTGTCGAGTCTAATGGGGGTTCGGCGCGCTCGCCGTAACCGCAGGTGGGGGCCCGGGCTCGGGTGGTGGCGGAGCATTGTGGGGTTCCTTCAGGAAGCGTGTGGGGTGTTCGGCCGTCGCACGGGTGGCTCGTCCTCGCCGCGGGGCGCCGGTTTCGCACGGTACATCGCCAGATCGGCGTCGTGCAGTACGGCTTCCGGTGTGCGCGGGTCGTTCGGGCGCAGCGGGGCGATTCCGACCGAGGCGTCGATGCGGATCCGGTGCCCGCGGGCGATGATCGGCTCGGCCATGGTCCGGCGCAGCCGCGACACCAGCGCGTCCAGTTCGACCGGCAGGGTGTGACCGGACAGCAGCACCAGGAACTCGTCGCCGCCGATGCGGCCGACCACGTCGTCGGTGCGCAGGCCGCGCTGCAGCCGCTGGGCCACGATCTGCAGCACGGTGTCGCCGATGGCGTGGCCGAGGGTGTCGTTGATGGCCTTGAAACCGTCCAGATCGATGAACAGCACCGCCGACACCGGCTGCTCCTCGCTGGTGCCGAGCGCCGCCGCCAGCCGGGACAGCACCAGCGAGCGATTGGCCAGCCCGGTCAGCGGATCGTGGGTCGCCTGGTACTCCAATTGCCTTCGGCTGGCGCGGAATTCGGTGACATCGTTGAACGAGGAGACCGCCGACGACGCGGGGTCGCCGGGGTTGAGCAGGCGGCTCGAGCCGGTCAGCCAGCGGCGCTGCCCGTCGGGACGGTCCACGCCGAACACGTAGCGGGTGACGGTCTCGCCCGTGGCCAGG
Organism: Nocardia terpenica; assembly: GCF_013186535.1. Classification (NCBI taxonomy): domain Bacteria; kingdom Bacillati; phylum Actinomycetota; class Actinomycetes; order Mycobacteriales; family Nocardiaceae; genus Nocardia; species Nocardia terpenica. Next base: position 1,983,238 of record NZ_JABMCZ010000001.1, read on the forward strand.
GTGCGCGCGATCGGGTGCCGCGCCGGTGGCAGCGGCTCGCCGTTGCGGTCCAGCAGGGTCAGCGGCAGTTCGCCGATGGCGGTGCCGATCAGATCCAGGCCCTCGTGGCCGAAGATCCGCAGCGCCGCCGGATTGATCGATTCGATGCGCCCGTCCCGCCCGATCACCACCACCCCCTCCTCGAGCTGGGAGACCACCGACGTGAAGTGCTGCTCGGCCCGGCGCTGCGCGGCCTCGGCCCTCCGCTGCGCGGTCAGATCGTGAATGACCACCTGATAGGCGACCCGATCATGCCAGGCGGTGAGCACCGACACCGTCTCCACGTCGACCGGCTCGCCGTCGCAGCGAATCAGCGTCATCTCGGCCGGATCGGAGGCGGCGCCGGTGACCTTCAGTCCGCTGATGCGCTCGAGCATGGCGGGCACCGACGCCGGATCGACGAACCGCGTAACCGGCTGCCCGACGAGCCGATCGGGCCCGTCGGCCGCCAACAACCGGACCATGGCCGGATTGACGTAGACCACGATGCCGCGCTCGTGCACCACCAGGCCGTCCGGACTGCCCTCGACCAGGGTTCGATACCGCTGGGCGAGCAGCTCGGCATCGGCCGAGGCATCGGCCCAGTCGTTACCCACCTCCACCTCACGTACCTCCTGATCGTCGTTGACGTGCGCCGAAACGCACACCCGATCATTCTGGTGACGGCGTATACACGATCACGACGCCGACGGTATCGGATCGATCACAGTTCGGGCACTTCATCGGGCTCGGCACGGGGATCATTACCACCCGCGATGACCCCGGCATGACCACCCGCGATGACCCCGGCATGCTTTTCGCCGGGGTGTCGGACCCCTGAGCTAGGCTGCCTCGCATGGGGACCGACCATGGTCATGGGCCGGTGGTGGACTGGTTGTCGTGGGGGCGTCGGCTCTCGGGCGGCATCCGGCGGAACTTGTCGGTGGGTGGTCCTAGCATGGCCGACGGGGGTAAATCGGCACGTCGAACACTGATGGGAAGGGACGGCCTGTGGCGGATCGCCTGACGGTGCGTGGAGCGCGGGAGCACAACCTCAAGGGGGTCGATATCGACCTACCGCGCGACAGCCTCATCGTGTTCACCGGGCTGTCCGGGTCCGGTAAATCCAGTCTCGCCTTCGACACCATCTTCGCGGAGGGCCAGCGCCGCTACGTCGAGTCGCTGTCGGCGTACGCGCGCCAATTCCTCGGCCAGATGGACAAACCCGACGTCGACTTCATCGAGGGCCTGTCGCCCGCGGTCTCCATCGACCAGAAGTCCACCAACCGCAACCCGCGCTCGACCGTCGGCACCATCACCGAGGTCTACGACTATCTGCGCCTGCTGTACGCCCGCGCCGGCACCCCGCACTGCCCGGTCTGCGGCGAGCACATCGCCAAGCAGACCCCGCAGCAGATCGTCGACCAGGTGCTCGCCATGGAGGAGGGCACCAAGTTCCAGGTGCTGGCGCCCGTGGTGCGCACCCGCAAGGGCGAATTCGTCGACCTGTTCGACCAGTTGAACACCCAGGGCTATTCGCGCGTGCGGGTCGACGGCGTGGTGCACCCGCTCACCGAGCCGCCGAAGCTGAAGAAGCAGGAGAAGCACGACATCGAGGTGGTCGTCGACCGCCTCACCGTGAAGCCGAGTTCCAAACAGCGCCTGACCGATTCGATCGAGACCGCGCTGCGCCTGGCCGACGGCATCGTGGTACTCGACTTCGTCGACCGCGACGAGCACGCGCACGACCGCGAGCGCCGCTTCTCCGAGAAACTGGCCTGCCCCAACGCCCACCCGCTCGACATCGAAGACCTCGAGCCGCGCTCGTTCTCGTTCAACTCGCCCTACGGCGCCTGCCCGGACTGCACCGGCCTCGGCATCCGCAAGGAGGTCGACCCGGACCTGGTGGTGCCCGACCCGGAGCTGAGCCTGAACGAGGGCGCCATCGCGCCGTGGTCGCGCGGCCAGACCGCCGAATACTTCACCCGCCTGCTGCAGGGCCTGGCCGACTCGATCGGCTTCTCCATGGACACGGCGTGGAACAAGTTGCCGCTCAAGGCCCGCAAGGCGGTGCTGGAGGGCAGCTCCGATCAGGTGCACGTCTCCTACACCAACCGCTACGGGCGCAAGCGCTCCTACTACGCCGATTTCGAGGGCGTCATGCCCTTCCTGCAGCGGCGCCTGGAGAACACCGAGTCCGAGCAGATGAAGGAGCACTACGACGGGTACATGCGCGACATCCCGTGCCCGGTGTGCAACGGCGCGCGACTACGCCCGGAGATCCTGGCCGTCACGCTGAACGCGGAAGGCGGCCGCCGGTCCATCGCGGAGGTCTGTGAATTCTCCATCCGCGAATGCTCGAAATTCCTGCACTCGCTGGAACTGGGGGAGCGGGAGGCGGCGATCGCGGGCCAGGTGCTCAAGGAGATTCAGGCGCGGCTGGGCTTCCTGCTCGATGTCGGCCTGGAATATCTGAGCCTGTCGCGGGCGGCGGCCACGCTGTCCGGCGGTGAGGCGCAGCGCATCCGGCTCGCGACCCAGATCGGCTCGGGCCTGGTCGGTGTGCTCTACGTGCTGGACGAGCCGTCCATCGGCCTGCACCAGCGCGACAACCGCCGCCTCATCGAAACCCTCACCCGCCTGCGCGATCTCGGCAATACGCTGATCGTGGTCGAGCACGACGAGGACACCATCCACTCCTCGGACTGGGTGGTCGACATCGGCCCGCTCGCCGGTGAGCACGGCGGCCAGGTCGTCTACAGCGGCCCGTACAAGGGTCTGCTGGCCGACGCGAATTCCCTGACGGGCGCGTACCTTTCGGGTCGCGAGCGCATCGAGGTGCCGCTGGTGCGGCGGCCGGTGAACAAGAAGAAGCAGCTCACCGTCGTCGGCGCCAGCGAGCACAATCTGCGCGGCATCGACGTGAGTTTCCCGCTGGGCGTGCTGACCTCGGTCACCGGCGTGTCCGGCTCGGGCAAGTCCACCCTGGTGAACGACATCCTGGCCACCGTGCTGGCAAACCGGCTCAACGGCGCCCGGCAGGTGCCCGGCCGCCACACCCGCATCAACGGCCTCGACCATCTGGACAAGCTGGTGCAGGTCGACCAGTCGCCGATCGGCCGCACGCCGCGCTCGAACCCGGCCACCTACACCGGCGTGTTCGACAAGATCCGCACCCTGTTCGCCGCGACCACCGAGGCCAAGGTGCGCGGCTATCAGCCGGGCCGGTTCTCGTTCAATGTGAAAGGCGGCCGCTGCGAGGCGTGTTCGGGCGACGGCACGCTGAAGATCGAGATGAACTTCCTGCCCGACGTGTACGTCCCGTGCGAGGTGTGCCACGGCGCCCGCTACAACCGCGAGACGCTCGAGGTGCACTACAAGGGCAAGACCATCGCCGAGGTGCTGGACATGCCCATCGAGGAGGCCGCCGAATTCTTCGAGCCGGTCACCTCGATCCACCGCTACCTGAAGACGCTGGTCGATGTCGGGTTGGGGTATGTGCGGCTCGGCCAGAGCGCGCCGACGCTGTCCGGTGGTGAGGCGCAGCGCGTCAAACTCGCCGCCGAACTGCAGAAGCGGTCCACCGGCCGCACCGTCTACATCCTCGACGAGCCGACCACCGGCCTGCACTTCGAAGACATCCGCAAGCTGCTCGGCGTCATCAACGGCCTGGTCGACAAGGGCAATACGGTCATCGTCATCGAGCACAACCTGGACGTGATCAAGACCTCCGACTGGGTCATCGATATGGGTCCGGAGGGCGGCTCCGGCGGCGGCACGGTCATTGCCGAGGGCGCGCCGGAAGACATTGCGGCCGTGCCGGAAAGCTACACCGGCCAATTCCTGCGCGAGGTGCTGGCCGCACCGGCCGCCCCGAAGAAGGCGGCCGCCAAGAAGACCGCCACGCGCCGCAAGGCCGCCGCGGTCGGCTGACCACTCGGCCGGGCTGGTCGGCGGCTACGCGCCCTCGGCGACCAGCCCGATACCGAACCCGATGAGCGCCGCGCCGGTGATGGCCTCCAGCGAGACGCGCACCCGCGGCCGCCGGATCCACCGCCGCGCCCGCTCCACCACGGCGACCACCACCAGCTGCCAAGCCAGCCCGAGCACCACCACGGTGTAGGCGAGCAGCAGCGCGGTCTGTGTGGAGGCGTGCCCCTCGCTCAGGAACTGCGGCAGCACCGACAGATACAGGGCCAGCACCTTCGGATTGGTGACATTGGACAGCGCCCCCTGCCGGAACCAACGCCACGCGTGCGCGCGCGTCCGGCCCTCGGCGGCCCCCGCGGTCTCGATATCCAGCGCCCCGCCGCCCCGCCTGGCCGACCGAAACGCCTGAATCCCCAACCAGCACAGATAGATCGCGCCGACGATCCGCACGGCATCGAACACCGGTTGCGACCGCGTAATGAGCGCGCCGACCCCGAGCGCCGCCGCCGTGGCCTGCACCGAATTCCCCGCCGCCACACCGAAAGCCGTGGTCAGCCCGCCCCGCTTACCCCCGACCAACGAATTCTTCAAAAGCACCGCGGTATCCGGCCCCGGCGCCAGCACCAGCAACACCACAAACACGAGATAGGTCCCGTAGCTTCCCCAAGTCACGATCACACACTAAAGCGGACACCCGCCGCCGTCACCCCCGAAGCCTCCCACCATCCGCGATCTGTCACCGGCATGCGTCCCCCGTCGTTCCAGAATGCGTCCCTCGGTTATCCCGGCAGCGCCCTCGGTCATCTCCGCCGTCATCCCGGCGTGCGTCCCTGTGTGATTCCGGCGTGCGTCCCTGTGTGATTCCGGCGTGCGTCCCTGTGTGATTCCGGCGTGCGTCCCTGTGCGATCCCGGCATGCTGTCCCCGTGTGATCCCGGCATGCTGTCCCCGTGTGATCCCGGCATGCTTTTGGCCGGGATCCCGCAACACTCCGGCCCAGCGCACGCCGGAATGGCCAAGGTCGGTGGGCTACCGATCGGCGATGGTGTGGATCAGCTCGGCGAGTTCCGTTGGGCGGGACCACATTGGCCAGTGGCCGGTGGGGAGGTCCATGTATTCCGCGTCTATGCGGGCCAATTCGGCGAACAGGGCCTCGGTGCCCTCGTCGCGCAGTTTGCGGACCAGAGCGGAGGAGAAGCTGCTGCAGATCAGGGTGGTTGGGATGGTCAGGCGGGCGGGGGAATTGCTGAGGCGAAGTGGGGCGGTGGCGATGGCTATGGGCTCGGAGACCGCGCGGTCGCGGAAGCGGCTCAGCATGGCATCGTCCAGGTCGGCGAGGCTGCTGCCGTTGGCCTCCAGCTCCGGCCAACTCGGCATGCGGAATTCTCGCGCGTCCGGCGAGAGGGTGGGAATCAGGACGTGACCGTCGGGCAAGGGTGCGGTGTCCACGTAGATTGCCCGCGAAAATCGTTCCGGCGCAATATCGGTGGCGAGGTAGGAGGGCGCGGCCCCGCCGGAGTGCGACACCAGTACCGTCGGCTCGGTCGCCGCCGCGACGATGGCCGCCGCCTGACGTTCGAAGGTCGCGCTCAGCCGGTCGGGGTCATCGGGATCGAGCCCGGGCAGGGTCAGTGCCCGGACCTCGTGGCCGCGGCCGCGGAGGTCGGCGGCGACCGCGTCCCACGCCCACGCGCCGAGCCAGAAGCCGGGAACCAGCAGTATCCGCGCTGTCATGCACCGAGCATGTCATGTTCCGCGTGACCTGGGAATCCGATCTCGAGGAGCGGGGTTCCACTGGGAATGAGCATCGGAATTGCACTGTCCCCCTTCGCACTCGCCCCCACCGCCAATGCCGTCGACGGGGCCGTCGCCATCGGCCGGGACATCGTGGAACTCGGGCTGAGCTCGCTGTGGTTCGGCCAGGGTTACTCGCACGACACGATCGCGCTCGCGGCGGTCGTGGGCCGGGAGGTGCCGGGTCTCGAGGTCGGCACCTCCGCGGTGCCGATCCAGGCCCGGCACCCGCTGTTGATCGCCAGCCTGGCGCAGACCGCGCAGGCGGCCGCGCACGGCCGCTTCAGCCTCGGCCTCGGCCTGGGCAGCGCGTGGATCAGTGAGTCGTACGGCGCCGACTTCGTCCGCCCGGCGGCCCGATTGCGCGAATTCCTCACCGCGCTCACCTCGGTACTCGACACCGGCTCCGCCGATTTCCGCGGTGAGATGCTGACCGCCGTCACCCCGATGTCCGCGGCGGTCGCGGGCGCGACGCCCCGGCTGCCGGTGCTGGTGGCCGCGATGGGACCGCAGGCGCTGCGCGTCACCGGCGAATTGGCCGACGGCACACTGCCATTCCTGGCCGGTCCGCGCGCCCTGGCCGACCACATCGTCACCCCGCTCACCCGCGCCGCCGAGCGCGCCGGTCGCCCCCGCCCCCGGATCGTCGCCCTCGTCCCGGGCGTGGTCACCTCGGACATCCCCGCCGCCCGCCGCGCCGCCGAGGAACACACCACCTTCTACGACGACATCCCCTCCTACGCCCGCATCATCGAACTCTCCGGCGTCTCCCGCGCCGCCGACCTGGTAGTCCTCGGCGACGAGGACACCATCGCCGCCCGCATCCAGGAATACTTCGACGCCGGCGCCACCGACGTGGTCTTCACCCAAACCGACCTCACCACCCCCGAGGATCAGCGCCGCACCTGGAAACTCCTCGGCGAGCTGAGCCGCGCGAGGGGCTCGGCCGCGTAGCACCTCTTGACTCGCGCTCCCCGTAGCGATCATTATGAACATACGTTCATGAACGCTAGTTCATATAGATCTGCAAGGGAGTCTCGAGTGACCGCGATCGTCAATACCGACCAGTCCGAGGCATGGAACGGCTACGAGGGCTCGCACTGGGCCGAGCACGCCGACCGCTACGACGCGGTCAACGGCGGATTCAACGAACCGCTGCTGACCGCGGCGAGCATCGGTGCGGGGGACCGGGTCCTCGACATTGGTTGCGGCAACGGGCAATTGACGCGGGCGGCGGCCCGGCGGGCGCGGTCGGCGACCGGTGTCGATCTGTCCGGGCCGATGCTCGCGACGGCGCGGCAGCGGGCCGACACCGAAGGGGTGCACAATATTTCGTTCGAACAGGGCGATGCCCAGGTGTACCCGTTCCCGGACGCGGGCTTCGACGTCGCGCTGAGCCGGTTCGGCATCATGTTCTTCGCCGACCCGGTCGCGGCCTTCGCCAACATCGCCCGTGCGCTGCGACCCGGCGGGCGGCTCGCGTTCGTGAGCATGCCGCCGTTGTCCGGCACCGATCTCGGCACCGTCTTCGCGGCCGCCGCCCGGCATCTGCCCGGCTTCGAGATCGGCCACGGCTTCAGCGCTTTCGCCGATCCGGACAGCACCGCCGCGCTGCTGCGCGATGCGGGATTCACCGACATCGCCGCTCGGCACATCGAGGTCGACGCCGTCTGGGGCGCGGACGTCGACGACGCGACGACATTCCTGCTCGGCTGGGGGCCGCTCCGGTATCACCGCTCCCGCAACGATTTCGCCACCGACGACCGATTGCGCGCCGCGATCGCCGCGGCATTGGCGCCGTTCTCGGGTCCCGGCGGCGTCCGGTTGCGCGCGACGGCCTGGCTGGTCACCGCCGACACCCCGCGACCGTAGCGGCACGTATCCGATCGCGCGGCATCGGATCGGCCCGGTCGGCACCCAGTAGCGTGGTACTCATGTCACCGAGACGGGCAGCGGCGCTGCGGGAGAGCGACGATCGCGATCTGCGGACGCATCTGGTGGCGACGGCGGAGCGGTTGATCGCCGAGCAGGGCGGTGCGGGGCTGACCGTGCGCGCGATCGCGAAGGCCGCCGGGGTCGCCGACGGCGTGCTCTACAACCACTTCGCCGACAAGGAGGAACTGCTGGCGGCGGCCCTGCACGCCCACATCACCGCCGTGCACGGTGACTTCCCGCCGCTGCCCGCACCCGGCACCGCGACCGTCGCCGCCAACCTGGCCGTCTGCCTGCGGCAGGGCCTCGCCTTCCATCGCGCCGTTCTCCCGATCTTCGCGAGCCTGCTCGCCCAACCCGCGATCCTCGCGAAATTCGGTGCCGCCCAGGGCGATCCGCGCCCCTGGCGAGACATGGTCGCGGACTACCTGGCCGCCGAACGCGACCTGGGCCGGGTGGCCGCCGACGCCGATCTCGACGCCGCCGTCGCCGTCCTGGTCGGCATCTGCCACGACGAGGTCCTGTCCGCCCTGCTCCCCGGCGGTCCCCGGCACGGCGCCCCACCCACCGTGGACTCGGTGATCGCCACGCTGCTGAAGGGCATTGCGCCGCGCCCCGATTGACTCCGTCATCGGGGCCGACGAGTTTCGACCCCGTCACCGGGCCGACGAATTTCGACTTCGTCACCGGGCCGACGAATTTCGACCCCGTCGCCGTACCGCCGAATTCAACTCCATTGCCGGGGCGACGAATTCGAGTCCGCCGCCGTGCAACGCAGTCGGGGACCGGCATCCCGTGGGTATGCCGGACGTGTCAGCGGTGTGTCAGTAGACCGGACCGGTGTACTTCTCGCCCGGCCCCTTACCCGGCTCGTCCGGATGGGCGGACGACTCGCGGAAGGCGCGCTGGAGGGACTGCAATCCCTCGCGGAGGGGACCGGCGTGCGGGCCGAGGTATTCGACCGACGCCGTGATCAGTCCGGCGAGTGCGGTGATGACGCGGCGGGCCTCGTCCAGATCGCGGCGCGGGCTGGCGTCGGGGTCCTCGTCGGCGAGGCCCAGCTTCTCGGCGGCCGAACTCATCAGCATGACCGCCGCGCGGCTGATCACCTCGACGGCAGGGATATCGGCCAGTTCGCGGACGGTTTCCGGCTCGTTGACAGGGGCCTCGCTCATGCCCGTAGCATGGCATCGGCGCCGATGTGCCCGGTCGCGGGGGCGGGCGATTCGGAGGTTCGGCGGCCCGGATGTTAAGCTGTACGCCGACGACCGCCCCAGGCCGTTGCAGTAGCGAGCCCGGGGCCGTAAGTGGAGCCCGACTCCCACCGTCCGCCGGCGACACGCCAGGTTCGACGGTCCGGTCGCCCATTGTTTTCGATGGGTTTCTTGTGCAGGGTTTTCCCAGCGCAGGGTCGATGCGAGGTAGTTTGCATCGGCGATCGGTCGACATCGGGCCCCGTGGCGGTGAAATACCGTAGCGGGGCTTTCGTGTTGGATATGGGGTTGCAGTTATAGCGCGCGGTCGTTGGACGACACCGCTTGACCTAGGAGGCCCCATCAGCACTGAGACCCGCATCAACGATCGCATCCGCGTGCCAGAGGTCCGACTCATCGGACCCGGAGGTGAGCAGGTTGGGATCGTGCGTGTTGAAGATGCACTGCGCGTCGCCATGGAGGCAGACCTCGACCTGGTCGAGGTCGCACCGGATGCGCGTCCCCCGGTTTGCAAGATCATGGACTACGGCAAGTTCAAGTACGAGACCGCGCAGAAGGCGCGCGAGTCGCGGAAGAACCAGCAGCAGACCGTGATCAAGGAGCAGAAGCTCCGGCCGAAGATCGACGACCACGACTACGAGACGAAGAAGGGCCACGTCCTTCGCTTCCTGCAGGCCGGCTCGAAGGTCAAGGTCACGATCATGTTCCGCGGACGCGAGCAGTCGCGCCCGGAACTGGGCTTCCGGCTGCTGCAGCGGCTGGCTTCCGACGTGGCCGAATTCGGCTTCGTCGAGACCTCGGCCAAGCAGGACGGCCGGAACATGACCATGGTCCTCGCTCCCCACAAGGGCGCGAAGACGCGGGCGAAGGCACAGCAGCCGACGTCGTCGCGGGGTGCCGCGCCCGAGCAGGGCGAGGCTCCGGCGCCGACCGAGCAAGCGGCCACCCCGCAGTAACCGAAACAGAAACCGGCGCACCGCCCGCGGAGCCGCCGATCCGAGACAAGATTGGGAAATCATGCCGAAGATGAAGAGCCACGGCGGCGCCTCGAAGCGATTCAAGGTGACCGGTCGCGGCAAGCTGCTGCGTCAGCAGGCGAAAAACAACCACAACTTCGAGCACCGGTCCAGCCGTGAGACTCGTCGTGTGGCGGGCAAGGAGGTCGTTGCCAAGGCCGACGTCCCTCGTATCAAGAAGATGCTCGGTATCTGAGCCTGTTCGCGGTCCGATCCTCGGACGTTTTCCCCCCGACCATATTCCCGGGCGCCGCGAGCGCCCCTCGATCGAACAAGGACTGACCAGTGGCACGCGTCAAAAGGGCTGTCAACGCTCAGAAGAAGCGCCGTAGCATCCTCGAGGCCTCGAAGGGCTACCGCGGGCAGCGCTCGCGGCTGTACCGCAAGGCCAAGGAGCAGCAGCTCCACTCGCTGACCTACGCCTACCGGGACCGCCGGGCGCGCAAGGGCGACTTCCGCAAGCTGTGGATCGCGCGCATCAACGCCGCCGCGCGGCTGAACGACATCACCTACAACCGGTTCATCCAGGGCCTCAAGGCCGCCGGTGTCGAGGTGGACCGCAAGATTCTCGCGGAGCTCGCGGTGTCGGATGCCGAGGCGTTCGCCGGCCTGGTCGCGGTCGCCAAGGCCGCCCTGCCGGAGGATGTCAACGCCCCGGCCGCCTGAGCCTGACGCTTGACGAAGCATCATTCGCCGGAACGACCCGTGGACGCGCTCTCCGAGCGCAATCCGCGGGTCGTTTCCGCTGTCAAGCTCCAGCGTGCCGCGCAGCGCCGCAAGACCGGGTCGTTCCTCGCCGAGGGCGCGAATTCGGTGGCGTCGGCGCTGGATACCGGGCGGGTCGAGGAGCTGTTCTATTCGATCCGGGCCGCCGAGCGCGAGCACGAACTGGTCGCCGGTGCGGTCGCGCAGGGTGTGCGGGCGACGCTGGTGAGCGAGCGGGCCGCGCAGATGCTGGGCGAGACGGTCACCCCGCCCGGGTTGGTCGCGGTCTGTCGGCAGGTGGATGTGCCGCTGCCGCAGGTGCTTTCGGCCGGTCCGCGGATGCTGGCGGTGCCGGTGGCGATGGCCGATCCCGGCAATGCGGGCACCCTGATCCGGGTCGCCGACGCGGTCGGCGCGGATGGTGTGGTGCTGGCCGGTGATTCGGTCGACCCGCACAACGGCAAGTGCGTGCGCGCCTGCGCGGGCAGCCTGTTCCACGTTCCGATCGCCCGCGAGCGCGATACCGACGCCGTGCTCGCGCGGCTGCGGGAGGCCGGGATCGCCGTGCTGGCCACCACGGCGCGCGGCGAGGTGGATCTCGACGACGCCGGGGAGATCCTGGCGGGTCCGGTCGCCTGGCTGTTCGGCAACGAGGCCCACGGACTCGATCCCGGGGTGGCCCGGCGGGCCGATCATCGCATCCGCATCCCGATCCACGGCCGCGCCGAGAGCCTGAATCTGGCCGCGGCGGCGGCGATCTGCTTGTACACGGGCGCCCGGGTGCGGCACGCGAGCGGGCACTGACGCCGGGCCGATGGCATTGCGTACGATTCGACCAGCAACAATATGGGCCAGGCACACCGCCGTGACCCGAACCAGCCAGGGGAGAGACGAACGATCGTGGGCGACGACAACGCACGAGCCGACCAGAATGCGGTGGCGCTGACCGAGGAGTCGCTCTCCGCCGCGGCCGACGCGGCGGAGAAGGCCTTCGCGGCCGCCGCCGACCTGGATGCGCTCGCGGCCGCGAAGACCGAGCACATGGGCGGTAAGTCGCCGATCGCGCTGGCGCAGCGCGGCCTGGGCGCGCTGCCCAAGGAGGAGAAGGCCGACGCCGGTAAGCGCGTGAACGTGGCCCGGTCCCGGGTGTCGGAGTCGTTCGAGGCCCGGCGCGCCGAACTGCTCGCCGAGCGCGACGCGGCCGTGCTGGTCGCGGAGACCATCGACGTCACGCTGCCCGCGCGCCGCGGCGCGATCGGCGCCCGCCACCCCGTCACCGCCATCTCCGAGCAGGTCGCCGACGTGTTCGTGGCGATGGGCTGGGAGGTCGCCGAGGGCCCGGAGGTCGAGACCGAGCATTTCAACTTCGACGCGCTCAACTTCCTGCCCGACCACCCGGCCCGCACCATGCAGGACACCTTCCACATCGCGCCGGAGGGTTCGCGGCAGGTGCTGCGCACCCACACCTCGCCGGTGCAGGTGCGCTCGATGCTGTCGCGCGAACTGCCGATCTACGTGGTGTGCCCCGGCCGCACGTTCCGCACCGACGAACTCGACGCCACCCACACCCCGGTCTTCTCGCAGGTCGAGGGCCTGGCCGTGGACAAGGGCCTGACCATGGCGCACCTGCGCGGCACCCTGGACGCGTTCGCGCGGGCGCTGTTCGGCCCCGACACCCGAACCCGCATGCGGCCCAACTACTTCCCGTTCACCGAGCCCTCCGCCGAGGTGGACGTCTGGTTCCCGGACAAGAAGGGCGGCGCGGGCTGGGTCGAGTGGGGCGGCTGCGGCATGGTCAACCCGAAGGTGCTCATCGCCAGCGGGATCGACCCGGAGGTGTACAGCGGCTTCGCCTTCGGCATGGGGCTCGAGCGAACCCTGCAGTTCCGCAACGGTATTCCCGATATGCGCGACATCGTCGAGGGCGACGTGCGTTTCACGCTGCCGTTCGGCATCCAGTCCTGACCCACGCGGTCCCGAGCTACCGAGAAAGCGAAACGTCAAGTGCGAGTAGCGCAGTCCTGGCTGACGGAAATTCTGCAGCGGACCACCCCGGGCTGGTCGGTGACCCCGGAGGAGCTGGACGCCGGTTTCGTCCGGGTGGGTCTGGAGGTCGAGGAGCTCGACCGGCTGGAGCGGGTGACCGGTGAGCTCGAGCATCCGCTGGTCGTCGGCCGGGTCGCGGAGATCACCGAGCTGACCGAGTTCAAGAAGCCGATCCGGTTCTGCAAGGTCGACGTCGGCAATCCGGAACCGCAGGAGATCGTCTGCGGCGCCACCAATTTCGCGGTCGGCGACCTGGTCGTGGTGGTGCTGCCGGGCGGCGTGCTGCCGGGCGGATTCCGGATCGGCTCGCGCAAGACCTACGGCCACGTGTCCAACGGCATGATCTGCTCGGTCGCCGAACTCGGTATCGGCAAGGATCATTCGGGCATCCTGGTGCTCGAGCCCGGCACCGCCGAACCCGGTACGGACGCGAACGAGCTGCTCGGACTGGACGATACGGTCGTCGAGCTGAACATCACGCCGGATCGGGGCTACTGCTTCTCGGTGCGGGGGCTGGCTCGCGAACTGGCCTGCGGTTTCGATCTGGACTACGCCGATCCCGCGGTACGCACGCTGCCGGACCCCGGCCAAGAACATGCCGGGGCAGGCTCGGCCGACGCCTGGCAGGTCAAGGTCGAACCCGAGTCCGGCTGTACGCGTTTCGCGATGCGCAAGGTGACCGGCATCGATCCGGACGCGGTGAGCCCGTGGTGGTTGCAGCGGCGGCTGCTGCTGGCCGGGGTGCGGCCGATCTCGCCCGCGGTCGACGTCACCAACTATGTGATGCTCGAACTGGGGCAGCCGCTGCACGCCTTCGACGCCGCGAAAGTGACCGGGCCGCTGGTGGTTCGGCGCGCGAACACCGGCGAGACGCTGCGCACCCTGGACGACACCGAGCGGGTGCTCGACGGCGAGGACACGATCATCGCCGACGACTCCGGCGTGGTGTCGCTGGCCGGTGTGATGGGCGGCGCGAGCACCGAGGTGAGCCCGGCGTCGACCGACATCCTGCTGGAGGCCGCGACCTGGAATCCGCTGGCCGTGTACCGCACGTCGCGGCGGCACAAGCTGTCCTCGGAGGCCGGGAAGCGCTACGAGCGCGTGGTCGATCCGGAGATCAATGTCGTCGCGCTCGATCGGGCCGCCTCGCTGCTGGCCGAGATCGCCGGGGGCACGGTCGAATCCGCGCTGACCGACGTGCGGCTGCCCACGCCGGAGCCGCAGCCGATCCGGATGGATATCGACCTGGCCGACCGCACCGCGGGCGTGAGCTACCCGACCGGCACCGCCGCGCGGCGGCTGGCGCAGATCGGCTGCACGGTCGAGGTCGGGGTCAGCGACAGCAGCGGCCACGCCCAGCTGATCGTGACCCCGCCGAGCTGGCGGCCGGACCTGGCGCAGCCCGCCGACCTGGTGGAAGAGGTGCTGCGCCTGGAGGGTCTGGAGCAGATCCCCTCGGTGCTGCCGACCGCCCCCGCGGGCCGCGGCCTGACCCCCGCGCAGCGCCGCCGCCGCGCGGTGAGCCGGGCCCTGGCCTTCTCCGGCGGCGTCGAGGTGCCGGTGCCGGTGTTCATGCAGGCCGGGGTGTTCGACGCCTGGGGCCTGCCCGCCGACGACCCGCGCCGCAACACCCTGCGCGTGCTCAACCCGCTGGACGTGGAGAAGGCCGAACTGGCCACGACGCTGCTGCCCGGCCTGCTGGAAGTGGCCGCCCGCAACATCTCTCGCGGCGAACGGGACCTGACGGTGTACGGCCTCGCGCAGGTGGTGCTGCCGACCGCCGACACCGGTCCGGTCGAGGCGCTGGCGGTGGACCGGCGACCCTCCGACGAGGAGATTCGGCGGCTGCAAGGCTCACTGCCGGATCAGCCGGTGCACGTGGCCGCGGTACTGACCGGACGCCGCGACCCGCGCGGCCCGTGGGGCCAGGGCCGCGCCGCCGAGGCCGCCGACGCCTTCGCCCTCGCCGACGCGATCGCCGACGCGGCCGGGGTCGTCGTCGAGCGCCGGGCCGCGGCGTACCTGCCGTTCCACCCGGGTCGCTGCGCCGAACTGATCGTCGAAGGCGTGGTCGTCGGCCATGCGGGCGAACTGCACCCGGCGGTCCTGGAACGTCTCGGCCTGCCCCCGCGCACCTGCGCCGTCGAACTGAACCTCGACGCCCTGCCCCTGCGCGAATCCCGGCCCGCCCCCGTGGTTTCCCCGTTCCCGGCGGTACTGCAGGACGTGTCGGTGAGTGTCGACCGAGCCGTTCCGGCGGCTTCGGTGGAATCGGCTTTGCGCACCGGCGCGGGTGAACTGCTCGAGGATATCGCGCTGTTCGATGTGTACGAGGGCGCGCAGGCAGGGGAGGGACGGAAGTCGCTCACCTACGCCCTGCGTTTCCGGGCTGGTGACCGCACGCTGACCGAGGACGAGGCCAGCGCTGCGCGTGACGCGGCGGTGGCCGTGGCGGCGGATACCGTGGGGGCCGTGCTGCGCGGCTGATGTTTCCCGACGAATGGCGGTGGCTCCTCCGATCGGAGAAGCCACCGCCATTTTTGTTCGGAAAGTTGCGGGCTTGATACGCCCTTTGCACGTTCTGCTTGCGAAACGTGCGTCGGTCTCGCGTATCGGGAGGTGGCGTGGGTACGTTGCTGGCATGACATTCGTCATCGACGGGGCGTTTACGTGCTATCTGATGCCTGGTGATCATGATGCGGCTCAGCGGCGGTTTCTGGAATTGATCGGGGGGCCGGGGGAGACCTGGCTCATTGCTTACAGTTTCACGTTGCCGGGGGCCGTTGATCAGTTGCTGGCGGCGCATCGGCGGGGGGTGGCGCTGCATCTTTATCTCGATCATTCGCAGTCGACGGGGAAGACCGAGCGGGAGTTGTTGCAGCGGTTGGTCGATGCGGGGGTGGAGATCACCATCGGGACCAGTACGAGTGGGTCTCGATACATCTGTCATACGAAGGGGCTGGTTACCGACGACAGTCCGGGGCCGCAGTGCTGGGAGGGGTCGGTCAACTTCAGTACGACCGGGTGGCTGCAGGTCAATACCGCGGTGCAGTTCGTGTCGCAGCAGTGGCGCGACCACTTTGTCGCGCAGTTCAATACGCTGGTCCACTACGCCTGGACCGAGGAACGCAAGTTGCAACTGATGGCGCACCCGCCGGCGAACTTCGAGTCCGCGGACGCGCCGATACTGTCGCTGCATCCCTGACGGTCGGTCCGGACGGGCGGTTCGACAGCAAACAATCAACCGACCATTATTGTTGTGCCGACGGCGGATTCGGGCTCGGGCAACCACGGCAGTATTGCTGTGCAATAGCTTTCAGGTCCGACGGCGGGGGTGTGCGGCCGCGGGTTATGCTTCGGATGCTCATCGGTCGACCGTCAGGGGCGAATGTGGATGTCGCGCAGGTGATTGCCGAATTGCGGGAGACCGCGGCCGCGGCGGGGGATCTGCTCCGGCTCGACCCCGGGATCACCGACGAGGCGATGGACGCGTGGCCGGTCCCCGTGCCGGAGGCCGTGCGCACCCTGTTGCGAACCATCGGCGGCATCCGGATCACCACCTACTACACCGAACGGCCGGATGGCCGCCTCGACGAGCACATCTCGTTCGGCGATCAGCTCAACCAGCCCGGCGACCGCTCCATGACCTGGTACGCCGAGCACGCGGGCGGCGAGGGCACGCACTGGTTCGTGCACGCCGGTACCGAGGGCAGCTTCACCTACGTGGACGTCGACCCCGGCAGCGGCGACTGGGGCCCGGTGTTCGTGTTCTGGGACGCCGCCGACACCGTGCGCGCCGCGGATTCGCTGCCGGACCTGTTGCTGCGCCTCGCCGCCGACGTGCGCGGCGCACTCGCCGAGGCCAACGGCGACCCGCGCGTGTTCGTGGAGGCGTTCGACGAGCGCGCCGGGGCCCGCTACACCGACGCCGTCGACCGATCGGCGGTGCGCGCCAGCGAGGCCCGCACCGGACCCGACCCGGCCCTGGCCGCCGCGGCCGCCGACCTGCCCGACGAGGCACTGATCGCCGACCTGGGCGCCGCCGGGCAGGCGGTCCGCGTCGACTTCTTCCCCCTGGTCACCTTCGGATACCGGCGGGCCGCCCGGGGCCGGGTGCTGGCCGCCGTGCCGTGGGACGCCGATACGGTGCGGCGGCTCCAGGGAGCCTGACCGTCCGCGCACGGGGTATGAAGGTAGCTATGCAACACCCGGCCACCCCCGTGCTCAATCTGCTCACGTTCCAGCCCGAGCGGCGGATCACGGTGACGCCCGACCGGTTCGGGATCGCCTACGAGGACCTGTATTTCACCGCCGCCGACGGAGTGCGGATCAACGGCTGGTTCGTGCGGGCCGCGAATCCGGTGGGGCACATCCTGTTCGCGCACGGCAACGCGGGCAATATCGGCGACCGGACGCCGGTGCTCGCGCTGCTCGCGGCGGTCGGGTTCGATGTGCTGGTCTTCGACTACCGCGGTTACGGGCGCAGCGGCGGCAGGCCCGGCGAGCGCGGCAGCTACCTGGACGCGCGGGCGGCGCGGGAGGCGCTGCTGCGGCAGCCGGACGTGGATCCCGATCGCGTGCTGTACCTGGGCAAGTCGCTCGGCGGCGCGGTGATGATCGAGCTGGCGACCGCCTTCGCGCCCGCGGGGCTGATGCTCATGTCCACCTTCACCGGCCTGCGCGACGCGGCCCGCGCGGTGTACCCGTTCCTGCCGTGGCCGGTGGTGCCCAACGCCTTTCCGAGCCTGGATCGGCTGCGCACGGTGCGCGCGCCCGTGCTGATCATGCACGGTGACGACGACGAACTGCTGCCGGTGCGCATGGCCCACGCCCTCTACGCCGCCGCCCCCGAACCCAAGCGGCTGAAGATCTTCCCCGGCGGCAAGCACAACGACCTGATCATGAAGCCGGACTGGATCACGACGGTGTCCGGCTGGGCGGGTCCGGTGCTGAGCCGGACGCACGCCGCGGCCGAGGAGTAGCGCGAGCGCCGCCGTGCCGGAGCGGGCGTGCGTAGCCTGGATCCATGTCGGATATCAGCGATATGGCGGCGCTGCTGGCGAGTCTGAAGGATGAGGACCTGCTGGCGGTCGTGGTGACGGCCACCACCGGGAAGCCCTCGCTCGAACAGCTGCACCTGGTGGCCGTGGAACTCAGTGCGCAAAGCGGTCATACGGTGCTGGAGCCCGATGTGAGTTCCGCCACCGAGCCGTCCGGCGGTGGCGGCGGCCACTCGCTTCCCGGCGCATACGGGCAGGTAGCCCCGGTCACCGGGATACCGGTACCGCCGACGGGTATCGGCGGGGTGGGCGGCTATACCGATTCCGGCGTCCCTACTTTCGAGTCAGTTCGCGATAAGGTCGAGCAGCGCTTCGGTACCGCGCAGGGGATGGGCGAGCTCGACCGCGACACCCCGGCGGGCCGCAGCGCCGACGAACAGTGGGAGGCGCGGCAGAAGTCCGCGCGGGAACGCCTGGATCGAATCCGGAAGTCGATGCGCCGCAACGACTCGGGATGATCGGGGCCCTCCGGGACGAACTGAGGGTGGATATCGATGACCGAGCCGCGGGAGATCGCAGAGCGACTGCTCGATGCCCAGGTGGATTTTCTGCTCGCCGAGGTGACCGGGGATCGGTTTGCCGAGGTGGTTGCCCGTGATGTGGAGGCGCTGATCGGTGTCGGCGACACCATCGTCTTCCGGGACGTGGTGACCGTCGAGCAGGCGCGGGAGACGGTGCGAAAGGTGGTGGACCGCAGTGGCGGCAGCCCGCTGCTGCGGGATCTGGTGGGCGTGCTGTCGGATGCGCTGTACGACCACATCGCCGCCAACGAGGATTACACGCTCGGTGAGGTGGTGGAGCGGGAGCCGGTCGAGGCGCTGCTGGAGAAGATCCTCGGCATGTACGGCGCGCAGGAGCGGCTGCTCGATCGGCTGAGCGAGGCGCCGCTGGCCGGGCCGGTGGCCTCCAAGTTCGCGGACATGCTCATCGACGACATCCTCGAGGCCAACAAGAAGATCGCCGGGCGGGTCCCCGGCATGTCCTCGCTCATGACGCTCGGCCAGTCGGCGGTGAAGTCGGCGAAGAAGGCCGCCGAGGGCAGTTTCGTCGGCAGCATGGCCGACCGGGGCACGCTGTACGCGCTGAAGCGGGTCACCAACGCCATTCGGGAAACGTTGCGCGAGGCCCCGGTTCACGGTGCGGCCCTCCAGTTCTGGGACCTGCACGCCGGAGAGCCGGTGAGCGGCCTGCGCGACTACCTGACCCAGGCCGACCTGCGAGAGCTGGTGCTGATCGTGCACCGCATCGTGGTCACCACGCGCAACAAGGAGTACGTGGGCCTGCTGCTGGACGAGGCGGTGGAGGTGTTCTTCGCCAAATACGGCGACCACACCCTGTCCGCCCTGCTGCCCGAACTGAACGTGACCCCGGACGATATCGCGGAGGAAATCCTGCGCTACGGGCCCGCGGTAATCGAGTCGGCCAAGCGGAACGGGGTGCTGGCGAAGCTGATTCGGGAGCGACTGGAGCCGTTTTATCTGTCGGATGAGGTACTGGGGATTCTGGCGGGGTGAGGGGGTTCCGGCTAGAAGCATGCCGGAATGACGAATGAGCCCGACCCTGTGCCGGAATGACGAAAGGGTCCCACCCTGTGCCGCAATGACGAAAGGGTCCTACCCTTCACCGTGATCCCGGCAAGCTTTCCTTCACCATGATCCCGGCGTGCTTTTGGCCGGGATCGCCCGGGAGATCCCGGCCAAAAGCACGCCGGGATCATGGTGGTTGCGAGCCGGGATCATGGTGGTTGCGAGCCGGGATCATGGTGGTTGCGAGCCGGGATCATGGTGGTTGCGAGCCGGGGTGATGGAAGGGGCTGGGCGGCAACCTCAGTCGACGATGGCGATGCCGTCGATTTCGACCAGCATTTCCTCGCGGGGCAGGCCGGTGAAAACCGTTGTGCGCGAGGGGAGGGCGCCATTGGTGGTGTTGGCCTCCACGAAGGCGCCGTAGGCGTCGTTCATGAGGGCGAAATCCTCGCGCTTGGTGAGGTAGACGCGCAGCATCACCACGTCGTCGAATGTGGCGCCGGAGGCTTCGACGATGGCCTTCACGTTCTGCAGGGTGCGGGTGGTCTGGGCGGCCACGTCGCCGGGGTGGAGGTATTCGTTGGTGGCGGGGTCGACCGGGCCCTGGCCGGATACCTGGACGAAGGGGCCCTTGCGCACGCCCTGGGAGAAGGTGTGGGCGGGTGCCGGGGCGTCGGTGGTGCGGACGGCGATCTTATCGGTCATGGTGGGCCTTTCGGGTGTCGGGGCTCGGGTTCCAGCCCAGCTCGGTGGAGACGGCGTCGGCGGTCGCGCGCACGCGCGGGAGCAGGCCGAGCACCTGGTCGTGGTCGAGCAGCATGTCCGGCACCGACACCGACACCGCGGCGACGACCGTTCCGGTGCCGTTGCGGATCGGGGCGGCGATGCAGTTGACGAAGCTCTCGTGCTCCTCGTTGTCCTCCGCGAAATCCTGGGCCGCAACGGTTTCCAGCTCGGCCAGGTAACGCTCGGGGGTGCGGATGGTGCGGTCGGTGAACGGGTGGTAGTCCAGCTTCTCGGCGATCGCGCGCCACTGCGTGCGCGGCTGCGCGGACACCAGCACCTTGCCGACCGCCGTGCAGTGCAGCGGCGCGGGCCGCCCGACCCGCGAATACATCCGCACGCTCTGGGTGGCGTCCAGCTTGTCGATGTAGATGGCCTCCCCGGACTCGTAGGTGGCCAGGTGCACGGTCTGCCCGGTGGCGGCATTGAGCGCCTCCAGGTGCCGCCGCGCCACGGTGCGCACGTCCCTTCGCTCCAGCGACCGGTTGGCCAGCTCGAACAGCCGCGCGCCCAGCGTGTACCGATGCCCGCTGTCGTGGGTGACGAACCGCTGCGCCTCCATGGTCTGCAGCAGCCGCAACACCGTCGACTTGTGCACGCCGAGCCGGGTCGCCAGCTGGTCCAGGGTCTTCGCGTCCTCGCCGAGCTCGACCAGGATCGTCAGCGCGCGCTGCAAACTCTGACTCATGCGGTCCCCTCTGTCATGACGCCACGTCCTCGGCGATCGCCGGGTATCGTATGCGCGCCCACTCCGAAGCCGGTGCGGCGGCACGGGATTCGAGGCGGGGCAGCGGCGGCAGCTCGGCGATGTCGCCGGTGCCGGTCAGCGCCGCGGCCGCGCACAGGTGGCCGAAGCGCAGCAGCTGCTCGTGCGGGCGGCTCAGCAGCAGGGCGCCGAGATAGCCGCCCGCGAAGGCGTCGCCCGCGCCGATCGCCTCGGTCACCTCGAGGCGCAGGGCCGGGACCTCCCGCTGCTGCGCGCCCAGGAATCCGGTGACCGAATGTCCCGCGTTCTTCACCACCAGATGCCGTGGCTGCGGGAACATCTCGCGCAGCCGCGCGGGATCGCCGCTGCCGAAGACCGTTTCGGCCTCGTCCGCGCCCAGGAACACCACGTCGCTGCCGCGCACCTGCCGGGCCAGGATGTCGGCGGCCGACTCCTCGCGCCGAAGCCACAGCGCCGCACGGTAATTGAGGTCGAAGCTGACCAGGCGGCCGCGGCGCGGCAGGGCCACCAGCGCGTCGGTGAGCGCGGTGGCGGTGGGGGACAGGGCGGTGGTGATGCCGCTGTAATGGATCAGCTCGCAGTGCCGGAGCACCTCGTCGGCGGCGATCAGATCCTCCGGCGCGAGCGCGCTCGCCGCGGAACCGGCGCGGTAGTAGAGCATCCGGCTGGCCCCGGCCGCGAGATCGGTTGCCGCGGTGGACCCGCCGCCGCGCTCCTTGACATAGATTCCGGTGGGCCGGGCGGGATCGGTGTGCACGGCCGTGGTGTCCACGCCGCGCTCGCGCAGCTGTCGCACCAGGTAGCGGCCGAAGCCGTCGTCGCCGACGCGGGAGATCCACGCCGCCGCCACGCCCAGCTGGGCCAGCACGACGGCGACATTCGCCTCGGCGCCGCCTGCGGTGCGTTCGAAGGCCGGGGAGTCCTCGAGCGGGCCGGGGCGCGCGACCAGCACCGCGAGCCCCTCGCCGACGGTCACCGCGCGCGGATGAGCCCGCGTCGGGCAGGTCACACCAACCTCCTTCGAATGCTTGCGGCTATCGGTCATCCCGTGCAGAATAACCACGGCAAACACAATACGCAATCGACGTTGCGAAATATGCAATAGACTTCGAACATGGATGACGCCGTCATGCGTATGTCGGTGAGACGGAGGAGAGGAGCGCCGTGGCCATCGACAGCGACGGGAACGCGGACCTGGCCGAGGGAATCGACACCGAGGCCGTGGCCGCCCTCGACGATTTGGTGCTGGGGCCGCAGCACAAATCCCTCCCGCCCACGGCGTGGGGCCGCACCGCGCGCGAATTCCTCGCCACCGCACCGTCTCTCGACGATCTGCAGACGCCGTTGCTGACGCTCGACCGCGCGGCACTGGATTCCAATCGCGCGGTGATGGCCGACTGGGCTGCGGCGGCGGGTGTTCGGCTGGCTCCGCACGGTAAGACGACGATGGCCCCGCAGCTGTGGGCCGAGCAGCTGGCCGCCGGAGCATGGGGCATCACGGTGGCGACGGGCTGGCAGGCGCAGGTGGCGCGGTCGTTCGGGGTGGCCCGCATTCTGCTCGCCAATGCGCTGGTCGATCCGGTCGGAGTGCGGTGGGTGGCGGCGGAATCCGCGCGCGATCCGGGGTTCGAATTCCTCAGCTGGGTCGACAGCGTCGCCACCGTCGAGCGGATGGAGCGGGCGCTCGCCGACGAGCCCGCGGGGGTGCGGCTGACGGTGCTCGTGGAACTCGGTGGGGCACACGGGCGTACCGGTGCGCGCGGGATCGACGCGGCGCTCGCGGTCGCCGAGGCGGTGCTGCGCTCGCCGCGGCTGGAATTGGCCGGTGTCGCCGGATACGAGGGGGCGTTCGCGCACGATCGCAGCCCCGAAGCCGTTGCCGCCGTGCGCGGTTACGTCGACGAGCTGGTGCGGCTGCATCGGGCGCTCACGGGCAGGTATCCGCGCGGCGCGGTGGTCACCTGCGGTGGCAGCTCGTTCCCGGACCTGGTGGTCGAGCAGCTGGCCGCGCTGGCGGACGAGGACGGCGCGCGCGGCGTTCCGACGACGGTGGTGCTGCGGTCCGGCGCCTACCTCGCCCACGACGACGGCTTCTACGCCGGGATCTCACCGCTGGCCGCCCCGCGCGCCCGGCGGCCGCTGCGCTCGGCCATGCACGGCTGGGCGCGTGCGATCTCGCATCCGGAGCCGGGGCTGGCGCTGCTCGACGCCGGCAAGCGGGACCTGCCGTTCGATGAGGGACTGCCGGTGCCGCAACGTCTTTCGGGAGCCGCGGACGCGGTGCCGGTCGGCGCGCACGTGTCGGCGCTCGCGGACCAGCACACCTTCCTGCGGCTCCCGGAGGGCGGGGAGGTACCGGTCGGCAGCGTGGTGCGCCTGGGTCTGTCGCACCCGTGCACGGCCTTCGACAAATGGCGGCTCGTCCCGGTGATCGACGACGCCGACGCCGCCCGGCCGCGGGTCGTCGGCCTCGTGCACACGTTCTTCTGAGACGGCGGACGGCATGAGACGCTTACTGTTTCGCGGAGTCGACATCGTCGACGGCTCCGGTGCGCCCCGCTACCGCGGCGATGTGGTGGTCGCGGACGGCCGCATCGCCGAGATCGCCGGGCCGGGTGTGATTTCCGGCGCCGACCGCGTCATCGACGGCGAAAATCTGGTGCTGGCACCGGGTTTCATCGATATGCACGCACATTCGGATCTGCATCTGCTCACCGAGCCCGGTCACTTCGCCAAGCTCAGCCAGGGCGTGACCACCGAGGTGATCGGCCAGGACGGCCTGTCCTACGCGCCGATCGACGAGCCGACCCTGGCCCTGGTGCGCCGCCAGATCGCGGGCTGGAACGGCAATCCCACCGATCTGGACTTCTCCTGGCGCAGCGTCGCCGACTACCTGGACCGGCTGGACCGGGGCATCACCCCGAACGCGGCGTACCTGGTGCCGCAGGGCACGCTGCGGCTGCTGGTCGTCGGCCCGGAGCAGCGCCCGGCCACCGCCGACGAGATCGCGCGCATGCGCGAACTTCTCGCGCGGGGACTGTCCGAGGGCGCGGTGGGCATGTCCAGCGGGCTCACCTACACGCCCGGAATGTACGCCGACACAGGGGAATTGGCGGCACTGTGCGAGGTGGTGGCGCAGTACGGCGGCTTCTACGCCCCGCACCACCGCTCCTACGGCGCGGGCGCGCTGGCCGCCTACGCGGAGATGATCGAGCTCGCCCGCACCACCGGCTGCGCCGTGCACCTGACCCACGCCACCCTGAACTTCGGCGAAAACCGCGGGCGCGCACCGGAACTGCTCGCCATGATCGACGCCGCGCTCGCCGACGGCTGCGATATCAGCCTGGACACCTACCCGTATCTGCCCGGCTCGACCACGCTGTCGGCGCTGCTGCCGAGCTGGGCGCACTCGGGCGGGCCCGAGGCCGCGCTGGCCCGGCTGGCCGATCCCGCCGAGCGGGCGCGCATCGCGCTCGACGTCGACGTCAACGGCTCCGACGGCTGTCACGGCGTGACCGTCGACTGGGAGACCATTCAGATCGGCGGCGTCGGCAATCCGGAGCTGAACTTCGCGGCCGGGCGCAGGATCACCGAACTCGCCGCGGCACAGGGCATTCCGCCGGTCGAGGTGTTCTTCGACCTGCTGCGCCGCGATCAGCTGGCCACCACCATCCTGCAGCACGTCGGGCACGAGGAGAACGTGCGCGCCATCATGCGGCACCCGCGGCACATGGGCGGCAGCGACGCCATCCTGGTCGGCGCGCGGCCGCACCCGCGGGCCTGGGGTACCTTCCCGCGCTATCTCGGCCACTACGTGCGCGAGCTCGGGGTGCTGGGCCTGGAGGACTGCGTCCACCATCTGACCGGCCGTCCCGCGTGGCGGCTGCGGCTGCGCGAGCGCGGGCTGATCCGCGTCGGCTACGCCGCCGACCTGGTGCTGTTCGATCCCGCGACCATTGCCGACACCGCCACCTTCGACGACCCGAAGCGGCAGGCGCACGGCATCGTGCACGTGCTCGTCAACGGCGAATTCGCGCTGGACGATGGCGCGCCCACCGGTCGGCTGGCCGGTCGCGCCCTACGCTTGGACCCCGCCCGGAAGGAGACCCGTTGACCACCGCACTGGATGTGATCCGTGCCGACCGCGTGCTGACCGTGGTGCGCGCCCCCCGCATTCCCGACCCGCTCGCCCTGGCCGAGGCGCTGGCCGGATCCGGAATCCGCACGGTGGAACTGACTTTCACCACGCCGGGCGTGCTCGACGCGCTGCGGGCGGCCTCGGGATCGGCGCGGGCCGTGCTGGGCGCCGGGACCGTGCTCACCGGCGATCAGGCCGCCGCCGCCATCGACAGCGGCGCGCGCTTCCTGGTCACCCCGGGCATCCGGGCCGAGGTCGCCGCGGTGGCGCTGCGGCGCGACATTCCGGTCGTCATGGGCGCTTTCACGCCCAGCGAGGTCATGCAGGCGCTGGACCTGGGTGCGGCGGCGGTGAAGATCTTCCCCGCCCGCGCGCTGGGACCGGGCTATCTGAAGGATCTGCTCGGGCCGTTCCCCGACACCGCGTTCATTCCCTCCGGCGGCGTGAACGCCGCCAACGCCGCCGACTTCCTCGCGCACGGCGCGGTGGCCGTCACCGCGGGCACCGATGTGGTGGCGCCCGCCGCCGTCGCCTCGGGCCGGTGGCCCGAGATCGCCGCGCGCGCAGCGGCATTCGTTCGATCCATGAATTGAGGTACCGCCATGGCCGTCAGCGTCGACTGGCTGCGCACGACCACCCCCGGGCTGCTGGTGCTGTGCGGTCTCGCGATCGCCGTCCTGCTGGTCGCGATCATTCGGTTCAAGCTCGAGCCGTTCATCGCGCTACTGCTCACCGGCCTGCTGCTGGCCCTGGCCGCCGGGCTGCCGGTGAACACCATCGTCGGCACCGCCCTGAAATCCGGTGACTCCCTGCTGGAAACCGGATTCGGCGGCATTCTCGGCCATATCGCGGTGATCATCGGACTGGGCACCGTGCTGGGCGCCATCCTCGAACGGTCCGGCGGCGCCGACGTTCTGACCGAGCGGCTGCTGAAACTGTTCGGCCCCAAGGGCGCTCCGGTGGCGATGGGTCTGCTGGGACTCATCTTCGGCATTCCGGTGTTCTTCGATATCGGTATCTTCGTGCTCGCGCCGCTGATCTGGGTGACCGCCAAGCGCGGCGGGCGGTCGCTGGTGCTGTACGCGCTGCCGATGGTGGCGGGCCTGTCGATGACGCACGCGTTCCTGCCGCCGCACCCGGGGCCGGTGTCGCTGGGCGGGCTGCTCGGGGTGAGCCTGGGGTGGCTGATCGTGATGGGATTGGTCTGCGGGCTACCGGGATTCGTCGTCGCCGGTCTGGTGTGGGGCAACTTCATCGGCAAGCGGATTCATATCGAGGTGCCCGAGGAGTTCCTGGTGCGCCCGGCCGACGAGGGCCGCGGAAACAGCCCGGTGCCCCGGGCCGGGCTGATCGAGACGGACGAGTCGGCGGCGAAGACCGACACGGGATCGACTGCGACGCTGGAGAAGTCGCTGCCCTCGGTCGGCACCATCGCGGTGATCATCGGCATCCCGCTGATCCTGATCCTGGGCGCCACCTTCGGCAGCCAGGCGCTGGCGAAGAACTCGACACTGCTGCAGGTGCTGACCTTTCTGGGCACGCCCGCCGTGGCGCTGCTGATCGCGGTGCTGGTGGCGTTCTACGTGCTGGGCATGCGGCGCGGCTCGACGGTGCAGGAGCTCGGCGCGATCACCGCCGAATCGCTGCGGCCGGTGGGCATGCTGCTGCTGGTGGTCGGCGCGGGCGCGTTCTTCGGCAAGGTCATCTCCGCCACCGGCATCGGAACGGCGTTGGCGCACACCATGTCCGAGGCCGGGCTGCCGGTGATCTTCCTCGCCTACCTGATCAGCTGCGGCCTGCGCATCGCCCAGGGCTCGGCCACCGTCGCCATCGTCACCACCGGCGGCATCGTGGCTCCCCTGCTCCCCGAACACCATTACTCACAGATGTCGCTGGCCCTGATCGCCATGGCCATCGCCGCCGGGTCCATCGTCCTCAGCCACGTCAACGACGGCGGCTTCTGGATGATCTCGAAGTTCTTCAACCTCACGGTGAAACAGACCCTGCAATCGTGGAGCGTGCTGGAAACCGTTCTGTCGGTGGTGAGCTTCGCGGTGGCGGCGGTGCTGTTCGCCCTCGTGAGCTGACGCGGCTCACGAATCGGTCACCAGGGCTTGCACATCCGCGTAGCTCGGGATGCCCGGCGGCAGCGAACCGCCGTCGCGGACGGCGCGGGCGGTGTCCACCGCCGCCGCGAGGGCGGCGCGGAAAGGCAAGCCACCCGTACTGATTCGGCGCACACCCAGTGCGGCGTATTCGGCCACCGAGGGGCCGCCGGGCAGGTACAGCATGTTGACGGGCAACGGCACCGCGGCCACCACCTCGCGGATGCGCTCCGGGTCGCGCACGCCGGGCACGAAAATGCCGTCCGCACCGGCCTTTCGGTACGCCCGCATCCGGTCCAGGGTCGAGGCGTGGTCGACATCGAGCCAGTAGGTGTCGACCCGGGCGTTGACGAACAGATCCGGCGCGCGCTCCTTGACGGCGGTGATCAGCTCCGCCTGGGCGGCCGGGTCGTGCAGCGTGTTGCCCGATCGGCCGTCCTCCAGATTGATTCCGGCGACACCGATGTCCGCGAGCGTCGCGGCGACCTCGGCCACCGCCCGCGCGTCCGCGCCGAAACCGGCCTCGATATCGACCGTGACCGGCACCGGCAGCCGGACCAGCAGGCGCGCCACGGCGAGCGTGACGTCGCGGGCGAGACCGGCGGCGTCCGCCAGCCCGGCCGCCGCGCTGACGCCCAGGCTGGTGGTGCCGATGGCGGGGAAACCGGCGGCGACCAGCGCCGCGGCGGAGGCGAAATCCCAGGCGTTGGGCAGCACGAGCGGTCGATCGCCGTGGTGCAGGCTGCGGAACAGGTCGGTGGCGGTCATCGCGATCCTTCGAGTATTCCGGCGGCCAGGGCGAGCGCGTGCTCGCGGCCGGGGCACGCGTGCGGGCCCGCCCCGAACGGTAGTCCGACGGCGGCGAGATCGAGTTCGGTTATCGCGCCGTCGATTACGCGGCGGGTGCGCACCGGCGGGGGATCGGTGGCGAGGACGCGATCGAGCACTTCCCCGGCGGAGCCCGTTGCGTCCGTGTTCCGGGCACGCTCGAGCAATGCGGTCGTGGCCGCGCAGGATTGGAGCAGCACCGCGATCCGCGCCGCCGTCACATCGTCGGCGCTCCCGCCGCAGGCGGCGACGAGTTCGCCGACGGCCCGGTCGGTCTCGGGAGTTAGGGGTGCGGGCGGCAGATACCCGGTTGCGGCGGTGGCCACCACTTCCGGCGAGATATTCTGCAACCCAAGTGATTCGGCGAGGATACGGACATGAGCGAGCGGTTGGTGGGCCACGGCGCGCACGCGCTCGCGCAGGTCTGCGGGCGAGACCCGGCGCAGCTCGGCCTCGATCAGCTCGCGCCGCCGGGTGTGCTCGGGGCCATGGCTGAAGCGAGCGACCCGGGACCGCAGCCACGCCATGCCCACCGCCGCCGCGGGCACCGGGGGCACCGGGGCCGTGTCGAGGGCGGCGCGGACCGCGATCGGATCGGACAGCACGGCCCGGGTCGGGCCGGTCACCGGAGGGGGACTGTCATGCATGCCCCGACCATAGGATTCGAATACTTCGGCGGGCGCCGAACAATTCCCGTTGGCAGGACAGGTGAACTCTCGAGGTCGACTTGCCCACCCGTGTGTGAATGAGCTTGCACGATCGTGCATAATCATCACATGGCGGATGCGAGTGGGCCCGGAGTCCGGGTCGCGGTGGCCGGTGCGAGCGGATACGCGGGCGGTGAGGTCCTGCGCCTGCTGCTGGGGCACCCGGCCCACCGATCCGGGCGCCTCGAGATCGGGGCGCTGACCGCGGGCTCCAACGCCGGTTCCCTCCTGGGCGAGCTGCAACCACACCTGCTGCCGCTGGCCGATCGCGTGCTCGCCGAGACCACCCCCGAGGCCCTCGCCGGGCACGATGTGGTGTTCCTGGGCCTGCCGCACGGCCAGTCCGCGGCCATCGCGCGGGCGCTGCCGGAATCGACCGTGATCATCGACTGCGGCGCCGACTTCCGGCTCACCGACGCCGCCGCCTGGGAGAAGTACTACCGGACCCCGCACGCGGGCAGCTGGCCCTACGGGCTGCCGGAGCTGCCGGGCGGGCGGGAGGCCCTGCGCGGCGCGACCCGGATCGCGGTCCCCGGCTGCTACCCGACCGTGTCGAGCCTGGCGCTGGCCCCGGCCGTCGCGGCGGGCATCGTCGAGCCGACCGTGCATGTGGTCGCCGTCAGCGGCACCTCCGGCGCGGGCCGCAAACTCGATGTGGGTCTGCTGGGTTCGGAGGTGATGGGCTCGGCGCGCGCCTACGGCATCGCCGGGGCACACCGGCACACCCCGGAGATCGCGCAGAATCTGACGGCGGCCGCCGGTACCGACGTGACGGTCTCGTTCACCCCGGTGCTCGCGCCGATGGCGCGCGGCATCCTCGCCACCTGCACCGCTCCCGTGCGCGTGGACGCCGCGCAGGCCCGCGCGGTGTACGAGAAGGCCTACGCCGACGAGCCTTTCGTGCATCTGCTGCCGGAAGGCGTACTGCCGCAGACCGGTTCGGTGCTCGGCTCCAATGCCGTCACCCTGCAGGTGGCCGTGGACGCCGCGGCCGGGCTGCTCGTGGTGGTCGGCGCGATCGACAATCTCACCAAGGGCACCGCGGGCGCCGCGGTGCAATCGATGAACCTGGCGCTCGGCTTCGACGAGACCGCCGGCCTTTCCACCGTAGGAGTGGCACCGTGACATCCACCGACAGCCCGGCAGACAGACTGGTGCGCAGCCAGGGCGTGACCGCCCCGCTCGGCTTCCGCGCCGCGGGCCTCGCCGCCGGTATCAAGAAGAGCGGAAAGCCCGATCTCGCACTGGTTTTCAACGAGGGCCCGGAGTACGCCGCGGCGGGCGTGTTCACCCGTAACAAGGTCAAGGCGGCGCCGGTGCTGTGGTCGCAGCAGGTGCTGTCCGGCGGGCACGTGCGCGCGGTGATCCTCAACTCCGGCGGCGCCAACGCCTGCACCGGACCGGGCGGGTTCCAGGACACCCACGCCACCGCCGAGGAGCTGGCGAAGGCGTTGAGCAACTGGGGCACCGAGACCGGCGCGGGCGAAATCGCCGTCTGCTCAACGGGTCTGATCGGCGACCGGCTGCCCATGGACAAGCTGCTGCCCGCCGTCAGCGAGATCGTGCACGAGATGGGCGGCGGGCTGTCCGGCGGCACCGACGCCGCGCACGCCATCATGACCACCGACACGGTGCCGAAGGAGGCCGCCTTCCACCACCGCGCCAAATGGAACGTGGGCGGGATGGCCAAGGGCGCGGGCATGCTGGCGCCGTCGCTGGCCACCATGCTGGTGGTGCTCACCACCGACGCCGTCGCGACCTCCGCGCAGCTGGATATCGCGCTGCGCCGGGCGACCCGGCTCACCTTCGACCGGCTCGACGTGGACGGCTCCTGCTCCACCAACGACACCGTGCTGCTGCTGGCCAACGGCGCCAGCGCGGTCGCGCCCACCCAGCAGGAGCTCGACGCCGCGGTGCTGGCGGTGTGCGACGATCTGGCCGCGCAGCTGATGGCCGACGCCGAGGGCGTCACCAAGCGGGTGCTGGTCACGGTCACCGGCGCGGTCAGCGAGGACGAGGCGCTGATCGGCGCCCGGGTCGTCGCGCGTGACTCGCTGGTGAAGACGGCGCTGTTCGGCTCCGACCCGAACTGGGGCCGGGTGCTGGCCGCGATCGGCATCGCGCCGATCGAGCTGGACCCCGACCGCATCTCGGTGTCGTTCAACGGAAATCCGGTGTGCGTCAACGGTGTCGGCGCACCCGGCGCCCGCGAGGTCGACCTGTCCGGCGCGGATATCCAGGTGCTCGTCGACCTCGGCCTGGGCGAGGGCTCGGCCACCATCCGCACCACCGACCTGTCGCACGGGTACGTGGAAGAGAATTCGGCCTACAGCTCATGAACTACGCACAGCGGCAATCACTGTCGGAGCTCGACGTGACGCTGCGGCTGTCGGCGGTGGACAAGGCGCACGTCCTGGCCGACGCGCTGCCGTGGTTGCAGAAGTTCCGCGACAAGGTCGTGGTCGTCAAGTACGGCGGCAACGCCATGGTCGACGACACGCTGAAGCGGGCGTTCGCCGCGGACATGGCCTTCCTGCGCACCGTCGGCGTGCATCCGGTGGTGGTGCACGGCGGCGGCCCGCAGATCACGGCGATGCTCGACAAGCTGGGCCTGCGCGGCGAATTCCGCGGCGGCTTCCGGGTCACCACGCCCGAGGTGATGGACGTGGTGCGGATGGTGCTGTTCGGTCAGGTCGGCCGCGAACTGGTGGGCCTGATCAACGCGCACGGTCCGTACGCGGTCGGCATCTCCGGCGAGGACGCGCGCCTGTTCACCGCCACCCGCCGCACCGTGCTCGTCGACGGCGCGCCCACCGACATCGGCCTGGTCGGCGACGTCACCTCGGTGAATCCGGAGGCGGTGCTGGATCTCATCGGCGCGGGCCGCATTCCGGTGGTCTCCACCATCGCGCCCGACGCCGACGGCGTGGTGCACAACATCAACGCCGACACCGCCGCCGCGGCCCTGGCCCAGGGCATCGGCGCGGAGAAGCTGGTGATGCTCACCGACGTCGAGGGCCTGTACACCCGCTGGCCCGACCGCTCCTCGCTCGTCACCCGAATCGACGCCGCGGCGCTGGCGGCCCTGCTGCCCAGCCTGGACGCGGGCATGGTGCCCAAGATGGAGGCATGCCTGCGCGCCGTCACCGACGGCGTCCCGACCGCCCACGTCATCGACGGCCGCATCCCGCACTCGGTGCTGCTGGAGATGTTCACCGGGGAGGGTATCGGCACGATGGTGACCCCGGCCGCCGATCAACAACCGCGTACCGCCACAGGAACGAGAACACCATGAGCACAAGCGAATTGCAGCAGCGCTGGGAGTCGGCGCTGATGAACAACTACGGCACGCCCAAGCTGGCGCTGGTGCGCGGTTCCGGCGCGGTGGTGTGGGACGCCGACGGCAAGCAGTACCTCGACTTCCTCGGCGGTATCGCCGTGAACATCCTGGGGCACGCGCATCCGGCGATCCTGGCGGCGGTGGCCGAGCAGCTCGGCACGCTCGGGCACACCTCGAATCTGTATGTGAACGAGCGGACCGTCGAACTGGCCGAACGGCTGCTGGCCCACTTCGGCAACGGCGACGGGCGGGCGTTCTTCTGCAACTCCGGCACCGAGGCCAACGAGGCGGCGTTCAAGATCGCGCGGCTGACCGGGCGGCGCAAGATCGTCGCCTGCGAGGAGGCGTTCCACGGCCGCACCATGGGCTCGCTCGCGCTGACCGGGCAGGCGTCCAAGCGGGTGCCGTTCGATCCGATGCCGCCCGGTGTGGTGCACGTGCCCTACGGCGACGCCGACGCGCTGGCCGCCGTGGTCGACGAGGACACCGCCGCGGTGTTCCTGGAACCGATCATGGGCGAGAGCGGCGTGGTGGTGCCGCCGCCGGACTATCTGGCGAAGGCCCGCGCCCTCACCGCCGACAAGGGCGCGCTGCTGGTGCTGGACGAGGTGCAGACCGGGATCGGGCGCACCGGACACTTCTACGCGCATCAGGCCACGGGCATCGTGCCGGATGTGATCACCCTGGCCAAGGGGCTGGGCGGCGGGCTGCCGATCGGCGCGACGCTGGCGAACGGCCGTGCGGCCCAACTGCTCACGCCCGGCCTGCACGGCACCACCTTCGGCGGCAACCCGGTCTGCGCGGCCGCGGCGCTGGCGGTGCTGCGCACCATCGACGAGTCCGACCTGCTGGCGCACGTGCAGGCGCTCGGCAAGACGCTGGTCGACGGCATTACCGACCTGGGGCATCCGCTGGTCGATCACGCACGCGGCGCGGGCCTGCTCATCGGTATCCAACTGACACAGGATGTTTCGGCGCGGGTGGAGGAATCCGCCCGGGCGGCAGGATATCTGGTGAACCCGGCCAAGCCGAATGTGATCCGGCTGGCGCCGCCGCTGAACCTCACCGAGGAGCAGGCGCAGCGCTTGCTGTCCGACCTTCCCGGCATCCTCGATGCCTCGACCCCCGAGGATGACCAATGACCGTCCGCCACTTTCTCCGCGACGACGACCTGTCCCCGGCCGAACAGGCCGAGGTCCTCACGCTGGCAGCGGAATTGAAGGCCGCCCCGTTCGCGCACCGCCCCCTGGCGGGGCCCCGCGGGATCGGGGTGATCTTCGAGAAGAACTCCACCCGGACGCGGTTCTCCTTCGAGATGGGTATCGCGCAGCTCGGCGGGCACGCCGTGGTGGTGGATGGCCGCGATACTCAGCTGGGGCGGGAGGAGACGCTGGCCGATACCGGGCGGGTGCTGTCGCGCTATGTGGACGCGATCGTATGGCGGACGTTCGAGCAGTACCGGCTCGATGAAATGTCTTCGGCCGCAACGGTTCCGGTGGTCAATGCGCTGTCCAACGAGTTTCATCCGTGCCAGGTGCTGGCGGATCTGCTGACGCTGAAGGAGCGTCTAGGTGACCTCACCGGCCGCACTCTGGCCTACTTCGGCGACGGCGCCAACAATATGGCGCATTCGCTGCTGCTGGGCGGCGT
The DNA here is from genome assembly GCF_013186535.1 of Nocardia terpenica. Lineage (NCBI taxonomy): Bacteria > Bacillati > Actinomycetota > Actinomycetes > Mycobacteriales > Nocardiaceae > Nocardia > Nocardia terpenica. The sequence continues at coordinate 2,016,756 of NZ_JABMCZ010000001.1, forward strand.
GACGGCCGGGTTGAACGTAACCATTGCCGCGCCAACGGGTTTCGAGCCTTACGACTGGGTGGTCGAGGCTGCTCGCAAGCGTGCGGCCGAGACGGGAGCGACGGTCACCGTCACCGACGATCCCCATTCCGCCGCTACCGGTGCGGACGCATTGGTCACCGATGCCTGGACATCGATGGGCCAGGAGAACGACGGCCTGGACCGCGTCGGCCCGTTCCGCCCCTTCCAGGTGAACGGCGACCTGCTGTCCCGCGCCGCCTCCGATGCCGCCGTGCTGCATTGCCTTCCGGCTCATCGCGGCGACGAGATCACCGACGAGGTGCTCGACGGCCCGCACAGCGTGGTGTGGGACGAGGCGGAGAACCGGCTACACGCGCAGAAAGCGCTACTGGTGTGGTTGCTGCGCAAGAGCGAAGGCGAGGCGGCGTGAGCAACGCCGGAAGTTCGACACCGGGCACGGGCAAATCCGGCCCGGTGATCGCCCGCACCCGCGCCGGCCGCCAGCAGCGAATCGTAGAGCTGTTGTCCGCCAACGCGGTTCGAAGCCAGACGGAGCTGGCCGCACTGCTGGCGGCGGAGGGGATCGAGACTACCCAGGCCACCTTGTCTCGGGATCTCGATGAGCTGGGGGCGGTGAAGCTGCGGGCTGCCGACGGGGGTGTGGGGATCTATGTGGTTCCGGAGGATGGGAGCCCGGTTCGGGGGGTGACCGGTGGGACCGGGCGTCTTTCCAAGCTTTTGGGTGATCTCTTGGTATCGACCGATCACAGCGGGAATATCGCGGTCCTGCGGACGCCGCCGGGGGCGGCGCATTTTCTGGCTAGTGCGTTGGATCGGGCTTCGCTGCCGGAGATTGTGGGGACTATTGCGGGGGACGACACTATTGCCGTCATCGCGCGGGAACCGCTGACGGGGGCGGAACTGGCCGCCAAGATTGAGGACTTGGCTTAGGGGCTCGGTTGGTCGGGTACGCGGCTCATTGAGATTCACTGGGCTGCAACCTCATCGGCGCGCGGACTGCCGAGATGCGTAATGGGCAGCAATGCGCCGAGAACGCCAAGGCCCGCAACGGGTATGAGATCCAGCGAGTCGACGGCCGATAACACACTCGCTACTGGCGCGACTGGGCTCCACCATGGCAGCCCCCGTGCCCGAACGAGCAGCACCGCCAGCACGATCAAGCCGAACCGACCGGATGTCGTGGTAGAACTCGCTCATGCGGGCGTCGCTGCCCGCCAGGGCGGCGGCTATATCGACACCGAATTGAATAACGGAGGCGCGACCTTCGTGTAATTTTCGTCGCTCCACGCATCCATCGCCTCGCGCATCCGCTCGGCCGCCGATTGGGCCAGTTGTCGGCCGTCGCGGTCCCATGGCGCTATTGCCGCTGGTGTCCTCTTCACTGGTTCTGGAGGCGTGACGTTGTGTCCACCATGGTCCCCGGCCGCCGATCAGCCGGGCCATGCTGCCCGGGCTCATCCTCCCTGCTGGCATACGGGATGCGCGCCCAATGGGCGGGTTGCCACCGCTTGCCCGGGTGGTGCGACGTGAGTCCGTCGTGGTAGAAAGTTGAACGATAGATCCATTTGTTTTCGCGGACGTCCGGACGCCGCACGTCATCCTGAGGAACGGGTTATCAATGCCAAACCCCTATCGCGAGATCTTCACCGCTCCGGGCGCCAAAGGGTTCAGCGCCGCGGGGCTCATCGCTCGGCTTCCCCTGCCCATGACGCATATGGGCATCCTGACGATGCTGTCGGAACTGACCGGCGCATATACGCTTTCGGGCTTGGTGGCAGGCACCTTCACGTTCTCCATGGCCTTCCTGGGACCGCAGGTCTCCCGGGCCGTGGACCGGCACGGACAAAGCCGGGTGCTACCGATCGCCGCTGGTCTCGGCGTGGTCGCACTCGGCGCGCTGATCCTGTGTGCGCACTCCGGGGCTCCCGCGTGGACACTGTTCCTCTTCGCGCTGTTGTCCGGGCTGATGCCGAGCATGGGGGCAATGGTCAGGGCTCGATGGACAGCGATCTACCGCGGAAAGCCCCAGCTCAATACCGCGTTTTCGATGGAGTCGGTGGTCGACGAGCTGACCTACGTCGTCAGCCCGGCGCTAGCGGTAGCGCTGTCCACCACGCTGTTTCCGCAGGCCGCCCCGATGGTCGCCGGTTTGCTCCTGGTTATCGGCGTCGCGCTGTTCGTTCCGCAGAGGAGCACTGAACCGCGGGTCAAACCGCTGGCGGATGGCATGCGTGCGGGGTCGGCGCTACGGTCCGGGCCGGTGTCCATGCTGGCGCTGACCCTCCTGTTCGGAGGCGGCATCGCAGGGACTGTGGACACGATGGGCCTGGCCTTCGCCGAGCAGCAGGGCAACAAGGTGCTGGCAGGGGTGGTCTTCGCCGTGTACGCGATCGGGTCCGGTATTTCGGGGCTCGCCTTCGGCGCGCTCGACGTGCGGGTTCCCCTTCCCACACTGCTGATCGTCGGGGTCGGTGGATCGACCCTGACCACGCTGCCGTTCCTGTTGGCCGATACCGTTGCGACGTTGGCAGCGGCGGTGTTCTTCGCCGGCGTGTTCTTCGCGCCGACCATGGTCGTGATCATGCGGATGGTCGAGCAGACCACTCCCGCACACGGTCTCACCGAGGCCATGACCTGGATGATCGCCGGACTGCAGAGCGGTGTCGCTCTCGGCGCCGCCATCACCGGAGTCGTCTTCGACCATTACGGCACGCGAGCGGGCTTCAGCGTGGCCGTCGTGTCGGGCGCCGTCGCCCTGATCCTCGCTCTGGCAAGCCTTCCCAAGCTGCGTTCGCACCTGCGGTATGCACGTCAGGCAACAGGGTCCGAGGCCGCGCCGCAGGGCGAGTGCATCGTCTGCTGATCGAGTCGTGAGGTATCCGACGGCCGCCGGTTCGTGGGCGGCCGGTCGGGAACGTCACGCAGGATCGGGCAACAATTCGCGCAGCATGAGCTCGAACTCGTCGACCGTGGCAGGCTCGTCGGACAGCAGACCTTGCAGTAACAATCCGTCGTAAGCGTTGACGAACAGCTTGACGCGTATCGGATCATCGGTGAACAAGCAGGCGAAATCGGCGAGTGTCTTCGTCCACCGGCGAGTGGATCGGCGTAGCTCCGGTTTCCGTACGGCCAGGAGGCACAGTTCGAACTCCGCCAGTAATCGGCCGGAGCCATCGATGGCCGCCGCCATCATCGCCGCCATCATCCTGCGTTTGTCGCTACCGTCGTCCGCCGCGAGGGTGAGTCGACGGATGCGCTCGATATCCTCGTCCATGCAGCTGACCAGCGCCGCGGTCAGCAATGCGTCGACACTGTCGAAGTAGTACGTTGCGGCGGTGTTGGGAACACCCGCCTCCCTGGCGACGGTGCGATGAGTAACGCCAGAGGCGCCATCGCGTTGAATAACGCGCACCGTGGCTTCGATCAACGCCTGCCGCCGACGTTCACCCTTCGCCCGACGGCCATCGGTAACCGGTACGTTCAGTGTGGCTCTCCCCTTTGTCCGAACCTGCCACAATCACGATAACAACCACGATTCGCCGGATACGGCCCCCTCCGCCGGATGTCGAGCAGGGCGGAGTTTTTTCCGGCGACTTGCGGCCACGGCGTCGGTGTAAAGCTCGCTCGTGAACTGATCGGGCGATACGCCGAGTGTGGTCAGGACGGTACGGAGATCGGCGAGTGCGCCATCGAGCGGTAGTCGAGTCGAGTGATGATCTGCTCCACCATGTCTCGTTGATCAACGTCCGTCCTCGGGCTTCGACCCGCTCTCAGGCTCGACTGCCGGACCCTTGAATGTAAGGAGGTGGCGAGTGAAACCGTCCTCACTGCGGATCGTCCAACCGCGTCGCCGTGTATGACGCACGGTGCAGCCGGTTCGGTCGGTTCATCGTGCTTCCGCTGTAGTTTTCTGTAGTGATCCAGGAACTCAGATGCCACCAGGTCACAGGCCGGTCGTCAACCACCGTCGGCTGCGGAAACGAGTCCACCGACTGTACTGTCGCAATACCGGATCGGTTGAGCCACTGTGAGATTCGAAGTCCGCGTTGGGCGGTCTCGAAGCTGTGCGGTCTACCGATCCTGGCCACGATCCTCCCCGGCAGCTCATGGACGGCATGGGAGCCGTCGCGGATCGTCACGGCACCTTCGGAGTCGATGCCGCTGAGTTTCGCCGCTCGGGTGAGCACTTCACGGGTTATAGCGGTCGGTCCTATGTGGTTCACGCCGGTTCCTCGAGATCTGTCAGGACGCTCATCCACCATCCTGGCGATTCTCCCAAGTCGCGGAGTCGGCAGGAACCACTGGCAGGTGCGGAGCTGGCCGCCAAGATCGACGACCGCGCTTGACCGCGGGAACCGAACAGGGTCCGTGCCCGTCTGCCACAATGCTCGCTATGTGCGCGGAGTACGTCGGACTCGTCGTCTGGGATGTCGATGGCACGCTGATTCCCGCCGACTTGCGTTGGCTCCGAAGGGCTGTCGCTCGGACGTATGCCATCCAGGAAGGCGAAATCGTGTTCCCGACGGCGCGCGTGCACGGCTACACGGACGAGTCCATCGTGGTGGATACGGCCGTTGCGTCGGGTGTTTCTCCGGATGAGGCGGAGCATGGGGTTACACGGTTTCATGAGGTGCTGGCGTCGGTGATGGCTGAAGGGGAGCAAGAGCTCGCACGGGACCAGCCTGCGTATCCGGGCGCGGCCGAGGCGATTGCTGCCTTGGACGACCATGGGTTCGTCCAGACGGTGCTGACGGGAAACCTCCGCACGGCTGCCGAATTCAAACTCAGGGTCGCCGGGCTGGACTCGCGCCTGGATCTGACTATCGGCGGTTTCGGTTCGGATGCGCGAGATAGGTTCGAGCTTCCTGCCGTAGTTGCCGAGCGCTTCGCCGCTCGGTACAGCGAGCCACTCGATGCCGGACGAGCGGTCGTCATCGGTGACGCGGCCAACGACATCGCCTGTGCCAGGCACGGCGGCTTTCGCGTCATCGCGGTTGCACATCGGCTCACTCGTGACGAGTTGGCTCAACACTCGCCGGATGCGATTCTGGATGACCTGGAACCGAATACGGTGGTCGCCACTGTGGAATCGCTGATCGGCGGCGATCATTGAGAATCCAGGCTCTCGATCCGCTCCCCGAGCTCGCGAACTGGTAGTTCGGTTTTCCAGCGGTCGAGCCGTCCGATTGCTTGCCGGGCACGCTCGATGCCTCGCTGGTTCCCCATTGCCGCCGAGCTGCCGTATGTGTCCCCGAGAATTCGGCAGCCCTCCTCCAGTTCGCCAGCTGATACATAGGCGCTGCCAAGGTCCACGCGTGCCGCGAGAGTGACATTCTGATTTCCTTCATCAGTCGCGCCCAATGCTTCATTAAGCGCTACAACCGCCTTCTGCGGCTCACCAAGGAACAGCCAGCACGTACCTTCATACACAAAGAGCCGCGTTGAGCTCCAATCGCTGAACAATCCGGTCCTGTCCGCATCATCGACCGACTCTATGTCCTGGCGTGCGCGCGTGAGCGCCTTGCGGCATTCTCTCGGTAGGTCCAGGACTGCGTACGCTTGGGCTTGCTCTGCGGCTATGCGAGCGCGAGCGGTGGGCGGCAGCAGGTCGGCGACGGCGGCCGCTTGGCCGAGCATTCGAAGCCCGTCCACGACATCGCCATCCGAGCTGATCAACGTGACGGCGTCCGAGCGGAGATTGCTCTCGAAAATGCATGCCATCCCGCCGAGTACGGGATTATTGATAACGCCTGCGAGTCGACGGGCGAACGCACAATTCGCGAGGGCCATCGCGCGGTCGCCTACTGCACTCCAGAGCCGACTGGCGACGATCGAGGTCTCGCCGAGCAGGAAGCCGAGTTGATTCTTGATACTCTCGTCCTGCGCGGACCGAAAGAGTGTCGCCACGGAATCTCGATGCGCCGCAATGAGGTTGAGAAGCGCGTCTGGTGCGATGTATTGTCTTTGACTCGCCAACAGTCTGGTCACGGCCATGAAGCTTGCAATCGCCCGGTCGGATATCGATTGCGAACGAACAAGTGCGCCAACGGGGTCAGTGTCTTGGAAAAGCCCGGGGTCGACCATGACCTGTCTGTCAGCTTCGATGGCTGCCGCACCGACAATACGTGGGTCCAGCGGCACCGGCAGTATCCGCCCGTTGATCACAACCGGCAGGACAACTGGACTGCCGCCCGAGGTTTTTGAGTCTGGTATGGCCGAAGGAGACGGTAGGCGAGTCCCTTGCAGATCGGCTTTTGCTTGAGCGCGGAGCGCGACCAGCGCACCGTCCGCGCCGAGCGCGCTGTCGATGGCGGCCACCAATTCTTTTGAGGGAAGGGTGGCGTCCTCCCATTCAGCCATCGAGACATACTGACGCGAATATTTGATTCTGGCAGCCAGTTCACGCTGGCTCAGACCAGCATCGAGTCTCCGCCGCTTGATCTCGCGCGCCAAGCGGTCGACAACGGTCTCTGGATGCCGTTCAGGTTCGGTGGCCGGGTTGTTCATCGGTGCCCCCTGCGCATGTGTTCATTCTTGCCCACAAGAAGGGTGTGGCAACGGACCTTTTCCACGACTTGCCAGCTCAATCGGGCCACCGACCCTATGCTGCCGAAAGTCAAGCCGCACACCTTCAACATGCTGAGAATCTTGGATGGGCGCGGTCTGACCAATCATGTTCTGGTGATCACCCGGTGGCGGATCGAGCCTGAGGACTGTGTGGTGCTGAACTCGATCAAGAATCTGAAAGTTACAGTGCTGGTTACGCATTCGGGTATCGAGGCTCCTCGCGTCGAGCCGGTGGATTCCGGCATCGCGGCTCGCTCGCTGGCAACAGCGTTCGGGAATGCCGACCGTTACCGAGCGGTGTTGTACTGGCGACCGATTGTGCCGGGCCTCAACGACTCCGGATTGCACCTGCGGCGAGCCCTGGAGCTGAGTCGCCATGTTCACGCAACGGTTTTCACCGGTCTGTTCTTCAAAGACCAGATCCGTGACTACTACCGGGCGCACGGCCTGCCCGAACCGTATCCCGAGGGTGCTCGCCGCAAGGTGCTTCCCGAGTCGCTCGAGTAACGAATTCTCCACGCCGCCAGCGTTGGTCGGCTGGGCTCACCGTTGTTCCGCAAGACCAGTTGCGCCGTTGCCTACGTTCATGCGCTCGCCGACTACAACGGCCATTACGGTGTCCGGGATTTGTGCGACATCTGCCCCTCGACTCAGGTGCGGCGGTGCGCGCGGGCGTGGCAGCGTCCGGACGAACGGCATGTCGCCGAGCTAGCGCGGGGAGCTGGGCGGCACGCTCGTAGAGGTCAACGACCGAGCCGTTGTCGTGGTTGGGCTCGATGAGCAGTGCCGCTACTACCTGCAACACGGCCACGGCTACCAGATCCACGACATCGACAAGCCGCACCACTTCCACCGACATGGCCGCGCCGATCTCGGCTGGCCCACCATCAACAAGGAGGCACGATGTCCGCTGCACTGCCTTTCCCGAACGCTCTGCACGACCGTCGGCTCGTCGTGGTCGATGTGGAAGGAAACGGACAGAATCCGCCCGAGATCATCGAAATCGCAGTCTTGCCGGTCGACGGACCGACGACACCTATCGCCTTGCGTTCATGGCTGATCAAGCCGAAGCAGCCGGTGACGTCGTTGGTTACGCGCAAAGTGCACGGTATCAAGAACGCCGACCTCGCCCACTGCCCGTCCTGGCACGAAGTCGCCGACGATATCGAGAAGGAGCTGAGCGGGCGTGTGCTGGTAGCCCACAACGCCACCGTCGAACGCCGGGTCCTCGCGGCGCATCTTCCGGACTGGAATCCGCCGCTGATCCTCGACACATTGCGACTGGCGAAATCCGTTTGGCGAGGACTTGATTCGTATGCGCTGGACAAGCTCATCGAGCGAGGCCAGCTGGACACCGACGCTGTGGCGGGACAGGGCTACCACCGTGCCGGATACGACGCCTGGGCGGCCTGGCAACTGTTGTGCGCTTTGATCACCGACGGGGACCTGGATTGGCCCGGTGTGGTCGAGGCGGCCGGGTTGTCGGAGTTCTTGTCGACGCCGGAACCGGAAGGCGGTCTGTGGTGAGTGTCGTCGAACAGCCGGTCACGATCGCGATAGTCGGCACCCATTCGACCGGTAAGAGTACGTTTCTCGCGCGGTTGGCCCATGAGTTGCGCAAATGCGGGCTTCAGGTGGCGACGGTGGCGGACCTCGGCGAGCAGGCACAGCGGATGGGGCTACCGATTCTCTGGAACCACACATGGATGTCCACGCTGTGGATCATCACGCGCGGGATCAGCAACGAACTGGAGGCCTGGCCGCATGGGGATGTCGTCCTGGTCGACCGCGCCGTCCCCGACGCGCTCGGCTACTACCGTGCGGCGCTTGAATATCGAGGCGAGACAGCCGATCCCAATGCGTGGGCCTATCTGGAAATGCTGACCCGGGCGCACAGCGACTGTTACAATTTGATCTTCCGAACTCAACTGAATCCGCAGATCCCGCTGGGCACCAATAAAATTCGAGATGGGAATCAGAGGTTCCGTGCTCTCGCCGACCACCATGTCGAGGCGATGTTGCGCGAGCTGGCCTTGCCATGGCTACCTCTATCTGCTGACGGACACAACACTGCCGTTGCCTTGGCTTGTGATTTCGTCGCCGGGCGACTGGGCGACTGTGCAGTATCCGATGAGGGTTTGTGGTCATGATGAAAATGCAAGCGATAGAGGTGGATGGACCACGGAGCGACATGCCGAAGGCTGTCGGCTTCGTGCGACCCGACGTGTCCGGGCTCGCAGCACCCCGGCACGTGACCGCAGTGATCGATCACGCCCAAGCGCGTGGATATCAGTACATCTACACGGTGCGCCCGCCGCACGATACCTCCGACCCGATTGGATACGTCCTGGGCATTGCCGCCGGGTTGGATGTCGAGGCAATCGTTGTCTACGACCTCGCGCACGAAGACAATCAACCGGCACGAATATGTGAGGACTTCGATCTCGAGACTGTGTGCCCCGCAACCACATGGGCGCGGGCCAGGTTTCAGTCACCACCAGGCGCCGTCGTCGGCGCGGCGGCTCCGCTCCTCTAAAATCCAATGCGTACCAGTGCCGAGATCGGAAGGGTCTGGTTCCGTCGAATATGCCGGGCCAAGACGCTTCGCGTCTGTAGCAGACCAAGAGAGCCGATCCCAGACGGGTCTTCGAGCACACTTGTATGCATCGACGTAGGGCGGCTCAATCGCCGTAGTGGCCGCGGCAGGCGATGATGATCACGCTGTTGTCGTCGGCGCGATAGACGATACGATGTTCGTGGTCGATGCGGCGCGACCACCACCCGGTCAGATTCTGGCGCAACGGCTCGGGTTTGCCTATGCCTTCGGCGTTTCCGTTACGTCTGATGTCATCGATGAGTCGGTTCAGCTTCTTCAGCGTTGGTCTGTCTTGCTGCCAGCTCAGATAGTCGGTCCATCCGGTGTCGGTGAAGGTGAGTTTGCGGCTCACGCGTCGGGGTCCTCGGTGACGTCGTCAGTGTCGATGAGTTCACGTGTCTCTGTCTGCCCAGCCTCTGCCTGGGCGATTCCCTTGGCGAGCCACGCCGCGTTGGCGGCGTTGGACAGCAGGTAGGCGGTTTCCTTCATTGCCTCCCACTCGCGCAGGCTGATGACGACGGCGGCTTCTTTGCCGCCGCTGCGTGTGATGACCACTTCGTCGTTGTCTTCGGTGGCGGCGTCGAGGACTGCGGCGAAGTTGGCGCGGGCCTCGCTGGCATGCATAGCTCGCATTGTCACCTCCAGGTTTCTGCTTCTACCGGCCCAGTCAACACCAAGTATACGACATCGCGTACGTCATCGAGTACGCGATTGGGGCCAGTGATCGGCTCCGATCAATCGTTCGGTTCCGCTGAGCGGAAGGTTTGGGTCATTTTGCCGATGTCTTCTACTTCCAGGTCGACTACGTCGCCGGGCTTCAGGTAGGGGTAGCGGCCCGAGAGGGCTACTCCTTCCGGGGTGCCGGTGTTGAGGATGTCGCCGGGTTCTAGGACGGCGAATTGGGATAGATGCCAGATCAAGTACGCCACGTCGAAGATCAAGTCGGCGGTTGAGGAGTCCTGGCGAGGGTCGCCGTTGACGAAGGAGCGGAGGTGGAGATTCTTCGAGTCCAGTTCCTTGGCGGGGATCAGGGACGGGCCCAGGGGGTTGAAGGTTTCGCAGCATTTGCCCTTGGACCATTGGCCGCCGGACAGCTCTAGCTGGAACTCTCGTTCCGAGACGTCGTTGGAGATGGTGTATCCCGCAACGTATTTCATTGCCTCGTCGGGGGAAGGGAGGTAGCGGGCGCGGCGGGCGATCACTACTGCCAGTTCTACCTCCCAGTCGGTGCGGGTGGAGCCACGGGGGATCAGGACGTCGTCGTACGGGCCGACGATCGTGTTCGGTGTCTTGAAGAACACCACCGGTTCTTGCGGTGGGGCGGAGCCGGATTCGGCGGCGTGGGCGGCGTAGTTCATGCCTATGCACCACACCGCTTGGGGGCGGGCTACCGGTGGGCCGATGCGTTGACCGGCGATGTCGATGGGGGACAGGCGGTCTGCGGTGAGCTCTGTTGCCACTCGCGAAAGGCCGTCTGCCGCAAGGAAATCACCGTCGATATCCCGGGTCAGTGGCGACAGGTCGTAAGCCTGGTCGCCGTTCACCACGATCGGCCGCTCCGCGCCGGGCTCGCCGATTCACTGAATCTTCACGTACTTTCTCCTTCACTGCGGGGGTGCCGAACGGTCGCGTCGGACAGCCGATACACGCGCCGGGCCGTGCCGGACAGCACGCGCTCGCGGTCGGCGGGGGACAGGTTCGTCAAGGTGCCCAGCGTCGTCCGCCACACTTCGCGGTACGAGGCGGCCGTCAGTGTGAACGGCCAGTCGCCGCCGAGCATCAGCCGGTCGGGGCCGAACACCGACAGGGCATGCTCCACATAAGGCTGCCAGTCCGACGCTGTGAAACCGGGCGCGGAAACCGTTGCCAGGCCGGAGATCTTGGCTACCACATTGGGTTGTTCGGCCGCCGAGGCCAGCAGGTCCGCCCACGGTTGCCAGCCCCGCTCGGCGATCGGTGGCTTGCCCAAATGATCGAGCACGACGGTGAGCGTCGGATGCGCGGCGGCGATCACCGGCACCTGTGCCAGCAGTTCCGGCCGCTCCGCCACTGCATCGAAACTCAGTCCCGCCCTTGCCAATTGATCCAGACTCTGCGAAACCTCCGGCCGCAGCAGCCAAGCCGGATCCGGATCGCGGTGGATCATGTGCCGCACGCCGACGAAGCCGGGATGCCGCAGCCGGGGCAGCAGGGTGGCCACCCGCTCCGGCTCGTGCAGCGGCAGCCAGCCGACCACCGTTGCCGGGCACGGGGCGCGTTGCGCGGCGTCGAGCAGGGCCTGGTTCTCGGCGAGCGAGTCCGATGCCTGCACCAGCACCAGCGCGCCCACCCCGTGCTCGGCCAACCGGGGCTCCAGTTGGTCGAGCGTATAGGTCTGGTATAAGACATCGGATGTATCCGTGAGCCAGTCGTATTCGACGTGGAATTTTCCACCGCCGATGTCCCAGATGTGGACGTGAGCGTCTACAGTCATCGGAGGCATGTGTTCACATCCTCGAGGGTGAAGGAAATTGGGTTGTCGGTCACGGACGATGCGATAGCGAAGATCAAGTCGATGATCGTGTCCGGCGAGCTCGAGCCCGGGTCGCGGCTGCCGCGGGAGGCCGATCTCGCCGCGGCGCTGGGGGTGTCGCGGAATTCGCTGCGGGAGGCGGTGCGGGCGCTGTCGCTGGTGCGGATCTTGGATGTGCGGCAGGGGGACGGTACGTATGTGGCCAGCCTGGAACCGAATTCGCTGCTGGATGCGATGAGTTTCCTGCTGGAGTTCCACCAGGACGACTCCGTGCTCGACATTCTCGGCGTGCGACGGATTCTGGAACCGGCCGCCACCGCGCTGGCCGCGCGGCATATGACAGACGCGGAATTGGTCCACCTGCGCACGCTGGTGGAGCCCGGCGGCACCACCGTGGCCGACCTGGTCGCGGTCGACCTGAGCTTCCATGCCGCCATCGCGGCCGCCTCGGGTAACAAAGTGCTTGCCTCCCTGCTGGATTCGCTGTCGATGCCGACGACGCGGGCGCGGCTGTGGCGCGGCGTCACCGAGGAGGGCGCGTTCGACCGCACCATTGCCGAGCATCGCGGCATCTGCGACGCGCTCGCCGCCCGCGATCCGGAACTGGCGCACGCGCGGGCGCTGGCGCATGTGGCCGGGGTGATGGAGTGGCTGGCGCGCGCCGCCGGGTGATTCACCACAGCGCGCGGTCCGCCAGCTCGGCCCAGAGTTCCTCCGGCACTTCGATATTCAGCATGGCCACGCTGTCCGCGATCTCGGCGCGGGTGCCGGAGCCGAGCACCACCCCGGCCACCGCCGGGTGCCGGGCCGGGAACTGCATGGCCGCCGCCCGTAGCGGCACACCGTATTTCGCGCACGTCCACTCCATGGCGCGGGCCCGCGCGACGACGGCGGGCGCGGCCGCGCGGTAGTCGAAGGTGGCCTGCCGCAACGGATCCGCCAGCACACCGCTGTTGAGCACGCCCGCGACCAGCACTCGCACGCCACGGCGCGCGCAGGCGGGCAGGAGCTCGGTCTCGGCCCGCCGGTCCAGCAGCGTGTACCGCCCGGCGATGAGCACGTGATCGATATCGGTGTCGCGCACGAACCGCAGCGCCACGCCGACATCGTTGACGCCCACGCCGATTCCGGTGGTCAGCCCCTCCGAACGCAGCCGCTCCAGGGCGGGCACCGCCTCGTCGAGGGCCTGGGCCATGTGCTCGTCGGGATCGTGGATGAGCAGGGTGTCGACCCGATCCACGCCGAGCCGGTCCAGCGATTCCAGCAGCGATCGGCGCACGCCCGCGGCCGAATAGTCCCGCCGCCGTGAGCGTTTCGGCGCACCGTAGAAGCCTTCCGCGCCGTCGGGGGCGTCCGGGTCGTCGTAGAGCAGGCGGCCGACCTTGGTGGACACGGTGAATTCGGCGCGCGGGCGGGTGCGCAGGAAGCGGCCGAGCCGTTCCTCACTGAGCCCGCCGCCGTAGTGCGGCGCGGTATCGAACTCGCGAATGCCCAGGTCCCACGCGGTGCCGAGAGCCGTTGCAGCCGAAGCCTCGTCGACCGCGCGGTACAGGCCCGCGTATCCGGCCCCGCCGAGCACCACGGACGCCGCGCCGCCGTCGTCCGCACCCGCGGCGGCCCGGCCACGGTGCGGGCTCGTCCGACCGCGGCGTCGGCCCGCCGAATGCTCCGCCGCGGCGGTCGAATCGGGACCCGGGGCATCGGATCCCGCGCGCAGTTCACGCATCGGGCTCCTCGTGCGCGGGATTCAGCTCCCAGACCACCGGCAGCGCGGCATCGGCCGCCGAATAGTCGTGCGGCACGGCCAGATACGTATCCATCCGCTGCTGCCACGCGATATTCACCGGCAGGCCGGAAAGCTGTTCCAGCAGGGCATGATACGAGTGGCACTCGATGACGTGGAACAGATCCGGTCCGCTGCGCCAGATCGTCCAGTCGGTGGCGCCCGCGGCGCGAATGGCGGCCTCGAGCTCCGGCGGCACCTCCCGGTGCGCCTGCCGATACTCCTCCGCCATGCCCGGTTTCAGCCTGGTGTGCAAGGCGATTCGCATGATCACTCCTGTCGGCGCCCGCTGGCGATTCGGGTGATGACGAGGGCGACGAGAATGAGCGCCCCATTGATGAACTTCAACGAGTCCGCGCTGACCCCGCCGTAGGACAGCAGCTTCTGGATCAGGGTGAGGATCAGGATGCCGAAGAACGCGCCCACCACCGAGCCGCGCCCGCCGTTGAGCGAGACGCCGCCGATCACGCAGGCGGCGAACACATTGAAGATCATGCCGTCGCCCTGGCTGACCTGGACGCTGGCGAACTGCCCGGTGTAGATGAGCCCGCCGATCGCGGCCAGCAACCCCGCGATCACCAGCACCGCGATCACCACGGTGTCGGTGCGGATACCGGCGGCCCGCGCCGCACCCTCGTTGCCGCCCACCGCGTACAGCGCCCGCCCGGCCGTGGTGTAGTTCAGCACCAGATAGCCGATCGCGAACAGCGCCAGGCAGAGCACGATGTTCACCGGCACTCCCAGCACCCGCGAATTGCCCAGCCACTCCACCGAATTCGGGATCCGGGTGAGGGTGAACCCACCGGTGAGGAACGTCAGCAGCCCGCGCAGCGCGATCAGCATGGCGAGCGTCACGATGAACCCGTTGAGGCCGAAGCGCACGATCAGTAATCCGTTCACCGCGCCGACCGCCAGCCCGGCCAGCAGCGCGAGCGGGATCGTCATCCACGGCGAGGCCCAGGTGAAGGCGCCCACCTTGGCGGTGCCCATGGTCGCCCAGATCGCCACGCCCGGCGCCAGCCCGAACGTCGACTCCAGCGACAGATCCATCCGCCCCACCACCAGCACCAGCACCTCGGCCAGCACCAGCAGCGAAATTCCGCTCATGGTGGTCAGCACATTGGTGAGATTGGCGGGCGAGACGAAACTCGCGTCGATGAAATAGCCCACCACCAGCACCAGCAGGATCGGCGGCACCAGCAGGAAGTCCCGGAATGTGGCCCAGCGCACCGGAACTCGCGCGCGCGGGACCGCAGCGGTGCCGGATCCGGTGACGGTCGGTGTCATGTCAGTCCTTCCATGGCGGCGACGAGTTCCCGGTCGTCCCAACCCTTGTCGTAGGTGGTAGTCAGTGCGCCCTGGACCATGACCAGCACTCGGTCGCAGTCGCGGAGGTCGTCGAGTTCGTCGGAGACGACCAGGATCGCGGTGCCGCGGTCGGCAGCGGCGCGGACCACGGCGCGCAGGGTTTCCTTGGAGCGCACGTCGACTCCGGCGGTGGGGGTGATGAGGACCAGGACAGCGGGATCGGTGGCCAGCGCCCGCGCGAAGACCACCTTCTGCTGATTGCCGCCGGACAGCTCGGCGACACCCTGATCGGGTCCGCCGGTCTTGATATCGAGCTCGCCGATCGCGGTGCGCACCAGCGTGTTCCGGGTGCGGCGCGACAGCAGGCCGAAGCGGCCGAGTTTGCGGGGCACGGTGAGGGTGGCATTGTCGGCCACGCTCATCGACAGCACCAGGCCCTCGTCGTGCCGGTCGCGCGGGACGAATCCGATACCGGCCTGGCGGGCGGCGCGAACACCGCTGCGGCGCACCGGAGCCCCGGACACCAGCACCGAACCCGCTGCCGCCCGGCGCAATCCGACAATGGTCTCGGCGACCTCGATCCGGCCGCTGCTGCCGCCACCGGCCAGCCCGACGATCTCCCCGCCCCACACGTCCAGCCCGATGTCGGTGAATTCGCCGGGGCGGGTGAGGTTTTCCACCCGCAGCACCGGGGCCGGGCCGCGATCGGGCGCCGTTCGTGGCGCCGCGGTCTCCAGCGCGACGGAATCGCCGGTCATGGCCGCGATGAGCTCCGGCTTGCCCAGCTCCGCCGCGGGCGCGGTGACGATGTGCCGGGCGTCGCGGAAAACCGTGATGTCGGAACAGATCTCGTAGGTCTCGTCCAGATGGTGCGAGATGAACAGGAAGGTCACGCCCTGCGCCTGGAGATCGCGGATGCGGGCGAACAGCCGTTTGATCGCGGGGCCGTCCAGCTGCGCGGTCGGCTCGTCCAGGATGATGAAGCGGGTGCCGTGCGACAGCGAGCGGGCGATCTCCACCAGCTGCCGATGCTCCACCGACAGCTCCCGGGCCACGGTGTCCACATCGACCGGCACCGACCAGGTGTCGAGCAGTTCCCGCGCCCGGGCGCGCAGGGTGTGCCAGCGGATCACGCGCCCGCCCAGGCCCTGCCGGTTCACGAACAGGTTCTCGGCCACCGACAGCTCGGGAATGATGGTCGAATGCTGGTACACGCACGCCACCCGGGAGCGCCAGCCGTCGCGGTCCGCGGGCGCCGGGGCGGGCTCGCCCTGGAATCGCACCTCGCCCTCGTCCGGAGTCGCGAGTCCGGTCAGGATCGACACCAGCGTGGACTTTCCCG
Source organism: Nocardia terpenica (assembly GCF_013186535.1). Classification (NCBI taxonomy): domain Bacteria; kingdom Bacillati; phylum Actinomycetota; class Actinomycetes; order Mycobacteriales; family Nocardiaceae; genus Nocardia; species Nocardia terpenica. Next base: position 2,032,885 of record NZ_JABMCZ010000001.1, read on the forward strand.
CGCCGTTGCGACCCACCAGCGCGTGGGTGCGGCCCGCGGTGACCCGCAGCCCGACCCGGTCGAGTGCGGTGGTGCGGCCGAAGCGTTTGGTGACGCCGATCGCCTCGGCGATCGGGGTATCGGCCGGAATGTGTTCGGGCGCTGAGGTTTCGGTCACGATCGCTCCGCTCTCAGTGGGCGCGGCCCCACAGCCCGGGGTCGCCGCTCGCCACGGTGTCCAGGTCGCCGACCTTGCCGCCGGAGCGGGTGACCACCGGGGCGGGCAGCTGATCCTCGAGCTGGCCCGCGGTGCCGGTGTCGACGATGACCGAGCCGTGGTCGGTCGGGCCGGGCGTGAATTTCCGTCCCTCCGTGGCCGCCTTGGCGTAATAGGCCGCGTATTGCGCGTAGAGGTCGGCGGGCTGGGAGACCGTCGCATCGATGTCGCCGGAGTCGATCGCGTCCAGCTCGGCCCTGATGCCATCGTTGGACACGATCGTAATGTGGCCCGGCCGACCGGCTTTCACGAGTTTGCCGGTGCGGCGCAGCAGCGCCAGCGTCGGTTGCAGGAAGATGCCGCCCGCCTGCATGTAGATGCCGTTGATATCGGGATCGGTGAGCAGCTTGTCCTGCAGGCCGGACACCGCCTTGTCGCCCTGCCAGTCGGTCGGGATCTCGATCACCTTGATACCCGGGTACTTCGACCGCATGCAGTCGGCGAACGCCTCGGAGCGGTCGCGGCCGTTGATCGAGGCCAGATCGCCCTGGAACTCCACGACCTTGCCTGTGCCGTGCAGGGTTTCACCGAGATAGGTGCAGGACTTGGTGCCGTAGGCGCGATTGTCCGCGCGCACCACCATATATGCGCCGCCGCTGTCGGGGCGGGTGTCGACGGTGACCACCGGCACGGCGCGGGCGGTCGCGGCGGCGATCGCCGGTTTGACCGCGGCGGTGTCCTGCGGGGCGATGATGAGCGCCCGGACGTTCTTCGACAGCAGCGTGTCCACATTGGATTTGAGCCGGTTGGCATCGTTGTCGGAGGAGGTGTTCTCCAGCTTGATCCCGGCCGCGGCGGCCTTCGGACCGAGGTAGGCGGCGTAGGCGCTCCAGAAGTCGGAGTCCGAGCGCGGCTGATCCGCGCCGACGAGGACGCCGTTCGCGGCCCCGCCGCCGACGCTCGGCGCCGGGGCCGAACCGCGGCCCGGCAGCGGTTCGCGTGCGCACCCGGCCGAGGCGGTGACGAGGAGCGCCGCGGCCACCGTCGTGCCGATCATCCTGGTGTTCATGAGTTTTCCTGCTCCTTCGCGGAAAGCTGCGCTAGTGTCGCCGAACCCTGCCAGGCGGCGCCGGTGGGATAGGTGTGGTCGCGCAGCGACGCGGGCAGCAGCTCGGCGCTGAAACCCGGTGCGCGCGGGGCCAGATAGCGCCCGCCGACCACCCGCACCGGATCGCGGAAGTGCTCGTGCAGGTGGTCGACGAACTCGATGGCGCGACCCTCCTGGGTGCCCGAGATCGCCACGTAGTCGATCATCGCCAGATGCTGGACCAGCTCGCACAGCCCGACCCCGCCCGCGTGCGGGATCACCGGCACCCCGAACTTGGCCGCCAGCAACAGGATTGCCAGATTCTCGTTGACGCCGCCGACCCGCGCGGCGTCGATCTGCAGCACGTCCACCGCTCCGGCCTGCAGCAGCTGCTTGAACAGGATGCGATTGTGCCCGTGCTCGCCGGTGGAGATGCGCACCGGCGCCACCCGGCGGCGGATCTCGGCGTGCCCGAGGATGTCGTCGGGGCTGGTGGGCTCCTCCACCCAGGACAGCCGGGCCGGGGCCAGGCGCGAAATCCATTCCGCCGCTTCGTGAACGCCCCAGCGCTGATTGGCGTCCACGGCCAGGCCGACATTCGGGCCGATGGCCTCGCGGGCGATCGTCACCCGGCGCAGATCCTCGTCCACATCGCGGCCGACCTTGATCTTGATCACGGCGAAGCCGTCGGCGACCGCCTGCCGGGACAGCCGCGCCAGCTTGGCATCGGAATAGCCGAGCCAGCCCGGCGAGGTGGTGTAGGCCGGGTAGCCGGAGGTCAGCAGGTGCGCGGTGCGCTCGGCGCGGCCGGGGGCGGCGCGGCGCAGCATGGTCAGCGCCTCGTCCGGGGTGAGGGCGTCGGTGAGATAGCGGAAGTCGACCAGCGCGACGATCTGTTCCGGCGTGAGCTCGGACACCAACCGCCACACCGGTTTTCCCGCGCGCTTGGCCGCCAGGTCCCAGGCGGCGTTGATCACCGCGCCGATCGCCATGTGCATGACGCCCTTCTCCGGGCCCAGCCAGCGCAGCTGCGAGTCGTCGGTGAGCGCGCGGGCGAAACCGCCCAGGTCGCCGGTGATCTCGTCGACGGTGCGGCCCACCACCAGGTGCGCGAGCGCGTGAATGGCGGTGCGCTGCACGTCGTTGCCGCGACCGATGGTGAAGGCGAAGCCGTGCCCGTCGGGGGCGTGCGGATCGTCGGTGCGCAGGATCGCGTAGGCGGCCGAGTAGTCGGGGTCGGGGTTCATCGCGTCCGAGCCGTCCAGGTGTGCCGACGTCGGGAACCGGACATCGAACGTGTCGAGCGCGGTGATGTATGCCATGGGCGGTCCTCGTTCCCAGCAGTGATCTGGGTCACGACTATACATCCGATGTCTGGGAGCGCAAGAGGTCTGCGGGATCCGGTCAATTCCGGGCAATGCGAGCGAATCTCGCGTGCGGGCGGCGCGGTGATGCTATCTTCGCGACCGGTAAACATCGGATCAGTGCGGAGGGCGAGGCCGGATGGGGCACGGGGAGTTGGACGGGCTGGCGGCGGTGGTCACCGGCGGTGGGTCGGGTATCGGAAAGGCCGTGGCCGCAGCGTTTCTGGCCGCGGGCGCGCGGGTGGCGGTGCTGGACCTGCGGCCGGGCGCCGCGCCGGAGCCGGGTGGCCTCGCCCTGGAATGCGATGTGTGCGACGACGATTCGGTGCGGGCCGCGATCGCGGCGGCGGCCGCGGGGTTCGGGCGGCTCGACATCGTGGTCAACAACGCGGGCATCGGCGCGCAGGGCACCGTGGAGGACAACTCCGACGACGAGTGGCGGCGCGTGCTGGAGGTGAATGTGCTGGGCGCGGTGCGGGTTTCGCGCGCCGCGCTGCCGCACCTGCGCCGCTCCCCGGCCGCCGCCATCGTCAACACCTGCTCGATCGCGGCCACCACCGGCCTGCCCGACCGCGCCGCCTACAGCGCCAGCAAGGGCGCCATCCTCGCCCTCACCCGCGCCATGGCCGCCGACCACCTCCCCGAGGGCATCCGGGTGAACTGCGTCAACCCCGGCACCGTCGACACCCCCTGGGTGCAGCGCCTGCTGGCCGCCAGCGACAACCCCACCGCCGAACTGTCCGCCCTGCGCGCCCGCCAGCCCCACGGCCGCCTGGTGACCGCGGACGAGGTAGCCGCGGCCGTCCTGTATCTGGCCGGGCCACACGCCTCCTCGACCGCAGGCACCATGCTGGAGGTCGACGCGGGCATGCACTCCCTGCGCCTGCGCCCGGCCGAGAAGTAAGGAATGGTGTTTCGATGACGACTCGCCGAATTCCCAAGCCACGAGATCTGGCCCCGCTCATGAAGTTCGAGCGGCCGTTCGGGGGGCGGGGGCGGAAATTGGCTCGGGCGCAGACTATTTGGGATTTGCGGGAGATGGCGCGGCGGCGGACGCCCAGGGTTGCGTTCGATTACACCGATGGGGCCGCGGATGGGGAGGTGAGTCTGGGGCGGGCTCGGGAGGCGTTTCGGGATATCGAGTTTCGGCCCGCGATCTTGCGGAATGTGGCGGAGGTCGAGGTGGGGACCACGGTGCTCGGGAAGGCCGTGCGGCTGCCGTTCGGGATCGCGCCCACCGGGTTCACCCGCATGATGCATACGGCGGGGGAGATCGCGGGGGCGCGGGCCGCCGAGCGGGCCGGGATTCCGTTCACGCTGTCCACCATGGGCACGACCGCGATCGAGGATCTTGCCGCGGCCACCGGTGCGGGGGCGCGCAATTGGTTTCAGCTGTACATGTGGAAGGACCGGGACCGGTCGATGGCGCTGGTGGATCGGGCCGCGAAGGCCGGATTCGACACGCTGGTGGTCACCGTCGACGTGCCCGTGGCCGGAAATCGGTTGCGCGATGTCCGCAATGGCATGACGGTCCCGCCCTCGATCACGCTCGGCGGGGCGCTGGACGCGCTGCGCCGCCCCTGGTGGTGGTGGGACTTCCTGACCACCGAGCCGCTGTCGTTCGCCTCGCTGGACCGCTGGTCGGGCACCGTCGCCGCGATGCTCGACTCCATGTTCGACCCGACCGTCGACTTCGACGACCTGGCCTGGATCCGGTCGCGCTGGCCGGGGCAGGTGCTGGTCAAGGGCGTGCAGACCGTCGACGACGCCAAACTGCTGGCGAGCGTGGGCGTGGACGGCATCGTGCTGTCCAATCACGGTGGCCGCCAGCTGGATCGGGCGCCGGTGCCGCTGCATCTGCTGCCCTCGGTGGTGCGCGCGGTCGGCGACGACCTCGAGATCCACCTCGACACCGGCATCATGCACGGCGCGGACATCGTCGCCGCGCTGGCCCTGGGCGCGCGGTTCACCCTGATCGGCCGCGCGTATCTGTACGGCCTGATGGCGGGCGGCGAGGCGGGCGTGGACCGCGCCGTCGAGATCCTGCGCGACCAGATCGTGCGGACCGTCAAACTGCTCGGCGTCTCGTCGCTGGACGAGCTCGAGCCTGCCCATGTCCGGCTGCTGGAGCGCTACCGGCCGCACTGACTCCTGCCGCGCGACGGGTTTCGCTCGAGCGAATTGCGCATTCTCGCCCCCCGCTGCGCATTACTCGATAAAAATGCGCGGTATGTGCTCGTGGTGCTCGTTTCATCCCGTAAATCGAGCAGCCGCGATGCGCATTTCCACAGCGCGGAAGAACAGCAAAATTTGCCTCCGCGTATTTGTTTCGGATCGAATGTCCAGCCCTGCGATCCCGTTCGCTTGTAAGTTTTCCGAAACGTCCGCAAACGCCGTTCCGCGGCAATACCGAGATGCTATTTTCACTGCGTCGCTAGCGCACGAGGGCCCTGGTTATACACGCCTGATGAGGGGAAACCACGTGTTCAAGTCGTCTCTGCGGATATTGTTGTTCGTTTCTTCGGTCGCCGTCGCGACCGTGCTGGGTGGCGTCGCGAAAGAATCCGTCGCGAGCCCACCCGGCGTATCGCCCCCGCCGCAGCGAGCTACCGCGGCCGCGTTCTCGCCCTATGCCGACACCTCGATGTACCCGGCCTTCGATCTGCTGGCCGCGTCCTCGGCGAGCGGGGTCAACCATTTCAATCTGGCCTTCATCATCGAGGGCGGCCAGTGCGATCCGAAATGGGGCGGCACCACCGATCTGGGGCAGAACCCGACCGCGAATCAAATCGGCGCGCTGCGCGCGGCCGGCGGTGATGTGCGAATCTCGTTCGGTGGCGAGGCCGGTATCGAACTGGCCCAGTCGTGCGGTTCGGTGGCCGACCTGAAGGCGGCCTACGAAAAGGTGATCACCTCGACCGGCGTGCAGTCGCTCGACTTCGATATCGAGGGCGCGGCCGTCGCCGATCAGGCGTCGAACACCAAACGCAACCAGGCCATCGCGCAGATGCAGCGGGATTATCCCGGCCTGCAGGTGTCGTTCACGCTGCCGGTCATGCCCGAGGGATTGACCCAGGACGGGGTGAATCTGCTGAGCGACGCGGTGAGCAACGGCGTCAAGTTCACCGCCGTGAACATCATGACGATGGATTACGGCGGCGGCTACACCGGCGATATGGGCGCCTACGCCACCCAGGCGGCGACCGCGTCGCAGGCGCAGGTGGCGCAGGTGCTCGGCACCTCCGACGCCTGGGCCGAGATCGCGATGACCCCGATGATCGGCGTCAACGACGTGGCCGGTGAGACCTTCACCCTCGACGACGCGGCGACCGTGGCCGGTTTCGCGAGCTCGCACGGCCTGGCCTGGACCTCGATGTGGTCGGCCGGACGCGACAAGCAGTGCCCCAGCGGCATGGCCGCCTCGCCGTCCTGCTCGGGCGTGCCCCAGGACCCGTGGGCGTTCTCCAAGGCGTTCTCCGCCGCGGGGAGGCAATAGGACGGGGCGGGATGGGCCCGAAGCGCGGCGAGCCCACCCCGCTCACGGCTGTGCACCCGTTCTCCCCGGGACGGGTGCACAGCACTGCGCTCAACCCAGCGGATACTGCCCCGGCGGATACGCCCCGCCGCCGCCACCTCCGCTGCCCATGCCGATGATGTCGGAGATGAGCTGGATGAACGACTGCGCGATGGACAGCACGTCTTGGCCGATCGTGCCGAAGTAGGTTCCGTACATCGAATACCCCGTCCTTGGTCGTCGCCCACATGCCTGATCCTTCAAGGCTCCCACATCTGCCCGCTGGAAACGCCGCAATATCGTTGACCCCCTTGGGGTTTCGCGGCAATTGTCCAGATTTCCGGGTGTGCCCACCCCTTACGGCGCCGCAGATCGCTTCCCCCGGTTATGAATGAGCTTGCATCGTCATGCATAATCATTTGGAACGGGCTGCGGGGACGCGCACCGACACATCACCACACGTTGAGGAGCTACAGACATGGCCGAACGCGTCGTACTCGCCTACTCCGGCGGGTTGGACACCTCCGTCGCCATCAGCTGGATCGGCAAGGAGACCGGCGCCGAGGTGGTCGCGGTCGCGATCGACCTGGGGCAGGGCGGCGAGGACATGAACGTCGTGCGCCAGCGCGCCCTGGACTGCGGCGCCGTCGAGGCGATCGTGGTGGACGCCCGCGACGAGTTCGCCGATCAGTACTGCCTGCCGACCGTGCAGGCCAACGCCCTCTACATGGGCCGCTACCCGCTGGTCTCGGCCATCAGCCGCCCGCTCATCGTCAAGCATCTGGTCGACGCCGCCGAGTACCACAACGCCGACACCGTCGCGCACGGTTGCACCGGCAAGGGCAACGACCAGGTCCGCTTCGAGGTCGGCATCGGCGCGCTCGCCCCCGACCTGAAGGTGATCGCGCCGGTCCGCGACTATGCCTGGACCCGCGAGAAGGCCATCGTCTTCGCCGAGGAGAACCGTCTCCCGATCACCGTCTCCAAGAAGTCGCCGTTCTCCATCGACCAGAACCTGTGGGGCCGCGCGGTCGAGACCGGCTTCCTCGAGGACCTGTGGAACGCGCCGACCAAGGACGTCTACGACTACACCGTCGACCCCACGGTCAACTTCGAGGCCCCCGACGAGCTCATCGTCACCTTCGACAAGGGCGTCCCGATCGCCATCGACGGCCGCCCGGTGAGCGTGCTCGAGGCCATCACCGAGCTGAACACGCGGGCCGGACGGCAGGGCGTGGGCCGCCTCGACATGGTCGAGGACCGGCTGGTCGGCATCAAGAGCCGCGAGATCTACGAGGCGCCGGGCGCCATCGCCCTCATCGCCGCGCATCAGGAGCTGGAGGCCGTCACCATCGAGCGCGAACTCGGCCGGTACAAGCGGCAGGTCGAGCAGCGCTGGGGCGAGCTGGTCTACGACGGCCTGTGGTTCTCCCCGCTGAAGCGGGCGCTGGACGCGTTCGTGCAGTCCACCCAGGAGCACGTGTCCGGCGAGATCCGGATGGTGCTGCACGGCGGCAACGTGGTCGTCAACGGCCGCCGCAGCGAGGAGTCGCTGTACGACTTCAACCTGGCCACCTACGACGAGGGCGACACCTTCGACCAGTCGCTGGCCAAGGGCTTCGTGCAGATCCACGGCCTGTCGTCCAAGGTTGCCGCGCGCCGGGACCTGGGGAAGAAGAACTAGTAGCCTGCGGGGCATGCGAACCGACGACGACAGCTGGGACATCACCGAGAGTGTGGGCGCCACCGCCGTCGGCGTGGCGGCCATGCGGGCGGCGGAAACCCGCCGCCCGGACGCGCTGTTCCAGGACCCGTACGCGCAGAAGCTGGTGGACGCCGTCGGGTCGGGATGGAGTCGCCTCGCCCGGGGCGAGGTGACCGCGGCGCAGGCCCACAGCAGCGTGTACGGGCCGGTGGGCAGCTTCATGACCGCGCGCACCGTCTATTTCGACGATTACTTCCGGGCGGCGGCCGCCGACGGCATCCGGCAGATCGTGATCCTGGCGGCCGGGCTGGACGCGCGCGCCTATCGGCTCGAATGGCCTTCGGGCACCGTGATTTTCGAGCTCGATCAGCCCAAGGTGCTGGAGTTCAAGGCCACGGTCCTCGCCGACGACGTCCCGGCCGCCGACCGCCGCGAGGTGGCGGTGGACCTGCGCCAGGACTGGCCGAAGGCATTGCGGGACAGCGGTTTCGACCCCGCCGCGCCGACGGCCTGGCTGGCCGAGGGCCTGCTGCGCTACCTGCCGCATCAGGCGCAGGACCTGCTGTTCGAGAACATCGTGGCCGCCAGCGCGCCCCGCAGCCGGATCGCGCTGAACCTCGGGCTGGGGCAGCGGTACGCGACGGCGGAGACCAGGGCCGCGCGGGCGGACATCCTGGCACAGGCCGGGATCCGGGTCGACGCGGAGAGCCTGTGGTACCCCACCGAGGGCCGCGCCGATCCGCGCGAATGGTTCGCCGAGCACGGCTGGACCGTGACGCCGGGTGACGCCGTGGCCGTGCTGACCGGGCACGGCCGCGAGGTGCCCGAAACGGCTGTGCCCGAACTGAACCGACACATTCTGATGACCGCGACGCGAGGAGAAGACGACCGATGAGCCAGGGCGGCAGCACCAATCAGGGCGCGCTGTGGGGCGGGCGATTCGCGTCCGGTCCCGCCGCGGCGATGGCGGCGCTGAGCAAGTCGACCCACTTCGACTGGGCGTTGGCTCCCTACGACATTCGCGCGTCCAAGGCGCACGCCCGGGTGCTGCACAAGGCCGGGCTGCTGTCGGACGGCGACCTGTCGGACATGCTCGCCGGGCTGGATCGCCTTGCCGCGGACGTGGATTCGGGCGCGTTCGGGCCCGAGGACGCCGACGAGGACGTGCACGGCGCGCTGGAGCGCGGGCTGATCGAGCGGGTCGGCGCCGAACTGGGCGGGCGGCTGCGGGCGGGCCGCTCCCGCAACGACCAGGTCGCCACGCTGTTCCGGATGTGGCTGCGGGACGCGGCGCGGCGCGTGGCGGCCGGGGTGCTGGACGTGGTGGACGCGCTGGTCGCCCAGGCGGCCGCGCATCCGGACGCGGTCATGCCGGGCAAGACCCATCTGCAGGCGGCGCAGCCGGTGCTGCTGGCGCATCATCTGCTCGCGCACGCGCATCCGCTGCTGCGCGATATCGACCGGCTGCGCGACTTCGACAAGCGGGCCGCGGTGTCGCCCTACGGTTCCGGCGCGCTGGCGGGCTCCTCGCTGGGCCTGGATCCGGAGGCCATCGCGGCCGACCTGGATTTCGATGCGGCCGCGGCCAATTCGATCGACGCCACCTCCGCCCGCGACTTCGCCGCCGAGGCCGCCTTCGTGTTCGCCATGATCGCGGTCGACCTGTCGCGCATGGCCGAGGAGGTGATCATCTGGAGCACACCGGAATTCGGCTACGTCACGCTCGCCGACGCCTGGTCCACCGGCTCGTCGATCATGCCGCAGAAGAAGAACCCGGACGTCTCGGAGCTGACCCGCGGCAAGGCGGGCCGCCTGATCGGCAACCTCACCGGCCTGCTGGCCACCCTCAAGGCGCAGCCGCTGGCCTACAACCGCGACCTGCAGGAGGACAAGGAGCCGCTGTTCGACTCGGTGGCCCAGCTGGAGCTGCTGCTGCCCGCCATCGCCGGTCTGGTCGCGACCCTCACCTTCCACACCGACCGGATGGCCGCCCTGGCCCCCGCCGGGTACACCCTCGCCACCGATATCGCCGAATGGCTGGTCCGCCAGGGTGTTCCGTTCCGCGTCGCGCACGAGGCCGCCGGTGCGTGCGTGCGCGCCGCCGAGGCCCGCGGCGTCGGCCTGGACGAGCTCACCGACGCCGAATTCGCGGCCGTCGACCCGGCGCTGACCCCCGCCGTCCGCGAGGTGCTCACCGTCGAGGGCTCCATCGCCTCCCGCAACGCCCGCGGCGGCACCGCCGGGGTGCAGGTGGCCAAGCAGCTCGACGAGGTCCGCGCGGCGGCGGCCGAGGCCCGCGCGCGGTAGGGCCGCTCATCGACGATGGTTATTCTGCGGCAATGACATTGCTGCTGCTGGGGTTGGCGATCGTGTCCGAGGTGACGGCGACGGTATCGCTGAAGGTGTCCGAGGGGTTCTCTAAGGCGGTGCCGTCGGTCATCGTCGTGATCGGGTACGGGGCGGCGTTTTATTTCCTGTCGCAGGCGCTGAAGCGGGGAATGTCGATCGGCGTCGCCTACGGCGTGTGGTCGGCGATCGGGGTGGCGGCGGTGGCGACCATCGGGGCGTTGTTCCTGGGGGAGAAGTTGACCCTGGTGCAGGTCGGGGGGATCGGCCTGGTGATCTTGGGCGTGCTGGCGCTCGAGCTCGGCGGAGCCCACTGAGCGGCCCGCGCCGATGGGGATTCCTGCACGGCGGAGATGATCTTCGCCGAATCCGCCCCGGCGCGTCGCGCGCGAAACTACGATCGGCCGAAGCGGACGAGGCGTCCGTTCTGTCGAGGTAGCCGGGGTGAGAAGCAGATGCCTTCCGTGGTGTTGGAAGCCGAGGGGCTGGTCAAACGCTACGGCGGCGTGGAAGCGTTGCGGGGGGCCAACTTCCAGGTGTACGCGGGCGAGGTCGTCGCGCTCATCGGGGACAACGGGGCCGGGAAATCCACACTGGTGAAATGCCTCTCGGGCGCCGAACAGCCCGACGGCGGGCGCATCCTGCTCGACGGCGAGCCGGTGCGGATGGTCTCGCCGACCGCCGCGCGGCGGCTGGGCGTGGAGACGGTGTATCAGGACCTGGCCGTCGCCCCCGATCTCGATCCGGCCGCCAATCTGTTCCTCGGGCGGGAACTGTTCCGCCGCGGCCTCGCCGGTCGGCTCGGGATGCTCGACCGCAAGGCCATGAGAACCCAGGCGGCCGAGCACTTCCGGCGCCTGGGGGTGACGCTGCCGCGCGCCGACGTCCCGATCGGGGCGCTTTCCGGCGGCCAGCGGCAGACGGTGGCGGTGGCGCGCGCGGTGCTGTGGGCCAGCAAGGTGGTGTTCATGGACGAGCCGACCGCGGCCCTGGGCGTGGTGCAGCGCGAACGGGTGCTGGAGGTGATCCGCCGCGTCCGCGAACAGGGCATAGCGGTGGTCCTCATCAGCCACAATATGCCCGAGGTGCTGGCGGTCGCCGACCGCATCGAGGTGCTGCGCCTCGGCCGCCGGGTCGCCCGCCTCACCTCCGACGCGACGCTGGAACAACTCGTGGGCGCGATGACCGGCGCTCTCACCACCGAGGACGCCGCATGACCGAACAGACCGACGAACCCGTCGCGGCCGAACGCGCCGTCAACGGCACCGACATCCCCGCGCTGCCGAAACGCACCCTCCTGCAACGCCTCACGGGGGCGAGCACGGTGTGGATCGGGGCGGTGCTGGTGCTGCTCTACATCGCGTTCAGCATCGCGCGGCCGGACGCCTTCCCGACCCGGTTCACCCTGCAGACGCTGCTGATCGAGACCTCGGTGCTGCTGGTGCTGTCCATCGGCATGACGTTCGTGATCATCACCTCCGGCATCGATCTGTCGGTCGGGATGGTGCTCATCTTCTCCGGCGTGATCGGGTCGAAGATCATGGAGTGGCTCAGCCCGGGCCAGGACGCCACGCACGCCGGCTGGGGCATCGTCGCGGTCGGATTCCTGGGATCGATTGCGGGCGGGGCGCTCTGGGGCCTGATCAACGGAATCCTGGTGGCCAAGGCCAAGATTCCGCCGCTGATCGTCACCCTCGGCTCGTTCGGCGCGGCCCTGGGCGCCGCCCAGCTCATCACCGGCGGCGTCGACACCCGCACGGTGCCGGAAAAGCTGCGCGACTCACTGGGTTTCGGCACCCTGTTCGGCGGCATCCCGAATCTGGTGCTGGTCGCCGCGGTGGTCACGCTGATCGGCGCCTGGCTGCTGCACACCACCCGATTCGGCCGCTACACCTATGCCATCGGCTCCAGCGCCGAGGCCGCCCGCCGCTCCGGCATCGGCGTCACCCGGCACCTGGTCCTGGTCTACCTGATGGCCGGATTGCTCTCGGGGCTGGCGGGTTTCATGAACCTCGCGTACTTCGGCACCACCACCATCGGCGGGCACACCACCGACAATCTCGACGCCATCGCGGGTGTCGTGATCGGTGGCACCAGTCTGTTCGGCGGCACCGGGTCGGTGCTGGGCACCGTGATCGGGGTGTTCATCCCGTCGGTGCTGCGCAAGGGATTCGTCATCGTGGGCGTGCCGGTGTTCTGGCAGCCGATCGCGGTGAGCGTCGTGCTGGTGGCGGCCGTCTGGTTCGACCAGCTGCGGCGGCGGTCACGAGACCGGAAGTAACACAGGACCTTTCGAAGGTGAGGCGGAGATGAGAAGTGGTGGACGCGCCGCCGTGACGGTCGGCGTGCTGATCACCGCCGCGGCGGTGCTGGCGGGCTGCGGCGGCAAGGTGGGCAACACCGGCAGCGCGGACGACAAGAAGATCGTGCTCATACCGGGCGTCGCCAACGAGCCGTTCTACATCTCCATGCAGTGCGGCGCGCAGGACGAGGCGAAGAAGCTGGGCTATCAGCTGCAGACCCAGGCGCCCACCCAGTTCGACGCCTCGCTGCAGACGCCGATCGTCTCGGGCGTGATCGCCACCAAGCCGGGCGCCATCCTGATCGCCCCGACCCACGCCACCGCCATGGCCGCTCCGATGAAGCAGGCCAAGGACTCCGGCATCAAGGTGGTCGAGGTCGACACCCACCTCGACGACACCTCCGTCGCGCTGTCGTCGATCTCCTCCGACAATGCCAAGGGCGGGCAGTTGGCGGCGCAGACGCTGGCCAAGCTGGTGAACAACACCGGCCCGGTGCTGGTCATCAACACCAAGGCCGGAACGTCCACCACCGATCAGCGCGCCCAGGGCTTCGAGGACGAGCTGAAGAGCCACCCCGGCATGAGCTCGCTCGGCGTGCAGTACAACAACAACGACGCCGCGCAGGCCGCCTCCATCGTGACCGCGACCCTGGCCGCGCATCCGGACCTGGCCGGTATCTTCGCCACCAACCTGAGCTCGGCCGAGGGCGCCGCCACCGGACTGCGCAACGCGGGCAAGCTGGGCCAGGTGAAGCTGGTCGGGTTCGACGCCAGCCCCAAGCAGGTCGAGGACCTGAAGGCGGGCACGGTGCAGGCGCTGATCGCGCAGGATCCGGCCAAGATCGGGGCGCAGGGGGTGGACGAGGCGGCGGCCGCGATCGAGGGGAAGCCGGTGACCCGCACTATTCAGACCGACATGATCGCTATTACGCAGGCCGATATGGATGCGAATTCGCGGTATTTCTATAAGAGCAAGTGCTGAGGGGTCCCGGCCAAAAGCATGCCGGGATCTGGGGGTGGGCTGCGTCGGGATCTGGGGGTGGGCTGCGTCGGGATCTGGGGGTGGGCTGCGTCGGGATCTGGGGGAGCGGCGCCGGGCCCGGGGGAGCGGCGTCGGACTAGGTAGCGCTCATTCCTGAACCCGCACAACGTATCCCGCCTCGCGCAGGGCGTCCAGGACGTCCTCGCGGTGGGTGGGGCCGCGGGTTTCCAGGGTGAGGGCGACCTCGGCCTCGTCGACGGCCAGCCAGGCGCCGGTGCGGGAGTGGTTGATCTCGAAGACGCTCGCGCCGGTGCGGCCGATCTCGGCCAGCAGGCGGCCCAGGCTGCCCGGTCGATCCGAAATCGTCACGCGCAGCACCAGATAGCGGCCCGCCGCGCCCAGGCCGTGCCCGATCAGCCGGGTCAGCAGCAGCGGGTCGACATTGCCGCCGGACAGGATCGCGCACACCGGGCCCTCGAGGCCCAGTTGCTCCGGGGACAGCGTCATCAGCGCCGCGACCGCCGCCGCGCCCGCGGGTTCCACGATCAGCTTGGCCCGCTCCATGCACAGCAGCAGCGCGCTGGACAGCGCGTCCTCGTCGACGGTGACCACGTGCGTGGCGTACTCGGCCACGTGCGCGAACGGCACCGCGCCGGGCAGCCCGACCGCGATGCCGTCGGCCATCGTCGACATCCGGTCCAGCGCAACGGGTTTGCCCGCGGCCAGCGACCCCGGCCAAGCCGCCGCCTGCGCCGCCTGCACGCCCACCACCCGTACCCGCGGGGCCAGGTGGTGCAGCGCGATCGCCACCCCGGCCAGCAGCCCGCCGCCGCCGGTGGGCACCAGCACGGTGCCGACGTCGGGCTGCTGCTCCAGCAGTTCCAGTGCGGCCGTGGCCTGCCCGGCGACGATATCGGGATGGTCGAACGGATGGATCAGCGTCGCGCCGGTCCGCTCGGCGAATTCCAGTGCCGCGCCGAGGGATTGCTCGATCGTCTCGCCCACCTGGTACACCGTCGCCCCGTACGACCTGGTGGCCACCAGCTTCGGCAGCGACGCGCCGACCGGCATGAACACCGTCGAGTCGATGCCGAGACTGCTTGCGGCCCAGGCGACTCCCTGGGCGTGGTTGCCGGCGCTGGCGGCCACCACGCCGCGCTTCCGGTCGCGTTCGGGGAGGTTCGCGATGCGGTTGTAGGCGCCGCGCGGCTTGAACGATCCGGTGCGCTGCAGGTTCTCGCACTTGAGCCGCACCTCGAATCCGGTGCGCTCCGACAGCACCCGCGACGCCACCAGCGGCGTCCGCCGGATCACCGGCTCCAACAGCTTCGCGGCGGCCTCGAGACGATCCGGCCCGATCAACTCCATGGCGGCCATGCTGCCAGACAAGTCCTGCCCGAGAAGCCCGAGCGTCGCGGCCCCGGCGGGCTGCGCAACTACCGCCCGGTAGATCACGCCCCGCTGCGCACTTTGCCCAGCCGCGAGCCCGGATCACCGACAGCATCGGAGGCCGGAGCATCGGGCGTGTGTGCCGGGGCCGACGCGCGGAGCCCGCGGTAATGCCGGAGGCGGACACGCGGCCGGAACGCCGCGGCTGCCGGGTGGGGTGGGAGAGTAGCGATCACATGATCGTGCTTCATCCGTGGGCGACCGAAAGGTGAGGCCATGACGAGGTTCGGCAGGATGGCGGCGCTGCCGGTGATCGCGCTGCTGGCGGGTGCGGCGATGAGCGGGTCGGGCCCGGCGGCCGCGGAACCGCTCGGCCGATGCGACGGCGGCGAATTCCGCTGGACGGCCGCCGACGGGGCGATCACCATGACCCCGCAGTGGCTGACCTTCACCTCGGCCGGGACGCTGCGCGACTGCGCGGGGGTGGTCCCCGGCATCACCGGCGGGACCTTCACCGGCGTGCACACCGCGTGGTCGGACTGCATGCACCCGGCCGACGGCCCGATCACCCTCGCCATCACCTGGTCCGACGGCGAGACCAGCACGGTGGCGGGCCCGTGGCCGGTGGCGATGGCGCAGCCGACGACCGGCACACTCGAGGTGACCGACGGGCTGGGCCGCGGCCGCCGCGTCCGGATCACGGTCGCCTACGACATGGTCACCCCGGAGACCGTCGGCGGCTGCCTGGGCGCGGGCGTGCGGACGGGCACCGGCCGCATTCTCGGTACGATGTTCGAATAGCCTCCCGCACAATTCCGTACCGCTCGGAACGATATATGTTGTGCGCAATATCGGGGCAATAAACGGGCAATGCCCGGGCAATGGCCGGATCGTAGCGTCGGTGCTTCTGTCACGAATTCGGATCGGACGCACCATGACCGAGACCATTCCCCCGGCCACCGCGGCGCGGGCCACCGGCTACGACCCGCGCCTGACGAACGCCGATCTGGCCCCGCTGCGCGAACAGCGGTGGGGCACATACAATATCGTCGCCTTCTGGATGTCGGACGTGCACAGCGTCGGCGGCTACGTCACCGCGGGCAGCCTGTTCGCCCTCGGCCTGGCCAGCTGGCAGGTGCTGCTGGCCCTGGTGATCGGGATCGGCATCGTCTACGGCCTGTGCAATCTGGTGGCCGCGCCCAGCCAGCGGGCCGGGGTGCCGTATCCGGTGGTGTGCCGCAGCGCGTTCGGCGTGCTGGGCGCGAACATCCCCGCGATCATCCGCGGCCTGATCGCGGTGGCGTGGTACGGCATTCAGACCTATCTGGCCTCGGCCGCGCTGATCGTCGTCGCGGTGAAACTGTTTCCGGGCCTGGCCCGGTACGCGGTGGTCGGCGACTACGGCTTCCTGGGGCTGTCGCTGCTGGGCTGGGGCGGATACCTGCTGCTGTGGGCGGTGCAGGCGTGCGTGTTCTGGCGCGGCATGGAGTCGATCCGGCGGTTCATCGACTTCTGCGGTCCCGCAGTGTATGTCGTGATGTTCGCGCTGTGCGGGTACCTGATCGCGAAGGCCGGGTGGGGTGCGATCGACCTGAATCTGGGCCGGGTGCGGTACTCGGGAGTGGACTCGATACCGGTCATGCTGGGCGCGATCGCGCTTGTGGTGTCGTACTTCTCGGGGCCGATGCTGAACTTCGGCGACTTCTCCCGCTACGCCCGATCGATGCGCGCGGTGCGGCGCGGCAACCTGCTGGGGCTGCCTGTGAACTTTCTCATGTTCTCGCTGCTGGTCGTCATCACCGCCGCGCTGACCGTGCCCGTCTACGGCACGCTGATCACCGATCCGGTGCAGACCGTGGCCCGCATCGACAACACCTTCGCGATCGTGTTGGGCGCGTTGACCTTCACCGTCGCGACCGTCGGCATCAATATCGTCGCCAACTTCATCTCCCCGGCCTTCGACTTCTCGAACGTGCGCCCGCAGCAGATCGGCTGGCGCGCCGGCGGCATGCTCGCCGCGGTCGGATCGGTGCTGATCACGCCGTGGAATCTGTACAACAACCCGCAGGTCATCCACTACACGCTGGAGGTGCTGGGCGCGTTCATCGGCCCGCTGTTCGGGGTGCTCATCGCCGACTACTACCTGGTGCGCGGGCGGCGCATCGTCGTCGACGACCTGTTCACCCGGTCCGAGCGCGGAAGCTACTGGTATCGGCGGGGATTCAACCCGGCGGCGATCGTCGCGACCGTCGTCGGCGCGGTGGTGGCGGTGATTCCGGTGCTCGCCACGCGGGTGCCCGGCATGTATACGGCCGCGCAATACAGCTGGTTCATCGGCTGTGGCCTGGGCCTCATCGTCCATCGGTCGTTGGCGGGCCGTTATCGAGTTCGTAGGTGACTCACAGCCGAGAATCACGCTCATTCCAGTCGGAAATAAGTAGCGTGGGGGTATGCAGCTCTCCCGGTTTACCGATCTCGGCCTTCGCGCGATGATGCGTCTCGCGGTCAGCCGGAGCGGTGACGAACGCGTTACCACCAAGCTCATTGCCAGACAGATCAACGCCTCGGAACACTATGTCGCCAAGGCGGTGACCAAATTGTCGGACCTCGGCCTGATCGCCGCGCAGCGCGGCAGAGCCGGGGGAATCGTGCTCACCGAGCGGGGGCGTTCGGCCTCGGTCGGCGGGATCGTGCGCGAGCTCGAGGGTGGTTCCGCGGTCGTCGATTGCCACGGGGACCAGCCGTGCCCGCTGGCGGGCGCGTGCCGGTGGCGGCACGCGCTGGCCGACGCGCAGGAGGCGTTCTACCAGGAACTGGACAAATACACGCTCAGCGACCTGATCGACCGGCATGTGATCGACGTGCTGCTGGCGCCGCCCGGCGATCAGTCGCTGACGATCGGCGCCAGCCCGCTGGCCCTGCCCTGCTCGGCGGCGGCGAGCACACCGGCCAGCCAGGGCGTGTAGTCGGCGGGAGCGGCGGCCAGCGCCTCGGTGAGCGCCTGCGGGCGCACCCAGGCGTGGCCGTCGATCTCGCCCGGATCGGGCTGCGGCGGAACGCCTTCGAAGCGACCGATCAGCACGTGATCCCACTCGGATTCGACCCGCCCGGTCGCCGGATCCTCGGCGCGGTACCGGTAGACGCCGACCTCGGTGAGGTCGGCCGGGTCGGCCTCCACCCCGAGCTCCTCGGCCAGCCGCACGGCCGCCGCGGCCGCGACGGACTGGCCCGGCGCGGGATGCCCGCAGCAGGCGTTGGACCACCGCAGCGGGAACCGGGTCTTGACCGAGGCGCGCTGCTGCAGCAGCACGCGCCCCTCGTCGTCGTACAGCAGCACCGAGAAGGCGCGGTGCAGGTGTCCGGGCGCGGTGTGTGCCTCGGACACCGTGCACGATCCGATCGGGTGGCCCTGTTCGTCGACCAGTTCCACGAGCAGGGCCTCACGGCCGGAGGGGGGCGTATCGCAGTCGGCGCTCACGACCCCACTTTATCGGCGGCGATCAACAGATACTGGAAACTTCCGTCCCGATAGGAGGACAGGAACGGTTTCTCCACGCCGGTGGCGAGTTCGGAGTGGGTGCGCAGTTCCCAGTAGGGGATGGTGGCGGGGGTGAGGTCCACGACGGCGATCGGTACCAGGTTGTGTGCGGCCAGGGCGCGGAAATACTCGCCGCGCGGATGGATCATGCAGCCGTAGTGGGCGTCGATCCAGCTCACCGCCGCCGAGCGGCCGCCGGTGACGTCGTTGGAGCAGCCGGTGATGCACACGTACCGGCCGCCCGGCGCCAGCACCCGGGCGAACTCGGCGAACAGGTCGAACAGGTCGACGTACATGGTGGTCTCGTTGGTCCAGATCCCGCGCCGGCTGCCGGAGTCGAAGCCGGTGTCGAGCATATTGCGGAAGTGGAACCGCACCCGCTCGGCCACGCCGCGCTCGCGGGCCTGATCGTTGGCGAAACCCGCCTGGTACTCCGAGATCGTGACGCCGTCCACCTGGCAGCCGAACCGCTCGTTGGCCATGAAACTCGTTCCGCCGCGGCCGGATCCGGCGTCCAGCAGCCGATCGCCCGCGGTGACCGGACCGAGGTGGTCGAGCAACAGGTCGGCCTGCGCGGTCTCGAGCCGGTGCAGTTCGCGGACGATGCGGTCCTCGCGGGTGTCGGCGGGGCCCTCGAGCACCGAGAGGTCGGGTTCGCCGATGCCGTAGTGGTGGTGGTACAGGCCGTCGACCTCGCCCAGCTTGGTATTGACGCGGTCGTCGTTGGGGTTGTCGTTCCAGTAGGCCGCCACGGAGCGCTGATAGCTGGTGCGCAGAACGCTGTCGGTAGGGGAGTCCAGCGTGGTCATGACGGATCATCCTCTCGCTCGAAGGGTGTCACTCGGTTTCGCGATATCGGCGGCTGTCCGCGTGCCAGGCGCGGTTGCCGCCCATCCAGGCCCACAGCCCGGCGAGGAAGCGGCGCAGCTGCGGGCTCGCGGTCGCCGCCAGCACCGTGGCCTCGCGTTCGAAGCGGTGCACCAGCTCGTCGTGGACCGCGGCGGTGTGCCCCACCGCCTCCCGGCGCGAGCAGTTCTCCTCCGCCGCCAGGACGGTGGGCAGGTTGAATTCCCGTCCGCCGGACAGGTCTTCGCGTGCCATCGAGTACAGGTCGTTGACCATCTGCGCGGCCAGCGCCGCCGTCGTGACCACCCGGCGCACCGCGGGATCGGTGTAGTCGGCGGCCCCGAGCTCGTAGCCGCCGACGGCGTCGATAGGGGCCATGCACGGCAGGAAACTGTGCGGTTGCCGGTTGGTCAGGTACTCCCACACCGGCGGCATCCGGCCCGCCGCCCGCCAGCCCGCCTCCGCGCCGAGCGCGATGAACCAGCCGCCGATCTCGGTGCGCAGCCGCGCCAGCTGGGCGGGCGTGGCGTAGTGCGCCAGATGATCGAAGGAGGTGCGGAAGGCCCGCAGGATCGGATCGGCGTCCAGCGCCCGTTCGAGCTGGACCTGGTAGCGGTCCGGCAGATGCACCGGATCGATGGCGGCCATGGCCAATTCGAGCCGCGGGCCGAGCTCGGCCTCGGCGCTGGAGGGGCTGCCGTCGGGTGCGCGGTCGTCGGCGTCCTCCTCGCAGTAGTAGTCGTCCACCGACCACTCCGACACGGCGCATTTCGCCGCGGCCAGCAGCCGGTCGGGGTCGTCGCAGTCGGGATGGGCGAGCATGATCAGCCGACCGAAGTCGGCCCGGTGCAGCTCGTCCAGGCGCCCCTCGTAGAGCCCGATGGCCTGGGCCCAGGAGATGATTCCCGCGTTGACGGCCTCGGCCAGGGCCGGGTCGTCCCGGACCGGCGGCGGGCAGTACAGCGGCGGAATCGCCGAGCCGGTCGCGGCCGCGGGCGACTCGCGCGCGCCGCCGGGCGGTTCCACCAGCAGGCTCGCCGCGCCGAGCCCCACCGGACCTAATAGTCGCCGGGGCACGGCGCGCGCGACCATTCCCGACAGCAGGTTCGAATCGAACCGGGGGACAGCGGCTTCCGCCTCGGTCGACAGCGACAGCTCGGGGGCGGGCGCGCCCTCGAGATTGGTCAGCAGCGCCGCGATCACATCGGCCACGTCATCGGTGGCCGGTGGCGCCGCGACGCGGGACAGCACCGACATGGTTGCCCTTCCGGTCAGTCGGAGTGCCGGGCGACGAGGACGTTGTCGAGAATGCCCAGCGCGTCGGGGACCAGCACGGCGGCGGAGTAGTAGCAGCTGATCAGGTAGGAGATGATCGACTGGTCGTCGATGCCCTTGAAGCGGACGTTGAGGCTGGGCTCGTATTCGTCCGGAATTCCGGTCTGGTGCAGGCCGATTACGCCCTGGTCCTGCTCGCCGGTGCGCATGGCCAGGATCGAGGTGGTCTGGGTGTCGCTGACCGGGATCTTGCTGCACGGGAAGATCGGCACCCCGCGCCAGGCCGGGACGCGGCTCCCGTCGACCTCGACCGGATCGGGGTACAGCCCGCGTTTGCTGCATTCGCGCCCGAACGCGGCGATCGCCTTCGGGTGCGCCAGAAACAGTTTCGTGCTGCGCCGCATGCTCAGCAGCTCGTCCATGTCGTCCGGGGTGGGCGCGCCGGTCTCGGTGTGGATCCGCTGCTTGAGATCGCAGTTGTGCAGCAGCCCGAAGTCGGTGTTGTTCACCAGGTCGTGTTCGCGGCGTTCGTAGAGGGCCTCGATGGTCAGCCGCAGCTGCTGTTCGATCTGGTTGTGCGGCTCGTTGAACAGGTCCGCGACGCGGGTGTGGATGCGCAGCACGCTCTGCCCGAGGCTGAGTTCGTACTCGCGGGGGTTGGCCTCGTAGTCGACGAAGGTGCCCTGGATCAGCGGCTCGCCGGAGTGCCCGGAGGCAATGTCGATCTCGGCCTCGCCGTGCTTGGTCTGCGGGCGGGCGGGCCCGGCGGCGACGCGGTCCAGATGCTCGCGCAGGGCCGGCGCCTGGTCCAGCACGCGTTCCAGCCCGGCCCGGGACAGCACCAGCAGCGTCGTCGGGGTGAGGGTCCGCACGGTGAACGGCCAGATGGCGTCCCGGTCGACCAGCATGCGATCACCGGCGTGCATGCCACCGGCCAGCACGCCCAGCCCGAGGGTCTCGCCGTACTCGCCCGTGCCGAGCTTGCTGAGCTTGCCGTGCACGACCAGGACCAGCTGATCCATCGGGTTGCCGAATTCGGCGACGATCTCGCCGGGGTCGAGGTCGCGCTGTTCGAAACTTCCGGCGAGGGCGCCCAGGATGTCCTCGTCCTCCATGTCCCGCAGCTGCGACAGCTCGCGCAGCTCGACCGGGATGACGCGGGCCTGCGGGCCGTCGACGTCGAACTCGATCTCACCGTTGCCGAGGGTGTAGGTCAGTCGCCGATTGACCCGGTACACACCGCCTCTGACCTCGGTCCACGGCAGCCTGCGGGTCAGCCACCGGGAGGTGATGCCCTGCATCTGCGGCTCGGACTTGGTGGTGTGCGCCAGATTGCGCGCGGCGCCGGTGGAAAGGCTCTTACGAACATGGTTTTCGATCTGGGGTGGAAGGTCGATCGTCATGCTGCGTCCTCACGTGGAGACGGCCACCGCCGAGTCGGGGTGGCGAATGCTGACAGCTGTGCGGCAGGCATGCAGAAATAAGCCTGCGATCGAGACATGAGCGAATTGGCAAGCGCGACAGTGCGTTCCGGCGAATATGCTAGGGCACCCGGAATGCGCGTCGTGGTGGAATCGGGGAAACTGGTGGTGAAATCCGTTGAGCTGTCACGACTTCGCAACGATTCGGGGTGTGGACAGATCCAAGGGCGGTTGTGCCCGTCGGATCCTACGCTCTGGATTGCCGGTCGGTTGCCGAAACTCCGGTGCGCGCATGCGACACGTCACAGGGCGTCGCGTTAGGCTGGGGATGTGGCAAGCTCGACAGCACCCGCAGGGGTCTGTGGTGGGTGTCACGCGCTGGGTTGAGGGCTGGGAGCTACCGTGAAGTTCGATACGAGGACCGTGGTGGGGTCGGTGCAGCGGTTGCTGGCAACCGCGCAGAACGGGCTGGAAGTGATCCGGTTCGGCGGGCTGACCCACGACGTCGAGTCCTCCCCGTACGAGGTCACCGAGCGCAAGCGGATGTACCGGCTGCGGCACTACTTCCCCGACGACACCACCCCGGGCCGCCCCGTCGCGCTGTTCGTGCCGCCGCTCATGGTGAGCGCCGACATCTACGACGTGAACGCCGAAGGCGGTGCGGTGGGCATCCTGCAGCGCGCCGGGATCGACTGCTGGGTCATCGATTTCGGCTCTCCCGCCACGGAAGAGGGCGGCTGGAAGCGCGACCTGGCCGACCACGTGCTGGCCCTGTCCAGCGCCATCGATACCGTCACCGAGCTGACCGGGCGCGGCGTGCACCTGATGGGATATTCGCAGGGCGGCATGTTCGCCTACCAGACCACCGCCTACCGCTTCGGCAAGGGCGTGGCGAGCATCGTGACCTTCGGCAGCCCGGTCGACATCGTCGCCGGACTGCCGTTCGGGCTGCCGCAGGGCCTGGTGTCCGACGTCGCCGATTTCGTGGCCGATCACGTGCTCAACCGGCTGCCGATCACCGACTCCATGGTGCGCATCGGCTTTCAAATGCTGGATCCGGTCAAGACCGCCAAGGCCCGCGTCGACTTCCTGCGCCAGCTGCACGACCGCGAGGCGCTGCTGCCCAAGGAGCGGCAGCGCCGCTTCCTCCAGCAGGACGGCTTCGTCGGCTACGCCGGTCCGGCCGCCGCCGACCTGCTCAAGCAGTTCGTCGCGCACAACCGGATGATGCTGGGCGGGTTCGTGATTCGCGATCAGCCGGTGTCGCTGGCGGAGCTGAGGTGCCCGATCCTGGCGTTCGTCGGCGAGGTGGACGACATCGGGCAGCCGGTCGCGGTGCGCGGCATCGTGCGGGCCGCGCCGAACGCCGACGTCTACGAGGCCAGCCTGATGGCGGGCCATTTCGGCCTGGTCGCGGGCAGCACGGCCACCACGCGGACCTGGCCGCTGGTGCGCGACTGGATCCGCTGGATCGGTGGCGGGGGCGAGCGGCCCGAGGGTATCGAGCCGATGGACGAGCCCGCCGACGCCGCCCGCCGGCGCACGGCCGCCACCCGCGTCGTGCACACCGCCGCCGCGCTCGCCGAGGCCGGCGCCGGGATCGGCCAGGCGCTCACCGACATCGCGGGCAGCACGCTGCGCGGCTCGGTGGAGCTGACCGGCGAGGCGGCCCGCGCGCTGCCCCGCCTGACCCGGCTGGGCATGATTCAGTCGCACACCCGAATCTCGTTGGGGCGCTTGCTCGACGAGCAGGCGCGGCGGGCGCCGCTGCGGGAGTGCTTCCTGTTCGACGACCGCGTGCACACCAATGCCGCGATGAACGTGCGCATCGACAACGTGGTCCGCGGGCTCGTCTCCGAGGGCGTGCGCCCGGCCGCCCGGGTCGGGGTGCTCATGGAGACCCGGCCCAGCGCGCTGGTCGCGGTGGCGGCGCTGTCGCGGATCGGCGCGGTCGCCGTGCTGCTCGCGCCGGGAGGCGAACTACAACGAGCGATGGAAATAACCGGCGCCCGCACCCTCGTCGCCGATCCGGAGAATCTGCGGGACGCGGCCGCCACCGGCGCCCGGGTGCTGGTGCTCGGCGGTGGCGACGCGCGCGGCCTGGACCTGCCGCACGACGGCGAGGTGGTCGACCTCGAGCAGATCGATCCGGAACAGGTGCGCCTGCCCGGCTGGTACCGGCCGAATCCGGGCCTGGCGCGCGAACTGGCGTTCGTGCTCGTCACCGGCACCGGCGACAAGCTCGACATCAAATACATCACCAACCACCGCTGGGCGCTGTCGGCGTTCGGCACCGCGACCGCCGCCGACCTGGATCGCCGCGACACCGTGTATTGCCTTGCGCCGCTGCATCATTCGTCCGGGCTGTTGGTGAGCCTGGGCGGCGCGGTGGCGGGCGGCAGCCGGATCGCGCTGGCGCGCTCGCTGGATCCGGCGCGGTTCGCCGAGGAGGTGCACCGCTACGGCGTCACCGTCGTCACCTACACGTGGACGATGATGCGCGACATCCTCGACGCCGACTCCTTCCCCGACGGGCGCCCGCATCCGATCCGGCTGTTCATCGGGTCCGGCATGCCCGCCGGGCTGTGGCGGCGCACCACCGAAAGGTTCGCTCCCGCACGGGTTCTGGAGTTCTACGCCTCCATCGAGGGAGATGTGGTGCTGGCCAACGTGTCCGGCTCGAAGACCGGCTGCAAGGGCCGCCCGGTGCCCGGCACCGCCAGGGTGGAGCTCATCGCCTACGATTCGGTGACCGGCGAGATCCGTACCGACGCACAGGGTTTCGCGCGCCGCGCCGCCGACAACGAGGTGGGCCTGCTGATCGGCAAGGCGTCGGAGACCGTCGACATCTCCCTCGGCGGCCTGCGCGGGGTGTTCACGCCGGGCGATGCCTGGATGCCCACCGAGAACCTGTTCCGCCGCGACGGCGACGGCGACTACTGGCTGATGGACCGCCGCGACACGGTGATCCAGACCCCGCACGGCCCGGTCTACACGCAGCCGATCGTGGACGCGCTCAACGACATCACCGCGGTCGACCTGGAGGTGGCGTTCGGCCTGCCCGCCGGTGGCACGACCCTGGCGGTCGCCGCGGTCAGCCTCCGCCGGGGCTACCGGCTCGAGCCCAAGGACGTCACCGAGGGCCTGCGCGCCCTCGATCCGGCCCAGCGCCCCGACCTGGTGTACGTGGTGGACGAGATTCCGCGCAGTTCCACCTACCGCCCCTCCACCCGCGCCGTCCAGGCCGCGGTCCGCCTGCAGCCCGGCGAGAAGACCTGGTACTTCGACCGCACCACCGAGACCTACGAGCCGCTGACTCCCGAGGTGCTCGACCAACTGCTCCGCCGGACCACGCGGTGATCCGCCCGGCACGCGAGGCCGACCTGCCGGGTCTGCGCGAATTGGAGCGGGCGGCGGGAAAACCGTTCGCCGACATCGGAATGTCGTCGGTCGCCGAGGACGAGCCGCCCTCGATCGAGCAGCTGCGGGCCTTCGCCGACGACGGCCGCGCCTGGGTGATCGCCGACGCGACCGACACTCCGATCGCCTACCTCATCCTCGACGTGGTCGACGGCAACGCCCACATCGACCAGGTGTCGGTGCATCCCGATCACGCGGGCAGGCGGCTGGGTCGCGACCTCATCGAGTACGCCGCGGAATGGGCCGTCGCGCGCGGGATTGCGGCGCTGACCCTGACGACGTTCACCGAAGTCCCCTGGAACGGACCGTATTACGAGCGCCTCGGCTTCCACCGGCTGCCCGTCGCACAGGAGACACCCGGCCTGCGTGCCGCGCGCGCCGCCGAGGCCGCGCACGGCCTGGACGCCTGGCCGCGCGCCTGTATGCGCCGCGAGCTACCGCGAACCCCCGAATAACAAGATCGGGGATGTCCCGGATGTGTTATGACCGTGCGGGTTCTACGCTCGATCGGTGCGAACAACGCGACTCGTGAGGTCGATCCTGTCCGTGGCGCTGCTGGCGGCGGTCTGCGCGGCCTGCGGATCCGGCTCCAAGAGCACCACCCCCGCCGCGCCGCCGATCGCGTGGAAGGCGTGCCCGCCCGCGTACGGCACGCTCGTCCAGTGCGCGGATATCGAGGTCCCGCTGGACTGGGACAAGCCCGACGGCGACAAGATCACGGTCGGGATCGATCGGCTGCCCGCCTCGGACCCGAGTCACCGGATCGGCGCCCTGGTCGTCAATCCGGGCGGGCCGGGCGGGGTGGGGACCGAGCTCGTCGCGGGCGAAAGCACCCACCCCGGCGCATTGTTCCCGCCGGAATTGCGGGCCCGGTTCGACCTCGTCGGGCTCGATCCCCGCGGCATCGGCACCAGCCGCCCCGCGGTGCGCTGCGATCCCGACCTGCAGAACAAGCTCACCGACATCTTCCCCGCCGACGAGGCCGCCTATCGGGCCATGGTCGCGGCGAATCGGGCCTACGGCGACAGTTGCCGCACCCGCACCGGCCCGCTGCTCGATCACGTGGACACCGTCGCGGTGGCCCGGGACCTGGACGTGATCCGGCAGCGCCTCGACGCGGGCCCGCTGAACTATCTCGGGCTGTCCTACGGCACCGAGATCGGATTCGAGTACGCGCGCCTGTTCCCGACCGGCAGCCGCGCCCTCGCCCTGGACGGCGCCCTGGTGCATTCGCTGCCACCCAGCTCCATGCACGTGTACGAGGCCGAGGCGTTCGAGGACAGCCTGCACCGCTTCGCCGACTGGTGTCGCGGCGCGACCGACTGCGCCCTGGGCACCGACGATGCCGTCGCCGTCGTCCACGACCTGGCGACCCGCGCCCGGCAGGCCCCGCTCCCCGCACCCGGCTGCGCGGCCTCCCACCAGTGCGCCCCCCAGGTCGGCGCGGGCGACCTGCTGTCGCAGATCCAGGACGGCCTGCTGTTCAAGCCCGCGCGGTCCGCGTCCGGAACCGGATGGGCGGGCCTGGCCACGCACCTGGATCAGGCACGCCCCGGCGACGCCAGCGGCCTGTCACCCCAGGCGGCCACCGAGACCGGCAATGCCGGACAGGCCGTCGGCTGCGCCGAATTCCGCGCCGACTACGACACCTACGCCGCGTTCAAAACCGAGCAGATCCTCGGCGAAACCATCGCCCCCGACACCCTGGGCGCGGGCCAGTCCTACGGCTACCTGGCCCAATGCCAAGGCTGGCCGGGCGCTTTCAGCAACCCACCGCACACCGCACTCGCGAAACCGACGATCACACCGCTCCTGATCAACGCCACCCACGACCCGTCCACCTTCTACGGCTGGGCCCAACTCCTGTCCACCGAGATCCCCAACGCGGTCCTGCTGACCCGAAACGGCGACGGCCACACCTCGTTCCTGATCCCCGGCCAGACCCGAGACGCCATCACCCGCTACCTGATCGACGGCACTCTCCCCGCCCCGGGAACGGTGCTGCCGGACTGACTTTCGAGGCTCACACCTCGAAGGCGGTGACCGCCTCGAGGACGCGCTGGACCTGGGCATCGCTCAGGCCCGGCCACAGCGGCAGGCGGACCAGGGTGCCGGAGAATTCGGCGGTGCGCACGCACGGGTGCGGGGTGCGGCCCAGTTTCAGGCCCGCGGGGCTGGAATCCAGGGGCACATAGTGGAACGGGGCCGAGATGCCCCGCTCGCGCAGGTGCGCGATGAGATCGTCGCGGCGGTCCTCGGTCGGCGTGCGCAGGTAGTACAGGTGGGCGGTGTGCTCGCGATCCGGCGGAACCTGCATGAGGCGAATGTCGTTGCGGCGCGCCCAATCCGGCAGCCCGGCGGCGTAGGCGTTCCACACCCGGAACCGCCCGGCCTGGATCGTATCGAACTCGGCCAGTTGGGCATCCAGCACCGCGGCGTTCAATTCGCTGGGCAGATAACTGGATCCGATGTCCTGCCAGGAGTACTTGTCCACCGCGCCGCGCAGGAAGCGGGCCCGGTCGGTGCCCTTCTCCCGGATGATTTCCGCACGCGCCATGAGGATTTCGTCGTTCAGCAGCAGCGCGCCGCCCTCGCCGCAGTGAATGTTCTTGGTGTCGTGGAAACTCAGCGCCCCGGCCGTGCCGATGCTGCCCAGCGGCCGCCCGCGCCAGGTGGCGCCGAGCGCGTGCGCGGTGTCCTCCACGATCGCGATGCCGTGCGCGTCGGCGATCTCCTGCAGCCGGTCCATCTCCGCGGCCACGCCGCCGTAGTGGATGAGCGCGATCGCCTTGGTGCGGGGAGTGATCGCCGCCGCCACCGACTCCGGATCGATATTGCCGCGCTCGTCGATGTCCACGAACACGCAGGTGGCCCCGCGCAGCGCCATGGCGGTCGCGGTCGAGGTGAACGCGAAACTCGGGACGATCACCTCGTCGTCCGGGCCGAGTTCCAGCAGCAGCCCGGCCATCTCCAGCGCGTGCGTGCACGAGGTGGTCAGCAGCGCGTAGGGCGCGCCGGTGATCGCCTTCAGCTTCGCGGTGGCCGCCGCGGTGAAGGGTCCGTCGCCGTGGCTGTGATCGGAGGCCAGCACCGCCTCCAGATTCGCGAGCTCCCCGGCGGCGCGGTGGGGGCGGCTGAAGATGATGCGGTCAGTACTCACCCGGGTTGTTCCCCCCGATCGCTGCGGACGTGGTCAGTGCCGGCGTCTCGGCGTCGGGGCGCGGCGTGGGCGAATCTACCGTCAGATACAGGGGTTTGCCCACCAGAATATGCAGCGCCACACCGAGATACTCCGCGATCAGCCCCAGCGAGAACAGGATCGCGCCCGAGACCAGCAGCAGCACCACGATGGTGGAGGCCCAGCCCTCGGGGTTGTCGCCGTGCCCGAACATCTTCTGCCACACGATGATCGCCGCGTACACCAGGCCGCTGGCCGCCAGCGTGACGCCCAGCATGCTCACCACCCGCAGGCCGCGAGTTCCGCTGCACAGCACCATCTTCCAGAACAGCGAGAACAGCCGCCGGTAGTTGTACCCGGAGTTCTCCCGGCCCTCGGCGCGCAGCAGTACCGGCGCCTGCGCGGTGTTGTCGACCACCCAGGTCAGCGCCACGTCCAGATACACGCCGTTGGAGGCGACCTCGGCCAGCTGGCGCCCGATATCGCCGCGGATCAGCCGGTAGCTCTCGAACCGGGTCGAATCCGGGAAGGCGAACAGCGTGGCCAGCACGACCTTCGACCCGCGCGAGGTGAGGTTGCGCAGCACGCCGTGCGGGCGGGTGTTGGTCGGCTTGGAATACACCAGATCGGCCCGCTGCGACAGCGCGGTATCGATGAACGTGCCGATGAATCCGGGATCGTGCTGCCCGTCCTCGTCCATGGTCACGATCCACTCGCCGCGCGCGGCGGCCATCCCGGCGATGGTGGCGGCGTCCTGACCGAAGTTGCGACTCAGCCACACCACGCGGACCTGCTCGTATTCGCGGTCGAGCCGTTGCAGCACCAGGTCGGAACGATCGGGGCCGTGGTCGTGCACGAGCACGATCTCGTCGACGACGAAGGCGGTGCCGCCCGGCGTGGTGGTGGGCCGCGACAGCTCGTGCAGTTCGGCGACGAGACCGGCGATGGTGTCCTCGCCGCGATACACCGGCACGACCACCGAGACCGCGTGCGCCCGGCCCGGGTGCCCGCCCGCGCGCGCATGCGCGACGGGTATGCGGTGGTGCGAGCGAGCGGAGGGAATCGGCATCAGCTGGTTCGACTTTCGAAGACGGTGCGCACCGGACCTGGTGTCCTGCCGGAGCCCGGATCGGGGTGAACTCTAACACGGTGCAGGTGGTCGGTTTCGGAGGCTGTGAAGTAGGGTCAGGAACTCGTGGGCGACAGTGCAGTGTCTGAGGCGGCGCCGGAACATGCCGCGTCCGGGTCCGATCCGAACGCCGTGGAGCAGTCGCGCAGAGACGTGTATCGCTGGGGCTTGCTCACCGTCGTCGGGGTGATCGCCGGATATATCGCGGTCCTGCTGGCCAACTTCCGCCACTTCTACACCGACGACAGCGAATCCCAGTACACCCCGCTGTGGGTGTGGCTGGGCCGCCAGTTGCGCGAGGGTCATCTGCCGCTGCTGAATCCCGAGCAGTGGATGACCGGCAACTACACCATGGAGGAGGCGGGCCTGTTCAACCCGCCGCAGCTGCTGATCGATCTGATCGCGCCCTCCGTCGACAACCTCGTGGTGCTGGCCACGGTCGTGAAGCTGGTGTTCTCGATCATCGCCGCGCTCGGCGTGTATCGGGTGTGTCTGGCCTACGGCGGCCGGGTGCAGTGGGCGGCGGTGGCGGGCATCGCCTTCCCGCTCACCGGCTGGCTGCTGTTCTTCGACGAGGCCAGCTGGGTGACCTCGCTGACCGGCACCGCCTGGATGGTGCACGCGTGGGCGGCGTCGGTGCGATACGCCCGCGGCAGGGGCGGGCCGATCCCGGTCTTCGTCTTCCTGTATCTGGCGATTTCGGTCGAATACGTCTTTCCCGCCGTGGAATCCGCGCTCATGCTGGTCGCGGTCGCCGTCGGCGAACTGATCTACCAGCGCCGGTGGCGGCCGGTCGCGCGGCTGGCCGCGGTGGCGATGTGCGCGGGCCTGGCCGGTCTGATGACCTACCTGCCGAGCATGCTGTCGGCGAAGGTGAGCTGGCGCGGCACCTCGCAGATCAATAACGACCAGTTCCTGACGGTGCCGTGGTCGGAGTCGCTGAACGCCAGCCTGCCGTCCACGCTGCCCGCGTTCAATTCGTGGTGGGGCTACATCCAGCCGCTGCCGATGACCTATATCGCCTGGTTCCTGATTCCGGCGCTGGCGTTCGTCGACTGGCGGCGGGCGCGCGGGGCGTGGCGGGAGCTGACCGCGGTGGCGCTGTTCGCGGTCATGTTCCTGATGTGGACCGCGGGCCCCGGCACGGTCGGCCCGCTGCGCTGGCCCGCGCGGGTGCTGCCGATGCTGGCGCTGGGCCTGCTGGTGCTGGTGTGCGTGCTGCTGGGCCGGTTCGGCACGGTGGCGAACCGGCGCAATCGCGGCCTCGCCGCGCTGGTGCTGATCGGGCTGCTGTGGGTGCGCACCTTCTCCGCCGACCCGCACGATGTGGTCTGGCACCTGGGGTCGGCGTTTGCGGTGGCGGCGCTCGGCGCGATCGCGGTGTGGCTGGGCCACACTCGCGGCACGGCCGCCGCCGCGCTGCTCACCATCGTGGCCATGTTCCCGATCGCCTACGTGCAAGTGCATGCGGCGCAACCGAATCCGATGAGCTGGAACCTGCCCGCCAGCCGGTCGCAGGCGCAGGCGGCGTTCCCGGCGTTCGACGGCATCACCATTCAGCTCGGCGATCGCGCCCTGGTGCAGCCGGGGGAGAAGAACCTCGCGGGCGCCTACGGCTCGCTGGTCTTCGGCAACTACGCCAAGGACCTGCGGCTGCACTACGTCAACGGCTACACCCCGAACGGGCACTACTGGTTCGGCGAAACGCTGTGCATGCGCTGGGATTCCAGCGTCTGCCCCGACGCCTACCGGCGGCTGTTCACCCCCGAGCCGACCACCGGGCGCACCCTGGTGGACCTGATGAAACTGGACCGAGTCGTGTTGCAGCGGGCCATGTTCCCCGACGCGGGCAACCATCCCGCGCCCGCGGGCTGGAAGTGGGTCGACTATCCGGGCCACGAGCGCTACATCTGGGTGCTCGAGCGGGTCGACGGCCCGATCTCCGGCGTGAACGGCCGCGTCGCCGACGCCGCCGGGGTCACCGCCACCTCCCTCGGGGAGTCCGATACGACCAGCCGGGTGCGGGTGTCGTCGAGCACCGGCGGCCGGGTCGTGTTCGCCCGGCTCGGCTGGCCCGGCTACCGGGTCACCCTGAACGGGCGCGACATTCCGCACACCACCATCTCCAAGTCCTTTGTCGCCGTGCCCATTCCGCCGGGCACCGAGAACGCCGAGCTGATCGTGTCGTGGCGCCCGCC
Source organism: Nocardia terpenica (assembly GCF_013186535.1). Taxonomy (NCBI): domain Bacteria; kingdom Bacillati; phylum Actinomycetota; class Actinomycetes; order Mycobacteriales; family Nocardiaceae; genus Nocardia; species Nocardia terpenica. The sequence goes on from NZ_JABMCZ010000001.1 coordinate 2,064,775, forward strand.
GGGCTGGAAGGTCGGCATCGCCGCCGCGATCGGCGGTCTGATCGGCCTGGGCCTCATGCAGTGGCTGTACCTGCGCACCCGCCGCCGCGACGACGAGCCGGACGGCCCGACACCCCCCGCCGATCCCGACGCGGCGAAGCCCGAACTGGCGGAAGCGGTTTCATGAACGCGGGCCGGGGTTCGGATGCTGCGCCGGGTTCGGCCGTGGCGGATCCCGCCGCCGAGCCGACGCCCGGCCCGCTCCTGCGCCTGATTCGCCGCCAAGAGGTGGCCTTCGCGGCCGTCGGCGGCGCGAACACCCTGCTGGGCATGGCCCTGACCGTCCTGTGGCTGAAGGTGCTCCCCGAATCCTGGCCCCCCGCCCTGGCCGTGGTGCTGGCCTACTGCGTCAGCATCGTCTTCGCCTTCGTCGCCCACCGCACCCTCGTCTTCCGCGTCCGCGGCCACCTCCTCCGCGACTTCACCCGCTTCGTCCTCGTGAATTCCGGTGGCCTCCTACTGAATGCGACAGGCGTCCAACTCACCGTAGCCACCCTCCACCTCCCCAAAACCCCCGCCACGATCACCGTAATGGCGCTGGTAGCCATCGCCAGCTACTTCGGCCACCGCCACTTCTCCTTCCGCCGCACCTAAGCAGGCAGCCGAAGCTCTCCTCGCCTTCCCGGCTTGCCTCTTCTGGCCTTCCCGGCTTGCCACCTCTCGTCTTCCCGGCGTGGCTCTTCTGGTCTTCTCGGCGTGGCTCTTCTGGTCTTCTCGGCGTGGCTCTTTTCGTCTTCCCGGCATGTCTCTTTTCGTCTTTCCCGGCATGCTTTTGGCCGGGATCTCCCTAGCCGACGAGATTCAAGAATGCCGGGACCGGTAGGTTGTCGGCATGGCCGAGGAAATCCTGGATCCCACCCTGCTGAGTCTGCTGGCCTGCCCGCAGGACAAGGGGCCGCTGCTGCCGGTGCGCGATAGCGCCGGGGCGGGCGTGCTCTACAACCCGCGGCTGCGGCGGGCCTACCCGATCGACAACGGGATTCCGGTGCTGCTGATCGATGAGGCCCGCCCGGTGAGCGACGAGGAGCACGCGGCCTTCACGGCAGCGGCAGATCCCCGGTGAGATAGCGCTGCAGATTCGGCCCGACCACCGCGGCCAGCTCGTCCACCGGCATCGAGGCCACCGGCTCGATCCCGACGATCTTGCGCGCCACCAGCAATCCGATCATCTGCGAGACCGCCAGCACCACACGGGTGGGCCCGGTGCCCGGCGGCGAATCCACCCGCTCGCGCACATCGCGCAGCGCCACCTCCAGCAGGAACGCGCGGGCCAGTTCGCCCTCGGCGCCGGTGAGCAGGCTGCGGAACGCCGCCACCGCCTGCACCCCGACCGAGGAATCCCAGACGCTCACCACCACCCGCACCACCGTCTCCCCGATCCGATCCAGCGGCACCGCGGCGACCTGCTCCCGGATCACGTTCGGATCGATCGGCAGATCCATTGCGGCGGTGAGCAAATCCTGCTTGGTGCCGAAATAGTGGTGCACCAGCGCGGGATCCACCCCGGCCGCCGTCGCGATCGAGCGGATCGACGCCTTGTCGAACCCCACCTCGGCGAACCGGGTGCGGGCCGCGGTCAGAATGGCCTCCCGCGTCCCGGACCGGCCGGGCCGCCGCCCGCTGCGCCCGCCGTTGTCCTCGGGTTCGCCGGTGTCGGTCATGCCGTTCTCCTCCGCAGCGTGGCCGCGCCCAATCCCAGTGCGACGGCGGCGAATACGGCCACGACCCCCACATCGCGCCACATCAGCCCGGTGGCCCCGGGATACCGCGCCACCTGCTGCAGGGCGTCGACGGCGTAGCTCAGCGGCAGCACGTCGCTGATGATCTCCAGCCAGTGCGGCAGCTGACCGCGCGGCACCAGCAGCCCGCACAGGAAGAACTGCGGTCCCACGATCAACGGCATGAACTGCACGGCCTGAAACTCGGTGCGCGCGAACGCACTTGCGAGCAGACCCAGCGCGACCCCGAGCACCGCGTCCAGCACCGCGATCAACAGCACCAGCCACACGCTGCCCGCCGAGTGCATGCCCAGCAGCCCGAACGACACCAGGCACGCCAGGCCCGCCTGCCCGGCGGCGGCCACCGAGAACGCGGTGCCGTAGCCCGCCAGCAGATCCGGCTTGGACAGCGGCGTGGTCATCAGCCGCTCCAGCGTGCCCGAGGTCCGCTCGCGCTGCATGGCGATGGCGGTGATCAGGAACATCACGATGAACGGCAGGATGCCCAGCATGCTGATGCCGACCCGGTCGAACAGCGTCGGCATGCCCGGCACGCTCGGCGTGTCGTGATACACGTAGTACAGCAGCAGGATCAGCAGCGACGGCACCAGCAGCAGCATCGCGACGGTGCGGTGATCGGCGCGCAGCTGCCGCAGAATGCGGACGGTGGTGGCGGTGTAGCAGCGCAGCGGGTGCGCGACGGCGGTCGTCATCGCGGGTCTCCCATCCTGATCAGCGCGAGAAACGCGTTCTCCAAACTGGTTTCGCCGGTCTCGGTGCGCAGCTCGTCCGGGCTGAGCTGGGCCAGCAGGTGGCCCTCGCGCATGAGCAGCAGCCGGTCGCAGTGCTCGGCCTCGTCCATGACGTGGCTGGACACCAGCAGCGTGCGGCCCTGGGCGGCCAGGGCGTGGAACTGATTCCACAGCTCCACGCGCAGCACCGGATCCAGCCCGACGGTCGGCTCGTCGAGCACCAGCAGCTCCGGATCGGCCACCAGCGCGCAGGCCAGCGACGCCCGGGTGCGCTGCCCGCCGGACAGCTGATTGCCCCGCTGCCGCGCGTGCTCGCCCAGCCCCACCGCCGAGATGGCCGCGGCGACATCGGAATTCGACCGCCCGTAGAGCGCGCCGAAGTAGGCCACATTGTCGGTGATGCTGAGATCGTCGTAGATGCTCGGCGCCTGCGTCACATAGCCCACCCGCGACCGCAGGCCCGTGCTGCCCGCCGGTTCGCCCAGCACCCGCACGCTGCCCGCGGCGATCAACTGGGTGCCGACGATGCTGCGAATGAGCGTCGTCTTCCCGCATCCGGAGGGCCCCAGCAGCCCGGTGATGCGACCGCGCGGCACCGTCAGCGAGAGGTCGTGCAGTACTTCCCGTCCGCCGCGTTGCACCCGCAGATGTTCGACCTCGACAGCCGGGGGAGAGTTCGACACCGCCATGGATCACTCCTGTTCATCGAGTGTTGAATTCATTACGCGTTGAATTCTGCGCCCGCGCGGAACGGAACGCAAGCCCCTCGGCCGCGCGATTGCGGCCCGTTCGCTCGTCACCCTTACGATCGGCCCGTGACCAGCGAAACCGCGGACGTGGCCGAGGGCGGTCAAGTCCGCGCCTCGACCCTGGAACTGTTCTTCGATCTCGTCTTCGTCTTCACCATCACCCAGCTCACGCACGCCTTCAGCGAGCACGCGAGCTGGGCGGCGCTGGGCCGGGTGGCCCTGATGTTCGGCGTGATCTGGTGGATGTACAGCGGCTACGTCTGGCTGACCAACGAGGTGGCGCCCAACAGTTCGGCGCGCCGGACGGCCCTGCTGATCGGCATGCTCGGGTTCTTCATCCTGGCGGTCGCGGTGCCCGAGGCGGCCGAGGGTTCCGGAATCGCCTTCGGCGTCGGATATTTCGTGGTGAACACCGTGCACACGGCGCTGTTCTACCTCGGCGGGGGAGCGTCGGCGACCTCGGCGATCCTGCGCATCGCCCCGCCCAACGCCGCCTCCGCGCTGCTGGTGCTGGGCGGCGGTTTCGTGCACGGCTGGCCGCGCTACCTGATCTGGGGCGCGGCCTTCGCCCTGCAGGTGGCGACGCCCTACATCGCCGGGACCGGCGGATTCGTGGTGCGCCCCAGCCACTTCTGCGAGCGGCACGGCCTGGTGCTCATCATCGCGATCGGCGAATCGGTGGTCGCGATCGGCGCCGGGCTGGGCGGCGAGCACCTCGACGCCGGACTGATCGGCATGATCGCGCTCGGCCTGTGGCTGGCCTATGTGCTGTGGTGGGCCTTCTTCGGGCTCGACGACGAACGCGGCGAACACGCCATGAGCGCACTACCCGGCCCGCAACGCACGCGCCCGGCGGTGGTCGCCTACGGGTACTCGCTGTATGTCATGCTGCTGGGCATCATCCTGACCGCCGCGGGCATCAAGATCTGCATCGCCGACGGCACCCGGCCGATGCCCCTCCCCGCCGCCCTGTCTCTCGCGGGCGGCGTCGGCGTGTTCTTCCTGGGCCAGTGCCTGTTCCGCCTGACACTGCGGCTCCCACGCCCCTGGTGGCGGCTGGCCGCGGCCGTCGCCGCCGTGGCGACCACCCCCCTCGGCGTCGCCGCGGCGGCCTGGATCCTCTTGGCGGCCTTGATGATCGTGGCCTACGCGTTCATCATCGCCGACGACGTCCTGAGCATGCGCTCGGGAGACCACAGCGCGTACCTGTAGGCCCGGCACCCCATGATTCCGGCATGCTTTCGGCCGGAATCTGGGGCGTCAGCAACGTGATTCGACGAGTAGTTGCCGGACCATCGTCGCCATGCGCAAAATCAAACGGCGTGATCTCGACCTGACGGCCCGACTGTTCCCCACCGGGCGCCCTTCGCGACAATGGGGCACTGTGTCTGCCGAGGAACTCGCCGTCGAACCATTGGCCGCCGCGCATCGGCTGCTCGGGGCCACCCTGTGGTCCGGGCCCGTCGGGGTGCGCATCGTCGAGGTCGAGGCGTACGGGGGTGACCCGGCCGGGCCCTGGCACGACCCGGCGGCGCACTCCGGGCGCGGCCGAACCCCGCGCAATGCCGTCATGTTCGGGCCCGCTGGTCGACTCTACGTGTATTTCAGCTACGGCATGCACGTCTGCGTGAACGTCACCTCCGGTCCCGACGGCCTCGCCAGCGCGGTCCTGATCCGAGCGGGCGAGGTGATCGCCGGGCTCCCCGCCGCCCGCGAACGCCGCCCCGCCGCCCGCGCCGACGCCGACTTGGCCAGGGGCCCCGGCAATCTCGGCAGCGCCCTCGGAATCACCCTGGGCGACTACGGAACCGACCTGTTCGACCCGGCCGCACCCATCCGGCTGGAACTGGGCCCGGAAATCACCGACACCTCCCTGATCGGCGTCGGCCCCCGAGTCGGCGTCAGCCTCGCCGCCGACCGCCCGTGGCGACTGTGGTTGCGCGATTCCCCCGCCGTCTCGGCCTACCGCCGCAGCCCCCGCGCACCACGGGCGGAGAAGTCGGCCTGACCTGGCCCTCCTGGTCCCGGCATGCCGTCGGCCGGGACCAGGGCTGTGCGCGTGGCCTAAACTGACCGGTAATCACTCCTCAGACAAGTAGAGAGGCGCGCAAGCTTTGGCGCACGTGCAGAGGCATCCGCTGGCCGCGCAGGCCGCGCAATTGCTCCTCGATCGGATCCGCGCCGGCGAATGGCAGCTCGGGCACAAACTCCCCGGCGAGACCACCCTGGCCGCGCAGCTGGGCGTCGGCCGGTCCACGCTGCGCGAGGCCGTTCGCGAGCTGTCCGGGAAGGGCGTCCTCGAAAGCCGCCAGGGCGCGGGCGTTTTCGTCACCGCCGTCGACGTCGTCGAGGACTGGGACACCGTGCTGCGCCGGGCCGACATCATCACCGTCATCGAGGCCCGCATCGCCATCGAGGTGGAGGGCGCCGCCCTGGCCGCCCGCCGCCGCACCCCCGCCGACCTGCGGGCCATGGGGCGCGCCCTGACCGCCCGCGCCGAGTCGGGCGCGTCGGTGGCCGAACTCGTCGATGCCGACACCGAATTCCACCGGACCGTGGTCGCCGCCGCGCACAACGACGTGCTCAACGGCATGTTCGACGCCTTCGTCCCGCGCTCGCGGCACGCCATGATCGACATGCTGCGCATCCGCCCGCTCGACCCGCACGCCGACCATCGCGCCCACGAGGTCCTGCTCGACGCCGTCCGCCGCAGCGACCCCGATGCCGCCGCGGCCGCCAGCCGCGTCCACCTCACCTCATTGAAAGAGGCATTCGAATAATCCCTCGACCCCCACGCCGCCGCTCGCCATCATGAGGGTCGGAACCTGCATGTTTGCCCGGTAATCGAGTGCGGAAAGATGGGAAGGCGTGAGCGTCGACATCATCGAGGAACTGACCTGGCGTGGCTTGATCGCGCAGTCCACCGACCTGGACGCCCTGCGCGCCGAGCTGGCCGAGGGCCCGATCACCCTCTATGCCGGCTTCGATCCGACCGCCGCCAGCCTGCACGCCGGTCACCTGGTTCCGCTGCTCGCGCTGAAGCGTTTCCAGCGCGCCGGCAACCGGCCCATCGTGCTCGCGGGCGGCGCGACCGGTCTCATCGGCGACCCCCGCGACGTCGGCGAGCGCGCCATGAATTCGACCGACACCGTGGCCGCCTGGGCCGAACGCATCCGCGGCCAGCTGCAACGCTTCGTCGACCTGGACGACCCGAAGACCGGCGCGATCATCGCGAACAATATGGACTGGACCGGCCCGCTGACCACGGTCGAATTCCTGCGCGATGTCGGCAAGCACTTCTCGGTGAACGTCATGCTGGCCCGCGACACCGTCAAGCGGCGGCTCGAGACCGACGGCATGTCCTACACCGAATTCAGCTACATGCTGTTGCAGGCCAACGACTACGTGCAGCTGCGCCGCAAGCACGGCTGCCACCTGCAGGTCGGCGGCTCGGACCAATGGGGCAACATCATCGCGGGCGTCGAACTGAATCGCCGCCTCGACGGCGAGCACGTGCACGCGCTGACGGTCCCCCTGGTGACCTCCGCCGACGGCAAGAAGTTCGGCAAGTCCACCGGCGGCGGCAGCCTGTGGCTGGACCCGGAGATGACCAGCCCCTACGCCTGGTACCAGTACTTCGTGAACACCGGCGACGCCGACGTGGTCCGCTACCTGCGCTGGTTCACCTTCCTCGAGCGCGAGGAACTGGACGAACTACAGAAGGCCACCGAGGAACGCCCGCACGCCCGCGCGGCACAGCGCCGACTGGCCGCCGAGATGACCACGCTCGTGCACGGCGAGGCCAACACCCGCGCGGTGCAACTCGCCAGCCAAGCCCTGTTCGGCCGCGGCGACCTGCACGAACTCGACGAGTCCACGCTCGCCGCCGCTTTGTCCGAGGCCGCCGCCGACGGTGAAGTCGCGCAGGCGCGCACCGATTCGACGATCGTCGACCTCCTGGTGGCATCGGGCCTGTCGGACAGCCGGGGCGCGGCCCGCCGCGCGGTGAACGAGGGCGGCGCATCGGTGAACAACACCCGCATATCCGATCCGGAATGGACGCCCGCCGATTCCGATTACCTGCACGGACGCTGGCTCGTCCTGCGCCGCGGCAAGAAGAACTTCGCGGGAGCTCGCCGCGCCGAATGACACGGTTGCCATGACCTGGGTCACATTGCCGCGACCCAGGTCGGGCAACCGCCCGAAGCGAGGCCCCTGACCAGCGAAAACGCCTGCTGTCTTGGGGATTTGACGTTCCGTTATCCAACACGTAACTTATTCCAGGTCAGAGCGACACGGACACCGACCCGGGGCCGAGAGGCCAGGGAGAACGAGGCTGGACGAGGAGCGCCTGACCATCAGCAAGATCGAATTACGCCTCGGACTTGACTCTGCGGGTTGGTTCGGTTAGGCTGGAAAAGTTGCCTCCGAAGAAGGCCGGATATCCGGTTGGATGCGGAGTGCGCCTGTTCTTTGAGAACTCAATAGTGTGTCGATGAATGTCAGTGCCAAATATTTACATTTGGTTCCGGTGCTTACACCCCCGTGTGAGCGCCGGGATATTTAGTCAGCAAATACTTTTGCTGGCGTTTGATTTTGCCAAGGTTTTCGGACTCTGGTTAATTCTTCCGATTACGTCTTCGGACGCAATTGAGAGTCTTCAACGGAGAGTTTGATCCTGGCTCAGGACGAACGCTGGCGGCGTGCTTAACACATGCAAGTCGAGCGGTAAGGCCCTTCGGGGTACACGAGCGGCGAACGGGTGAGTAACACGTGGGTGATCTGCCTCGTACTCTGGGATAAGCCTGGGAAACTGGGTCTAATACCGGATATGACCACGCATTGCATGGTGTGTGGTGGAAAGATTTATCGGTGCGAGATGGGCCCGCGGCCTATCAGCTTGTTGGTGGGGTAACGGCCTACCAAGGCGACGACGGGTAGCCGACCTGAGAGGGTGACCGGCCACACTGGGACTGAGACACGGCCCAGACTCCTACGGGAGGCAGCAGTGGGGAATATTGCACAATGGGCGGAAGCCTGATGCAGCGACGCCGCGTGCGGGATGACGGCCTTCGGGTTGTAAACCGCTTTCGACTCCGACGAAGCGCAAGTGACGGTAGGAGTAGAAGAAGCACCGGCCAACTACGTGCCAGCAGCCGCGGTAATACGTAGGGTGCGAGCGTTGTCCGGAATTACTGGGCGTAAAGAGCTTGTAGGCGGTTCGTCGCGTCGATTGTGAAATCTCACGGCTCAACCGTGCGCTTGCAGTCGATACGGGCGGACTAGAGTACTGCAGGGGAGACTGGAATTCCTGGTGTAGCGGTGAAATGCGCAGATATCAGGAGGAACACCGGTGGCGAAGGCGGGTCTCTGGGCAGTAACTGACGCTGAGAAGCGAAAGCGTGGGTAGCGAACAGGATTAGATACCCTGGTAGTCCACGCCGTAAACGGTGGGTACTAGGTGTGGGTTTCCTTCCACGGGATCCGTGCCGTAGCTAACGCATTAAGTACCCCGCCTGGGGAGTACGGCCGCAAGGCTAAAACTCAAAGGAATTGACGGGGGCCCGCACAAGCGGCGGAGCATGTGGATTAATTCGATGCAACGCGAAGAACCTTACCTGGGTTTGACATACACCAGAAAGCTGCAGAGATGTAGCCTCCCTTGTGGCTGGTGTACAGGTGGTGCATGGCTGTCGTCAGCTCGTGTCGTGAGATGTTGGGTTAAGTCCCGCAACGAGCGCAACCCTTATCTTATGTTGCCAGCGCGTGATGGCGGGGACTCGTGAGAGACTGCCGGGGTCAACTCGGAGGAAGGTGGGGACGACGTCAAGTCATCATGCCCCTTATGTCCAGGGCTTCACACATGCTACAATGGCCGGTACAGAGGGCTGCGATACCGTGAGGTGGAGCGAATCCCTTAAAGCCGGTCTCAGTTCGGATCGGGGTCTGCAACTCGACCCCGTGAAGTTGGAGTCGCTAGTAATCGCAGATCAGCAACGCTGCGGTGAATACGTTCCCGGGCCTTGTACACACCGCCCGTCACGTCATGAAAGTCGGTAACACCCGAAGCCGGTGGCCTAACCCCTCGTGGGAGGGAGCCGTCGAAGGTGGGATTGGCGATTGGGACGAAGTCGTAACAAGGTAGCCGTACCGGAAGGTGCGGCTGGATCACCTCCTTTCTAAGGAGCACATAGCATTTCGAGGACGAGTGTTCCTCGGTGTTGCTCATGGGTGGAACGCTGACATGTGCCCCGTGAGGGGATGTAGTCGACACACTGTTGGGTCCTGAAAGAACAGACGTTCTTTCCAGGCAAGAAACGATCCGCCCGGATCTCTTGTGAAACCAGCCTCCTCGAGGGGTCGCGGTCCTTGATTCGATTCGGTGCGGGTGTGTTGTTTGAGAACTGCACAGTGGACGCGAGCATCTTTGTTTGTAAGTGTGTAAGAGCGTACGGTGGATGCCTTGGCACCGAGAGCCGATGAAGGACGTAGGAGGCTGCGATAAGCCTCGGGGAGCTGTCAACCGAGCTGAGATCCGAGGATGTCCGAATGGGGAAACCCGGCACGAGTGATGTCGTGTCACCCGCATCTGAATATATAGGGTGTGTGGAGGGAACGTGGGGAAGTGAAACATCTCAGTACCCACAGGAAGAGAAAACAATAGTGATTCCGTGAGTAGTGGCGAGCGAAAGCGGAAGAGGCTAAACCGTGTAGATGTGATAGACGGCAGTCGTTGTCTATGCGGGGTTGTGGGATCATTCTTCTCACTTCTGCCGAAGTGAGCGCAAGTCAGAAAAGAACTCGTTAGCTGAATTGGTCTGGGATGGCCGACCGTAGACGGTGAGAGTCCGGTAAGCGAAAACGTGTTCTCTTGTGTGGATGTTTCCCGAGTAGCAGCGGACTCGTGAAATCTGCTGTGAATCTGCCGGGACCACCCGGTAAGCCTGAATACTACTTGGTGACCGATAGCGGACTAGTACCGTGAGGGAAAGGTGAAAAGTACCCCGGGAGGGGAGTGAAATAGTACCTGAAACCGTGCGCTTACAATCCGTCAGAGCCCTCCTATGGTGGGGTGATGGCGTGCCTTTTGAAGAATGAGCCTGCGAGTCATCGGTGTGTGGCGAGGTTAACCCGTGTGGGGGAGCCGTAGCGAAAGCGAGTCCGAATAGGGCGGTTGAGTCGCACATCATGGACCCGAAGCGGGGTGATCTACCCATGGCCAGGGTGAAGCGACGGTAAGACGTCGTGGAGGCCCGAACCCACTTAGGTTGAAAACTGAGGGGATGAGCTGTGGGTAGGGGTGAAAGGCCAATCAAACTCCGTGATAGCTGGTTCTCCCCGAAATGCATTTAGGTGCAGCGTCGCGTGTTTCACACTGGAGGTAGAGCACTGGATGGCCTAGGGGGCCTACAAGCTTACCGAAGTCAGCCAAACTCCGAATGCCGGTGTGTGAGAGCGCGGCAGTGAGACTGCGGGGGATAAGCTTCGTAGTCGAGAGGGAAACAGCCCAGATCGCCGGCTAAGGCCCCTAAGCGTGTACTAAGTGGAAAAGGATGTGGGGTCGCTTAGACAACCAGGAGGTTGGCTTAGAAGCAGCCACCCTTGAAAGAGTGCGTAATAGCTCACTGGTCAAGTGATCCTGCGCCGATAATGTAGCGGGGCTCAAGTACACCGCCGAAGCCGCGGCACTCCAGCATGTACCCAGGCACTTGGTGTCCAGGGGTTGGGGTGGGTAGGGGAGCGTCCTGTAGCCAGGGAAGCAGCAGTGTGAACTAGTTGTGGAGGCTACGGGAGTGAGAATGCAGGCATGAGTAGCGAAAGACGAGTGAGAAACTCGTCCGCCGGATGACCAAGGGTTCCTGGGCCAGGTTAATCCGCCCAGGGTGAGTCGGGACCTAAGGCGAGGCCGACAGGCGTAGTCGATGGACAACGGGTTGATATTCCCGTACCCGTGTATCCGCGCCCAATGGCGAATCAGTTGTGCTAACCGTCCAAAAGCGGACCTATCACCTTCGGGTGAAGAGAAGTGGCTGCACGGGACCCTGATTGTAGTAGTCAAGCGATGGGGTGACGCAGGAAGGTAGCTGGGCCAGGTGATGGATTACCTGGTGTAAGCCTGTAGGGCGTTGTGTAGGCAAATCCGCACAGCATCAAGCCTGAGAGGTGATGCGTAGCCGGTTGAGGCGAATTCAGTGATCCTATGCTGCCGAGAAAAGCCTCTAGTGAGTTGGTACACGGCCCGTACCCCAAACCGACACAGGTGGTCAGGTAGAGAATACTAAGGCGATCGAGAGAACTGTGGTGAAGGAACTCGGCAAAATGCCTCCGTAACTTCGGGAGAAGGAGGGCCCGGTCTGGTGAACATCCTTGCGGTGGGAGCTGGGTTGGGTCGCAGAGACCAGAGAGAAGCGACTGTTTACTAAAAACACAGGTCCGTGCGAAGTCGTAAGACGATGTATACGGACTGACGCCTGCCCGGTGCCGGAAGGTTAAGAGGACCGGTTAGTCCGTAAGGGCGAAGCTGAGAATTTAAGCCCCGGTAAACGGCGGTGGTAACTATAACCATCCTAAGGTAGCGAAATTCCTTGTCGGGTAAGTTCCGACCTGCACGAATGGCGTAACGACTTCTCTGCTGTCTCCACCGCAGACTCGGCGAAATTGCAGTACGAGTAAAGATGCTCGTTACGCGCGGCAGGACGAAAAGACCCCGGGACCTTTACTATAGCTTGGTATTGGTGTTCGGTACGGTTTGTGTAGGATAGGTGGGAGACTGTGAAGCTTGGACGCTAGTTCGGGTGGAGTCGTCGTTGAAATACCACTCTGATCGTATTGGACTTCTAACCTCGGACCATGATCTGGTTCAGGGACAGTGCCTGGTGGGTAGTTTAACTGGGGCGGTTGCCTCCTAAAGTGTAACGGAGGCGCCCAAAGGTTCCCTCAGCCTGGTTGGCAATCAGGTGGTGAGTGTAAGTGCACAAGGGAGCTTGACTGTGAGACCGACAGGTCGAGCAGGGACGAAAGTCGGGACTAGTGATCCGGCACCGGCATGTGGAAGCGGTGTCGCTCAACGGATAAAAGGTACCCCGGGGATAACAGGCTGATCTTCCCCAAGAGTCCATATCGACGGGATGGTTTGGCACCTCGATGTCGGCTCGTCGCATCCTGGGGCTGGAGTAGGTCCCAAGGGTTGGGCTGTTCGCCCATTAAAGCGGCACGCGAGCTGGGTTTAGAACGTCGTGAGACAGTTCGGTCTCTATCCGCCGCGCGCGTCAGAAACTTGAGGAAGGCTGTCCCTAGTACGAGAGGACCGGGACGGACGAACCTCTGGTGTGCCAGTTGTCCCGCCAGGGGCATGGCTGGTTGGCTACGTTCGGAAGGGATAACCGCTGAAAGCATCTAAGCGGGAAGCCTGTTCCAAGATGAGGTTTCTCACCACTTCGAGTGGGTAAGGTCCCCAACAGACCATTGGGTTGATAGGCCGGAACTGGAAGCCAGGTAACTGGTGCAGGTGACCGGTACTAATAGGCCGAGGACTTACCAACAAAGCTGCTACGCGTCCACTGTGCGGTATCTGAAACAACACACGACCCCCCGTGGAGGGTGTGGATAGTTTCATAGTGTTACGGCGGTTATAGCGGTGGGGAAACGCCCGGTCCCATTCCGAACCCGGAAGCTAAGGCCACCTGCGCCGATGGTACTGCACTCGCCAGGGTGTGGGAGAGTAGGACACCGCCGGACAATCCTTCGAAATGGGGGCCCATACCGTGGGCCCCCATTTTGCGTTTCAGGGCCTGTGCCGCGTGGACGCCGGACCGTCCGCACGTGATTGAATCTGGGTCGTACGGACCGCACGTCACGTGGGCGAGAGCGCCGCGACCGGGCATCGATAGCAACAGCGACGACAGAGAGAGGGAGCACCGTGTCGGAGCAGAACGACGGCAGGAAGCCCTTCCGCCGCAGCGGCGCCGGTCAGGGCCCGGGCGGCTCCGGCAAACCCCCGCGCGAGCGGTCCGGTGGTGACCGGCCCTACCAGCCACGGAGTGACCGCAACGAGGGCGGCGACGCCCGGGGAACCGGCGACCGCCGTTCGGGCGGTTTCCGCCGCGACAACTCCGGCCGCGATCGCGAATTCGGCGACCGCCGTGGGAATTTCGACGACCGCCGGGGCGGATCCGACGATCGTCGTGGCTACGGCGACCGTCGTGGTGATTCGGACAACCAGCGCGGTGGATTCGGCGACCGGCACGGTGGATCCGGCGAGCGGCGCGGTTTCGATGGTTCCCGTGGTGGTTCCGACGGCCGCCGCGGCGGATCCGATGATCGCCGTGGTGGTTTCGGTGAACGGCGCGGTGGGTCCGATGACCGTCGTGGTTTCGGTGATCGCCGGGGTGGGTCCGATGATCGCCGTGGTGGTTTCGGCGAGCGTCGCGGCGGTTCCGATGATCGCCGGGGCGGTTTCGGTGAGCGTCGCGGGGAGTTCGGTGAGCGGCGGGGTGGTTACGAGCGTGGTGGTGCGGAGCGGAGATCCGGTGGGCCGCGGGGGGATTCCGATCGTGGGGATTTCCGGCGTGGGGAGGAGCGGTCGGATCGTTGGGGCGGCGAAGGTCGCGGCGGGTTTTCGCGGGATCGGCGCGAGGGGGATCGGCCCGCGCGTGGTGAGCGTGAATTCGGTGGTGACAGAAGGGAATTCGGTCGGGGTGGGGATGCCGGTCGGCCGGAGGAGCGGCGGCGTGGTGGCGAGGGGGTCGGGCGGGGACAGGAGCGTCGGCCGGGGCGTCCCGATGAGCCCGCGCTGCCCGAGGATGTTCAGGCGAGCGATCTGGAGCCGGTGATCCGGCGCGATCTGCTCAGCCTGGACAAGGGCAATGCCGAGACGGTTGCCCGGCACCTGGTGATGGCGGCCCGGCTCCTCGACGAGGATCCCGAGCTGGCCCTGGCGCATGCGCGGGCGGCGCGGCAGCGCGCCGGGCGGATCGCGGTGGTTCGCGAAACCGCCGGTGTCACCGCCTATCACGCGGGTGAGTGGGCCGAGGCGCTCTCCGAGTTGCGCACCGCGCGGCGGATGTCGGGCGGCTCCGGTCTGCTCGCGGTGATGGCCGACTGCGAACGCGGTCTCGGTCGCCCCGAGCGCGCCATCGAACTGGGGCGCAGCGACGAGGCCCGGGGCCTGCGCGGCGACGAGGCCACCGAGTTGCGCATCGTGGTCGCGGGCGCCCGCATGGATCTGGGCCAGTACGACCAGGCCGTGGTGACGCTGCAGACCCCCGATCTCGACCCTGCCCGTACCGGTTCCGCCGCGGCCCGACTGTTCTATGCCTACGCGGAGGCCCTGCTGGCCGCCGATCGTGGCGACGAGGCCCTCCAGTGGTTCCTCAATGCCGCCGCCGCGGACATCGACGGCGAGACCGATGCCGAGGAGCGTGCCGACGAGCTCGCCGGTGGTGCGGTCGCGGATTACGACGAGGCCGAGGATTCGGGCGGCGATGACGAACCGTCGGACGACACTCGGTAACGGAGCTAGGTGGAGGCTGCTGTGACGCGCTTGCGGGATCGGTTCGGGGCACTGCTGCTGGATCTGGACGGGACGCTGTATCGGGGTAATGCGGTGATTCCCGGTGCGCCCGAGGCGCTTTCGGCGGGGGAGCAGGTGTTGGTGTATGTGACCAACAATGCGAGCCGGGCCGCGGGAGCGGTGGCGCGGCATCTGGCCGAGCTGGGGTTCGCGGCCGGTGAGGGCGATGTCGTCACCAGTGCGCAGGCGGCGGCGCATGTGCTCGCCGGGCGGCTCGAGCCGGGGGCCGCGGTGCTGGTCGTCGGGACCGACGATCTGGTGGCGGAGATCGATCGGGTCGGGTTGCGGCCGGTGCGGCGGTTCGACGGCGAGGCGCCCGCGGCGGTGGTGCAGGGGCATTCGCCGCAGACAGCGTGGCCGGACCTGGCGGAGGCCGCGTATGCGCTGCGCGCCGGGGCGCTGTGGGTGGCGACCAATACCGATGCGACGCTGCCCAACGAGCGGGGACTCGCGCCGGGGAACGGCTCGATGGTTGCCGCGCTGCGAGCCGCGACCGAACTGGAGCCCTTGGTCGCGGGCAAACCCTATGCGCCGCTGATGGAAGACGCGCTCGAGCGAGCGGCCACCCGCGCCGCATTGGTGGTCGGCGATCGCCTCGATACCGACATCGACGGCGCCCACTGCGTGGACCTTCCCTCCCTGCTGGTCTTGACCGGCGTCAGCACCCTCACCGACCTCCGCAAACAACCCGCCGACCGCCTCCCCACCTACCTCGCCGACTCCCTCGATGCACTGAACCACCCTGTGGCGCAGACTGTTTCGGTCGATGACGCGACGGATATCGCGGACGCCCTCGCCGACCTCCTGCGCGCGCATCCTGGCCGAGCAATCGAGATTGCGCAGTAGCCCACGCCTGATCCCGGCGTGTGGCCCTGCTCTTGATCTCGGCGTGTGGCCCTGCTCTTGATCCCGGCGTGTGGCCTACTCCAGGTCTCGGCGTGTGGCCTACTCCAGGTCTCGGCGTGTGGCCTACTCCAGGTCTCGGCGTGTGGCCTACTCCAGGTCCCGGCGTGTGGCCTACCCCAGGTCCCCGTGTGGCCCACCCCAGGTCCCGGAGTGCCGCCCTACTCCTGATCCCGGCGTGCTTTTGGCCGGGATCCTCCGCAGGATTCCGGCCAAAAGCACGCCGGAATCAGGTGGCTGGTGTCGTCGTGGTGTGGTGGTGCTGTTGTCGTCATGATGTGGTGGCGCTGGTGTCGTCGTGGTGTGGTGGCGCTGGTGTCGTCGTGGTGTGCTGGCTGCCAGGCGGTTATCCGTGGCGGAGTAGTGCGTGGCCCGCGCGGCGGCGGGCTATTGCGGTGAGTTCGTAGGCGGCGGTGGGGATTTTGAGCCACCAGCGTTCCAGGGGGCGGTAGTCGTCGGTGGGGGTTAGGCGGGGGGCCAGGTCGGGGCGTTGGAGGGTGAGGTAGCGGCGGGCTCGGGCGGCGTGCATGGGGTCGGAGGCTATGAGGATGCGGTCGGCGTGTTCGATCAGGGGGAGGGTGAATTCGATGTTTTGCCAGGTGCTTTCGGACTTGGTTTCGGTGGCCGTGCGGGATTCGGGGATGCCAAGGGACTCGTGGGCGTAGCAGGCCATGACGTCGGCCTCGGCCTGGTCGCGCTCGACCGCGCCGCCGGTGAAGACGATGATGTCGGTGCGGGCGGGGTCCAGCGATCGGGCCGCGATTTGGCAGCGCCAGCGCTGCATGGGATGCGGTTGCCCGTTCTTCTTGGCCGGACAGCCCAGCACCACAACGGCTTCGGTGCCGTTCGGGGCGCTCGGGTCGGCGGGGGCGAAGCCGCGCCGCGACGCTCGCCGGTGCAGTAGCTCGGACACCGCGACGATCGTGGCCAGCGTCACCGCCACCCGCAGCATTGCCCGCCGCCCGACAGCATCGACTCGATCAGCTCGCACCGCCACATTCTGCCAAGGGCGGGCCGGATGCGCCCCACCGCCGCGCCCGTGCTGTGGCGCAGTCGGTACGTGTGTTCGAATGCGAACTCCGGTAGCGTGGTCGACACCATGACTACGCCGATGCCTCGTCCGCACGCGCCCGGGCCGAACGCCCGCCCGGGTGTGCCGCTGCCCGGTCAGCACCTGCCGGGCGCGACCCCGGCGGAGTTCGCCGATCCGCAGCAGGTGCGCGCGGAGATCGACGCGCTGGTATCGGAACTGGCTGCCGGAACACACAATTCGGACCCCGACCGTGCGGGCGTCGACATCACCCGGCGGGCCCGCATCCTGGAGCAGGCGCACGAGGTGCTGGTCCAGGCCCTGGCGACGGTGGACAAGATCTGAGGTGGCCAGGCGCGCTCGGGTGGACGCCGAACTGGTTCGCCGCGGATTGGCGCGATCGCGGGAGCACGCGGTCGAACTGATCGGCGCGGGCCGCGTCCTCATCAACGGAACGGTCGCCGCCAAACCCGCGACGGCGGTCGAGGCGGGCACGCCCCTGGTCGTTCGGGAGGAACCCGACGAGGTGCGGTGGGCCTCGCGGGGCGCGCACAAGCTGCTGGGCGCGCTCGCGGCGTTCGAGCCGCAGGGTGTCACCGTCGAGGGGCGGCGCTGCCTGGATGCGGGCGCGTCGACCGGCGGTTTCACCGATGTGCTGCTGTCGCGCGGTGCGCGCGAGGTGGTTGCCGCCGATGTCGGCTACGGCCAGCTGGTGTGGCGGCTGCGCACCGACGAGCGGGTGCACGTGCTGGATCGCACCAATGTCCGTGCCCTGACCGCCGAGCAGATCGGCGGCCCGGTCGAGGTGGTCGTGGCCGATCTGTCGTTCATCTCGCTGGGCCTGGTGCTGCCCGCGCTCGCCGCGTGTTGCGCGCCCGATGCCGATCTGTTGCCCATGGTGAAGCCGCAATTCGAGGTCGGTCGGGAGCGAGTAGGCTCCGGCGGTGTGGTGCGTGATCCCGGGCTGCGCGCGGAGGCGGTGCGCGAGGTCGCGGCCGCCGCTGCCGGGCTGGGTCTGCACACGCGGGGGGTCGTGGCCAGTCCGCTGCCCGGGCCCTCCGGCAATGTCGAATATTTTCTGTGGCTGCGTAAGGGCGGGGAACCCGTGGACGATGTGGCGGCGTTGGTGACACAGGCGGTCGAGGAGGGACCACAGTGAAGCGGGAGATCCTGCTCGTCGCGCATCCCGGTCGGCCGGAGCTGACCGAGACCGCGCATCGGGTGGCGAAGATCTTCGCCGAGGCCGGGATCGGCCTGCGCGTGCTGGCCGACGAGGCGTACAGCACCAGGCTCGACTGCGACGAGCAGGGCGAGCCGGACGGTTATCCGGTGCAGACGGTCGAGCACGGCCCCGACGCCGCGGTGGGCTGCGAGATGGTGCTCGCGCTGGGCGGTGACGGCACCTTCCTGCGCGCGGCCGAGACGGCGCGCCCGGCGCGGGTGCCGGTGCTGGGAATCAACCTGGGGCGCATCGGATTTCTCACCGAGGCCGAGGGCGAACACCTCGACGACACGCTCGCCCAAGTGGTGCACGGCGACTATCGCATCGAACAGCGGATGACGATAGATGTCAGCGTCCGCGTGGATGATGTCGTGGTGGACCGCGGCTGGGCCCTGAACGAGGCCAGTATCGAGAACGCCGCCCGCATGGGTGTGCTCGAGGTGGTGCTGGAGGTGGACGGCCGCCCCGTCTCGCAGTTCGGCTGCGACGGGGTCCTGGTAGCGACGCCGACCGGCTCCACCGCCTACGCGTTCTCCGCGGGCGGGCCGGTGGTGTGGCCGGAACTCGAGGCGCTGCTGGTGATTCCGAGCAATGCCCACGCCCTGTTCGCGCGTCCGCTGGTGACCAGCCCGGATTCCCGCATCGCCGTGGAGACCGTGGCGACGGGCCATGACGCGGTCGTCTTCCTGGACGGCCGCCGCACGCTGCCGCTGCCGAAGGGCGGGCGGTTCGAGGCGATTCGGGGGAGTGAGCCGGTGCGATGGGTGCGGTTGGATTCCGCCCCGTTCGCCGACCGGATGGTGCGCAAATTCCAGTTGCCCGTGACAGGTTGGCGGGGCCGACGGTGGACGGAGACCACGAGTGCTGACCGAGATCAGGATTGACGGCCTGGGCGTCATCTCCACCGCCACAGCGCAATTCCACGAGGGGCTGACGTGCCTGACCGGTGAGACCGGCGCCGGAAAGACCATGGTGGTGACGAGCCTGCACCTGCTCGGCGGCGCCCGCGCGGACGCCGGGCGGGTGCGCCGGGGCGCGGCGCGCGCGGTGGTGGAGGGCCGATTCACCCTCGATGAGGCGCACGACGGCGCGCGCGACGAGGTCGAGAAGGTGCTGGAATCGGCCGGGGCGCAACGCGACGACGACGGCAGCGTCATCGCCGTGCGCACGGTCGGCAGCGACGGCCGCTCGCGCGCGCACCTGGGCGGACGCAGCGTGCCCGCGGCGGTGCTGTCGGATTTCACCGCGCCGCTGCTGACCGTGCACGGGCAGAACGACCAGCTGCGGTTGCAGCGGCCCGACCAGCAGCTGCGGGCGCTGGACCAGTTCGCGGGCGAGTCGATCGCCGCGCTGCTGCGCAAATATCAACTGGCGCGGCGCGGTTGGTTGCAGGCGCGCACCGAGCTGCTGGAACGCACCGCGCGCGGCCGGGAACTGGCGCTCGAGGCCGACCGGCTCAAGTACTCGCTGGACGAGATCGACGCCGTCGCACCGGAACCCGGCGAGGACGAGCGCATCGTGGCCGAGGTGCTGCGGCTGTCGGATCTGGATTCGCTGCGCGAGGCCGCGACCGCGGCGCACGACGCGCTGGCCGGACCCGCCGACGCGCCCGGCGAGGGCGCGGGAGCACTCGATCTGCTGGGCACCGCGCGCGCCCGGCTGGATTCGGCGGAGGACCGGGCGCTGGCGGAGCTGGCGCCGCGGCTGGGCGAGGCCATCTCGGTGGTGGTGGATCTGACGACCGAGCTGAGCACGTATCTGTCGGATCTGCCGTCGGATCCGGGCGCGCTGGATTCGCTGCTGACCCGGCAGGCCGAGCTGAAGGCGCTGACCCGCAAGTACGCGCCCGACATCGACGGCGTCATCGCCTGGGCCGACGACGCGCGAGGCCGCCTGGATTCGCTGGACGTGTCCGACGAGGCGCTGGCCGCGCTGGCCAAGGAGGTCGACACGACCGCCGAGCAGGTGCGCGAGGCCGCCAAGAAGCTGACCGCCGCGCGGACCAGGGCCGCCAAGAAGCTCGCCGCCGCGGTGAGCGCCGAGCTGGGCGGGCTGGCCATGGGCCGCGCCAAGCTCGAGGTGCAGGTGCGGCCGGTCGCCGCGAGCGCGCAGGATTCGGCGCCGATCACGGTGGACGGCAAGGAGGTTCACGCCGGGTCGACCGGCGTCGACGAGGTCGAGTTCCGGCTGTCGGCGCATTCGGGCGCGCAGTCGCTGCCGCTGAGCAAGAGCGCCTCCGGCGGTGAGCTCTCCCGGGTGATGCTGGCGCTGGAGGTGGTGCTGGCCAGTTCCGAGCACGGCACGACCATGGTGTTCGACGAGGTCGACGCGGGTGTCGGCGGCCGGGCCGCGGTCGAGATCGGCCGCCGCCTGGCCCGGCTCGCCCGCACCCACCAGGTGATCGTGGTGACCCACCTGCCGCAGGTCGCGGCCTTCGCCGACACCCACCTGGTGGTCGACAAGGTCGACGACGGCAAGGGCGTCAACAGCGGCGTGCGCACCCTGGCCACCGACGACCGGGTCAAGGAGCTGGCGCGCATGCTCGCGGGGCTCGACGACACCGAGACCGGCCGCGCGCACGCCGAGGAACTGCTGGCGACCGCCCGGGCCGAGAAGGACGCCACCGCCGTCGGCTGACGGAGAGTTCCCTACTCCGCGGCGGCCTTGCGGGCCGCCGAGAGGAACGGGGTGATGAGACCGCGCAGGAACAGTTGCGTGAGGCGGTCGGGGACAGGGAGTTTCGGGAAGGACTCCATGCGGTAGGAGACCAGGGTGCCGCCGTCGGGGGCGTCGGCGAAGGTGATGGTGCCGGTGTGGCTCTTCACGGGGGCGCCGGCGATGATCTTGTACTCCATGCGCTCGCCCGGGACCAGGGCGGTGGTCTCCTCGGTGATGCCGAATCCGCCTCGGCCGACGCGATAGCGCGCGCCCACGCCGGTGGGCTCGGGGGAACCGGGCCGTTGCAGCGTGAAATTGATCGGCAGATAGGCGTTGAGACTGTCGCGCTGGGTGAACAGCCGGTAGACCCGATCCCGCGGAGCGGGGATGACGGCGTCGACGGTGGTGCTGGACATGGCGGTCTCCCTTCGGATTGTGAGGCGCAGCATATCCATACCGGTTGCATTGCTCCGATGCCGAGTTGCTCGCATCACAGTGACGAATGTGGTAGCGCGGGCGCGGCGCGCCTCCACCACAGGTTGAGGGTTAACGACCATCATCGGACCTCATGAAGATGCTGGCGTTGTTGTCGAGAAACACCGAAACGCTGCCCGGACTGACCGGGATGGCCCGGGTGGACCGCAACACCCGGCGTCTGCTCAAGCGGGTCGGGCTCGGCGATATCGTCGTGCTCGACGAGATGGACCTGGACCGACTCACCGCCGACCGGCTCGTCGAGGCCGGTGTGGCCGCGGTGATCAACGCGTCGCCGTCGATCTCCGGGCGGTACCCGAACCTGGGCCCGGAGGTGTTGGTGGCCAACGGCATTGCCCTACTGGACGCCCTGTCCTCCGATGTTTTCGGTGCCATCAAGGACGGCACGCGGGTGCGCCTGCACGAGGGTGTCGTCTACGCGGACAAGCTCACCAAGAAGGAGCCGGAGGCCCTGCTGCGGGGCGCCGAGCTGAGCGAGGCCACCATCGCCGAGCGGATGATCGAGGCCCGCAACGGGCTGGCCGATCATCTGGAGGCGTTCGCGGGCAACACGATCGAGTTCATCCGCAGCGAGAGCGCGCTGCTCATCGACGGGATCGGGGTGCCGGAGCTGGAGTTGTCCATGCACAACCGGCAGGTGGTGGTGGTCGCCGACGGGCCGGACCATCGCGAGGATCTGCGGTCGCTCAAGCCGTTCATCAAGGAGTACGCGCCCATTCTGGTCGGCGTCGGGGTGGGCGCGGATACGTTGACACGCAGCGGATATCGGCCCGACCTGATCGTCGGCGATCCCGACGAGATCACCGCGACCACGCTGAAGTCCGGCGCCGAGGTGATCCTGCCCGCCGATACCGACGGCCACGCCAAGGGGCTGGAGCGCATCCAGGACCTGGGCATCGGCGCGACCACCTTCCCGTCGTCGGGGTCGGCGGCGGATCTGGCGCTGCTGCTGGCCGATCATCACGGCGCGGCGCTCATCGTCACCTGCGGGGCCGCCGCCTCGCTGGACGACTTCTTCGACCGCAGCCGCCGCGAATCCAATCCGGCCACCTTCCTCACCCGGCTCAAGACCGGGGCGAAGCTGATGGACGCGAAAGCGGTTGCGGTGCTGTACCGCAACCGGACATCGGGCTGGGCGGTCGCCCTGGTGGTGCTGGCCGCGCTGGTCGCATTGATCGTGGCGGTGCTGGCCTCGCACCTCGGCGGGGAGGCGCTCGACTGGGCGGCGGCCACCTGGCACCACGCAGAGGCGTGGGTGCGCAATTTATTCCACGGAAATCGCTAGGGGCCGCTGTGATCTCGTTACGCCAGCATGCCGTCTCGATCGCCGCGATCTTCTTCGCCCTGGCCCTCGGACTGCTACTCGGAGCGCAGGGGCTCAGCGGCGGCGTCCTGGCGTTGCTGCGGTCGGATCACGGTGCGCTGCAACAGCGCAACAACGCGCTCGCCGCGGAGAACACCCGGCTCACCGAGGAGGTCGCGGCCGCGGACGGCTTCGTCGCCCGATCGGCGCCGCGGCTGCTGGGCGGCACCCTCGCCAATCGCAGCGTGCTCCTGTTCACCACGCCCGACGCCGATCCCGGCGATGTGGACGCCGTGGCCAAGGCGCTGGGCGCGGCGGGGGCGACGGTGACCGGAAAGATCGCGCTCACGGACTCGTTCGTCGACTCCGCGCAGGGCGACCGGCTGCGCACCGCGGTCACGAACATGATTCCGGCGGGCGGGCAGCTACAGACCGGGGCGGTCGATCAGGGCAGCCTCGCGGGTGACCTGCTCGGCCTGGCGTTTCTCACCGATCCCGGGAGCAACCAGCAGCGCGCCACGCCGCAGGAGCGCGGCCTGATCCTGGACACGCTGCGCAACGGCGGATTCGTCGCCACCGGCGAGGTGCAGCCCGCGCAGCTGGCGGTGGTGCTGACCGGTGCCGGTGCGAGGTCCGAGCAGAACAACCAGGGGTCGATCATCGCGCGCTTCGCGGGCGGGCTGCGCGGCCGCGGCGCGGGTGTGGTGCTCGCCGGGCGGGGCGGTGCGGCCGACGGTGCGGGACCGATCGCGGTGGTGCGCGCCGACGGACACCTGGCGTCCACGGTCACCACGGTGGACAATGTGGATCGCGAAATCGGGCGGCTCACCACGGTTCTGGGCCTCGGCGAGCAACTGGGCGGCAAGACCGGCGGGTACGGCACCGGGGCGAAGGCGACGGCGCTGAGTGTGGCGGCGATGCCGGGGTAGGGAACCCTTGGGCTGCTGTGCGGTAGCCAGTGGGTGCGAGGCTGACGGGTCGGCTGGGACCGATGTGACGAAACGGTGGGTTGTCACGACACGGAAGGTGCGCGTGGCATTCGATTCGCAACCGTTTTTCGTGTTACTGTGAAGTCCCGTGGGTCAATCACGGATTCCGGCGCGTTCCCCCCATCAGACGACCGCCACCAAACACATCTTCGTCAGCGGCGGTGTCGCCTCGTCCCTCGGTAAGGGACTGACGGCCTCCAGCCTCGGGCAGCTGCTCACCGCGCGTGGACTGCGCGTCACCATGCAGAAGCTCGACCCGTATCTGAATGTCGATCCCGGCACCATGAACCCCTTCCAGCACGGTGAGGTGTTCGTGACCGAGGACGGCGCCGAGACCGACCTCGACGTCGGCCACTACGAGCGGTTCCTGGACCGGGAGCTGACCCGCGACGCGAATGTCACCACGGGGCAGATCTATTCGACGGTCATCGCCAAGGAGCGCCGCGGTGAATACCTCGGCGACACGGTGCAGGTGATTCCGCACATCACCGACGAGATCAAGCATCGGATCCTGGCGATGGCCGCGCCCGATCGGGACGGGCAGTCCCCGGACGTGGTGATCACCGAGATCGGCGGCACCGTCGGCGATATCGAGTCCCAGCCGTTCCTCGAGGCGGCGCGGCAGATCCGGCACGAGGTGGGCCGCGAGAACTGCTTCTTCCTGCACGTCACGCTGGTGCCCTACCTGGCGCCGTCGGGCGAGCTCAAGACCAAGCCGACCCAGCACTCGGTCGCCGCGCTGCGCAATATCGGTATCCAGCCCGACGCGCTGATCCTGCGCTGCGACCGCGAGGTGCCGCAGCCGCTGAAGAACAAGATCGCGCTGATGTGCGACGTGGACGTGGATGCCTGCATCTCGACCCCGGACGCGCCCTCGATCTACGACATCCCGCGCGTGCTGCACCGCGAGGGCCTGGACGCCTACGTGGTGCGCAAGCTGGGCCTGCCGTTCCGCGACGTGGACTGGACGGTGTGGGGAGACCTGCTCGACCGGGTGCACAACCCGCGCGAGGAGGTCACCGTCGCACTGGTCGGCAAGTACGTGGACCTACCCGATGCCTACCTGTCGGTGACCGAGGCGCTGCGCGCGGGCGGATTCGCCGCGCGCGCCAAGGTGAACATCCGCTGGGTGCAGTCCGACGAGTGCGAGACCCCGGCCGGCGCGCAGCAGCACCTGCACGACGTGGACGCGGTGCTCGTGCCCGGCGGCTTCGGCATCCGCGGCATCGAGGGCAAGGTCGGCGCCATCCACTTCGCCCGCACCCGCGGCATCCCGCTGCTGGGCCTGTGCCTGGGCCTGCAGTGCGTGGTCATCGAGGCGGCCCGCGCGGTCGGCCTCGACGACGCCAACTCGGCCGAATTCGAACCCGACACCAAGCATCCGGTCATCTCGACCATGGCCGACCAGGAGCAGGCCGTGGCCGGGGAGGCCGACCTCGGCGGCACCATGCGCCTGGGCGCCTACCCCGCGGTGCTGGAGAAGGGGTCGGTCGTCGCGCAGACCTACGGCGTCACCGAGGTGTCCGAGCGGCACCGGCACCGCTACGAGGTCAACAACGCCTACCGCGCCAAGATCGCCAAGAGCGGCCTGCGGTTCAGCGGCACCTCCCCGGACGGCCACCTGGTGGAGTTCGTCGAGCTGCCCGCCGACAAGCACCCGTACTTCGTCGCCACCCAGGCGCACCCGGAGCTGAAGAGCCGGCCCACCCGGCCGCATCCGCTGTTCGCCGGGCTCGTCGCCGCCGCGCTGAAATACAAGGCGGCCGAACGACTTCCGGTGGAGATCCCGGGCGAGATCGGGGCCGAGGTCGCCGAGGGGGAGCGGGTCTCGCCGTGACCGCCGAGGGTCCGGGCACCCACGAGTTCGAGACGGTGTCCAGCCGCACCGTGTATTCGGGCGCCATCCTGGCGCTGCGGCTGGACCAGGTCGCGATGCCCGGCGGGCGGGTGGTCGAGCGCGAGGTGATCGAGCACCACGGCGCCGTCGCGGTCGCGGCGGTGGACGACGACGGAAATCTGGTGCTGATCAACCAGTATCGGCATCCGATCGGTCGGCGGCTGCTGGAATTGCCCGCGGGCCTGCTCGACAAGCCCGGGGAGGATCCGCTGGTCGCGGCGCGGCGCGAGCTGGCCGAGGAGACCGGGCTGGCCGCCCGCGACTGGGCGGTGCTGGTGGATGTCGCGCTCTCGCCCGGCTTCACCGACGAGGCGCTGCGCATCTACCTGGCCACCGGGCTGTCCGAGACCGACCGGCCGGAACCGGAATTGGAGGAGGCCGACATCCAGCTCGTGCGGATGCCGGTCGAGGAGGCGGTGCGGGCGGCGCTGGCGGGGGAGATCGTCAACGCCACCGCCGTGGCCGGGGTGCTCGCGCTGGCGACGGCGCGCGGCGGGCAACTGCCGCTGCGCCCGGCCGACGCGCCGTGGCCCGGCATGCCGACCGCGTTCGTCGAGCGCAAGGTCGCCGAGGGCGCGGGACGAGCGTAATCTCGTCCCGCGCACGCGGTTCCCCGAAAGGTGTCCCGCTCTGGTAAGCACAACGGTATGAGCGAGGCGACCCGGGCGGCGGGTTCGAGGACGCATGCGACGCGGTGAGGTCTGGCGATACTGCCCCACGCTGCTCGACGGCACCCCGTTTCCCCGCCGTCGCACGGTGGTGCTGGTCTCGGATCCGGCGGTGATCGCCTCGCCGTATCGGTGGTTGCATGCGGTGCGCCTGGCCGACGACGACCCCGGCCACATTCTCACCATCCGCACCAGCCACGGCTGGGCCGACGCCGTGCATCTGCTGCGCGTCTACCGGATGTGGTTGGCGGAGCAGACCGGTGAGCTGAGCGTGGACGAAATGGAATCGCTGGACACCCGATTGCGCGCGGCGCTGAGCTTGTGAGTTCGCGGCCGCGTGCCATGATGTGAGCCGTGTTGCAGCGGCAGATCGACGCGTATCTCGACCACCTCACGGTCGAGCGCGGTGCCGCGCGCAACACGCTGGGGGCCTACCGGCGCGATCTGGACCGGTATCGGAACTTCCTCGAGCAGCGCGGAATCGGCGGCCTGGACGCGGTGACCGAAAGCGATATCGCGGATTTCGTGGTGTCGCTGCGCGCGGGGGCCGACGGCTATCCGCCGCTGGCCGCCAGCTCCGCCGCGCGCGGGCTGGTCGCGGTGCGCGGGCTGCATCGGTTCGCCGCCGCCGAGGGCATCACCGCGGGCAATGTCGCGCACGCGGTGAAACCGCCGACCCCGGCCCGGCGGCTGCCCAAAGCGCTTCCCTACGACCAGGTTTCGCGGCTGCTGGAGGCGGCGGGCGGATCCGGTGAGGGGCCCCGCGGGGTGCGCGACCGCGCCATGCTCGAGCTGCTGTACTCCACCGGGGCGCGGATCTCGGAGGTGGTCGGCCTCGATGTCGACGACATCGATGTCGGAGAGCGCGCGGTCGTGCTGCACGGCAAGGGCGGCAAGCAGCGCATGGTACCGATCGGGCGCCCCGCCCTGTCCGCCCTGGACGCCTACCTGGTGCGCGCCCGGCCCGCGCTGTCGCTGCGCGGCAAGGGAAATCCGGCCCTGTTCCTCAATGCGCGCGGCGGTCGGCTGTCCCGGCAGAGTGCCTGGCAGGTGCTGCAGGACGCCGCCGAACGTGCCGGGATCGCCGCCGCGGTCTCCCCGCACACGCTGCGCCACTCGTTCGCCACCCACCTGCTCGACGGCGGCGCGGACGTGCGCGTGGTGCAGGAACTGTTGGGCCACGCCTCGGTAACGACGACGCAGATCTACACGTTGGTCACGGTGAATACGTTGCACGAGGTGTGGGCGACCGCGCATCCCCGGGCGCGGTGACGATCCGGCTCGATGTCCATTCATGATTCCGGCGTGCTTTCGGCCGGAATCCCGTGAGGTCCCGGCCAAAAGCGTGCCGGGACCAGTGAGGGAGTGTGCCGGGACCAGTGAGGGAGTGTGCCGGGACTAGTGAGGGAGTGTGCCGGGACCAGTGAGGGGGCGTGCCGGGATCGATGAGGGCGCGTGTCGGTGTGGCTGCGGGCGGGTTCACAACGCGTGTCCGATCGTGGGTCTTGCGCTCGGAGACGGTAGCGTCTATGTGGGTCCTGGTGCTCCGGACAGGGGACACCGGGTGGGAATTGCCCCGCTGCGCTGGGCGGGGCAACGGGCAGGAAATATCGAAGGAGCAGCGGATATGACGACAGCCGGTGCGGCCGAGCCGCCGATGCGCGCTGCGGCAGAACCGCTTTCGAGCACCCGATCGGGCCCGCGGATAGAGCAGGCGGCTCAGACCTTGTGGGAGGCGAAGGACATCGTGGCGGACGGCGCGGAGATCGGACCGACCGGACGCCCGCTTCGCGACATTCCCGATCCGCCGCCCGTCTCGCACGAGGGTGACGCGCTGGTCGTGGCGATGTGCAACCAGAAGGGCGGGGTCGGCAAGACGACCTCCACCATCAATCTCGGTGCCGCCCTGGCCGAACACGGCCGCCGCGTGCTGCTGGTCGACCTGGATCCGCAGGGCGCGCTGTCGGCGGGGCTCGGCGTGGCGCATCACGATCTCGATCTCACCGTGCACAATCTGCTGGTCGGCAATCGCGCCACCGCCGCGGACGTGCTGCTGCACACCAAGGTCGACGGGATGGATCTGCTACCCAGCAACATCGATCTGTCCGCGGCCGAGATCCAGCTGGTCAACGAGGTCGGCCGGGAACAGACCCTGGGCCGCGCGCTGGCGTCGTTACGCGGCGACTACGACTACATCCTCATCGACTGCCAGCCGTCGCTGGGCCTGCTCACCGTCAACGCGCTCGCCTGCGCCGACGGCGTGGTCATTCCCATGGAGTGCGAGTACTTCTCGCTGCGCGGGCTCGCGCTGCTCACCGACACCGTGGAGAAGGTGCGGGACCGGTTGAATCCGCGACTGAGCCTGTACGGCATCGTGGTCACCATGTTCGATGCGCGGTTGCTGCATTCGCGGCAGGTGATGGCCCGGGTCGTGGAGGTGTTCGGGGATCTGGTGTACGACACGGTGATCGCCCGGACCGTCCGTTTCCCCGACGCCAGCGTCGCCGGTGAGCCGATCACCACGTGGGCGCCGAAATCCGGTGGCGCGGAGGCGTATCGGGCCATGGCACGGGAAGTCATCCACCGGTCGGGCCGGTGAGCGAACCCACTGCCGACAATCCGGACAGATCGCCGGGATTTCATCTGCGGCTGAGCAACTTCGAGGGCCCCTTCGATCTGCTGCTGCAACTGATCAGTCAGCGCCGCCTCGATGTCACCGAGGTGGCGCTGCACAAGGTCACCGACGAGTTCATCGCCTACACCAAGGCGCTGACCGCGGGCCTGGATCGGGACACGACGCTGCGCGCGGACAAGATCCTCGATCAGACCACCGAGTTCCTGGTGGTGGCGGCCACGCTGCTGGATCTGAAGGCGGCCCGGTTGCTGCCCGCGGGCGAGGTCTCCGACGAGGAGGACCTGGCCCTGCTGGAGGCGCGCGACCTGCTGTTCGCGCGGCTGCTGCAATACCGGGCGTTCAAGCAGGTGGCCGAGTTGCTGGGCGAGTTGGAACAGGCGGCGCTGCGGCGCTATCCGCGGGCGGTATCGCTCGAGGATCGCTATCTGGACCTGCTGCCGGAGGTTACGCTGGGTGTCGACGCCGAGCGCTTCGCCGTGGTCGCGGCGACGGCGTTCCGGCCCCGCCCGGCGCCCAAGGTGGGTCTCGATCATCTGCACGCCCACGCCATCTCGGTCGCCGAGCAGGCCGCGCTCGTCTTGGACATGCTGAAGATGCGGGGGCCGGGCGGCTGGACGACCTTCCGGGAACTGTGCGCCGACTGCGACGTGCCGATCCAGATCGTCGCCCGCTTCCTGGCCTTGCTGGAGCTGTACCGAGGCAAGACGATCGAGTTCGACCAACCCGACCCGCTGGGCCCCCTGGCGATCAGCTGGATCGGCGACGAGGCCGGCGACACACCGGCGACGATCGAGGAGGACTACGGGTGACGATGGCACCGGACGACATGGTCGAGCAGGCCCTTCCCGACCGGCTCGACGACGCCGAGTTCCGGGCGGCGCTCGAGGCGATGCTGCTGGTCGTCGACGCGCCCGCCCCGGCCGAGCTGCTGGCCTCGGCGCTGGGCGACGACGAGTCGCGGGTGGTGCGGACGCTGCGGGAGATGTCGGCCGAGCTGACCGCGCAGGGGAGTGGTATCGATCTCAGATTCGTCGGCGACGGATGGCGTTTCTACACCCGTACCGAGTACGCGCCCTACGTCGAGCGCATGTTGCTCGACGGCTCGCGGTCCAAGCTCACCCGGGCCGCTTTGGAAACTCTGGCGGTTATCGCCTATCGTCAACCGGTTACGCGAGCACGGGTGAGCGCCGTGCGCGGGGTGAACGTCGACGGCGTGATCCGCACCCTGGTGGCGCGCGGACTCATCGCCGAGGCCGGGACCGATCCCGAGACCAGCGGCACCCAGTACGTCACCACCGAGCTGTTCCTGGAACGGATCGGGCTCGCGTCGCTGGCGGAACTTCCGCCGTTGGCGCCCCTGCTGCCGGGCGTCGACCTGATCGATGAGATCAACGAGAGCCTGGAGACCGACCCCCGGTACACCAGGCTGAAGAGACCCGCCGAGGCCGACCTCGACCTCGGCGCCGAGGATTGACAGGACCCGTGAACAGACCCGCTCGCCGAGATGGCACACCGGATCGTAGGAACTATGGCGCCGCAGGCCGCGGCGCGCAGGACGGCCGCGGGCGCACCGGCGCCCAGGGAGCCGCACGAGGGCGCAGAGACGCCAAGGACGGCCGCGGCGATTTCGCCCCGGGCCGCGGGGGACGCGACGACTTCGGGGGGAACCGCGGTCGGCGTGAGGACTTCGGCAGAAGCCGGGGTGGGCGCGATGACTTCGGTGGAAGCCGGGGCGGGCGCGACGATTTCGGGGGAAGCCGTGGTCGTGACTTTGGTGGAAACCGCGGTGGCCGTGAGGACTTCGGTGGAAGCCGTGGTCGCCGTGACGATTTCGGCGGTGGCCGCGGTGGCCGTGACGATTTCGGTGGAAATCGTGGTCGGCGTGATGATTTCGGCGGTAGCCGACGTGGACGTGAGGACTTCGGTGGTAGCCGTGGGGGCCGTGACGATTTCGGTGGGAACCGTGGTCGGCGTGACGATTTCGGTGGTAGCCGCGGTGGGCGCGAGGACTTCGGTGGGGGCCGGAGCGGGCGCGACAGCTTCGGTGGAAGCCGGGGCGGCCGAGGGGAGTTCGCATCGGGGCGTGGCGGTCGTGGCGATTTCGGTGGGAGCCGGGGCGGGCACGGTGAATTCGGTGGCCGTGGGGGTCGGGACGATTTCGGTGGGAACCGTGGTCGGCGTGAGGACTTCGGTGGGGGCCGGGGTGGGCGCGACGGGTTCGGTGGAAGCCGGGGTGGGCGTGCGGAATTCGGCTCCGGGCGCGACTCTGCCAAGGGGCGCGGTCGTGGCGTGCCGGGCAATCTGCCGGGGCGCGGGGAGAGCCGGTCGATCGGCGCCAAGCACACCGGCATCGGTGGCGGGCGTCCGCTCGGGCCCAAGCCCGCACCGGGGCGTAAGCCGAAGCCGCAGCGCAAGACCAAGCAGCCGACCATTTTGAGCTTCGCCAAGCCCGCGCGGCACCAGAACGCCGAACCGGCCGAGGCCGCCGGGCCGAAGAAGCTGCCCTGGGGCGAGGGCGAACGCCTGCAGAAGGTGCTCGCCAAGGCCGGTGTGGCCTCCCGCCGCGCCGCCGAGGAACTCATCGAGCAGGGCCGCGTCGAGGTCGACGGCCTGGTGGTGCGCGAGCAGGGCCTGCGCATCGACCCCGAGACCGCCGTGGTCCGGGTCGACGGCGTGCGGGTCGTGGTCCGCGACGAGCAGGTCTACCTGGCGCTGAACAAGCCCAAGGGCTTCCAGTCGACCATGTCCGACGAACTCGGCCGCCCGTGCGTCGGCGATATCGTCGCCGAGCGGGTGATGGCCGGGCAGCGCCTGTTCCACGTCGGCCGCCTCGACGCCGACACCGAGGGCCTGCTGCTGCTCACCAACGACGGCGAGCTCGCCCACCGGCTCATGCACCCGTCGTTCCAGGTGTCCAAGACCTACCTGGCCACCGTGAACGGCGAGGTCCAGCGCCACATCGGCAAGCAGCTGCGCGACGGCGTGGAGCTCGAGGACGGCCCGGCCAAGGTCGACCAGTTCCAGGTGCTCGAGGTCGGCGAGGGCCGCTCGCTGGTGAAGGTGGTGCTGCACGAGGGCCGCAAGCACATCGTGCGCCGCCTGCTGGACGCGGTCGGCCACCCGGTCACCGCGCTGGTGCGCACGCATATCGGCCCGGTCGCCATCGGCGACCAGCGCCCCGGCACCCTGCGTGTGCTGGGTCGCGACGAAATCGGGAAGCTCTACGAGGCGGTGTCGTTGTGAACGGTGTGGAAATGCTGGGAGGAGCCGTCGCCGTGGAACGTGCCAAGCTGTCCGGATCGGAGCCGCTGACGGTCGCGATGGACGGTCCGTCCGGGACCGGTAAGTCGAGCGTGTCCCGGCGGCTCGCGACCCGGCTGGGTGCGCGCTACCTGGACACCGGGGCCATGTACCGGGTCGCGACGCTGAGCGTGCTGCGCGCCGGGGTCGACCTGGCCGACCCGGCCGCCATCGCGACCGCGGCGAAGGACCTGCCGCTGCGCATCGGCACCGACCCCAGCCGCGAGCTGGTCGAGCTGGACGGCGTGGACGTGTCCGTCGAGATCCGCGGCAACGAGGTCACCCGCGCGGTGTCCGCCGTGTCGGCGGTGCCGGAGGTGCGCGAGCAGCTGGTCGCGCTGCAGCGCGAGATCGCCGCGGCCGCCGGGCGAATCGTGGTCGAGGGCCGCGATATCGGCACCGTCGTGCTGCCCGACGCCGACGCCAAGATCTATCTGACCGCGTCCGCCGAGGCCCGCGCCGACCGGCGCAATCAGCAGAACATCGCCGAGGGCCGCGGCGACGACTACGAGGCGGTGCTGGCCGACGTGCAGCGCCGCGACACCCTGGACTCCACCCGCGCGGTGTCGCCGCTGCGTCCGGCCGCGGACGCGGTGCCGGTCGACACCAGCGAGCTGACCATGGACCAGGTCATCGACGAGCTGTATCGCGTTGTCGCGCAGCAGGTTTCGGCAGGAGGCGCGCTGTGACGCAGGAGACGTTCGCGACCGACGGCGTCTGGGCCGACGAATCCGATTGGGAGATCGCGGATCTGGAGGGCGACGCCGAGGCGCAGGACCATGTCCCGATGCCGGTGGTGGCCGTCGTCGGCCGCCCCAACGTGGGCAAGTCGACCCTGGTGAACCGCATGCTGGGCCGCCGCGAGGCGGTGGTCGAGGATGTGCCGGGCGTGACCCGCGACCGCGTCACCTACGAGGCGAGCTGGTCGGGCCGCCGATTCCTGGTGCAGGACACCGGCGGTTGGGAGCCCGACGCCAAGGGCCTGCAGCAGTCGGTGGCCCGGCAGGCCGAATTGGCCATGCGGACCGCGGACGCCATCCTGGTCGTCGTGGACGCCACCGTCGGCGCGACCGCGACCGACGAGGCCGTGGCGAAGACGTTGCGCCGCTCCGGGACTCCGGTGATCCTGGTCGCCAACAAGGTCGACAGCGAGAAGCTGGAGGCCGAGGCGGCGGTGCTGTGGTCGCTGGGTCTGGGTGAGCCGCGGATGATCTCGGCCGCGCACGGCCGCGGCACGGGCGATCTGCTCGACGACGTGTTGGCCGTGCTGCCGGAGCTGCCGCGCGAGGACGTCGTCCGCACCGGCGGCCCGCGTCGGGTCGCCCTGGTCGGCAAGCCCAATGTCGGCAAATCGAGTCTGCTGAACAAGCTTTCGGGCGAGGAGCGGTCGGTCGTGCACGACGTGGCCGGAACCACCGTCGATCCGGTGGACTCGCTCGTCGAATTGGGCGGCAGGATCTGGCGTTTCGTCGATACCGCGGGCCTGCGCCGCAAGGTCGGCAATGCCGGTGGGCACGAGTTCTACGCGTCGTTGCGCACCAAGGCCGCGCTGGAGGCCGCCGAGGTCGCGATCATGCTGATCGATGCCGCGCAGCCGATCACCGAGCAGGACCTGCGGGTGATCAGCATGGTGGCCGATGCCGGGCGGGCGCTCGTGATCGCCTACAACAAGTGGGATCTGGTCGACGAGGACCGCCGCGAGCAGCTCGAGCGCGAGATCGATCGGGAGATGGTCCAGGTGCCGTGGGCGCTGCGGGTCAATATCTCCGCGCACACCGGCCGCGCGGTGCAGAAGCTGGTGCCCGCCATGGACACCGCGCTCGAATCCTGGGACAAGCGCATTCCCACGGGGCGGCTGAACAATTGGCTCAAGGAGGTCATCGCGGCCACCCCGCCGCCGATGCGCGGCGGGCGGCTGCCGCGCGTGCTGTTCGCCACCCAGGCGACCACGCGCCCGCCGACCTTCGTGCTGTTCACCACGGGCTTCCTCGAGGCCGGTTACCGCCGCTTCCTGGAGCGCCGCTTGCGCGAGGAGTTCGGTTTCGACGGTTCCCCGGTGCGGATTTCGGTTCGCGTGCGGGAGAAGCGGGACTGGAAGAAGAAGTAGTCGCGCGGCGAACGCCCCCGCCGTCGTTCGGCACGTCCCCTGTGATTCCGGCGTGCTTTTGGCCGGAATCTACCGTGAGATCCCGGCCAAAAGCGTGCCGGGATCAATGAGTGGGGGCGTGCCGCGAACGAGGCTTGGTCGTCCGCCGCGGCAGCAGGGCGTCTATCGCCGCCCGCAGGTGGGTGCGGGCTTGCTCGGTGGTCAATTCGCCTGTGAGCCAGCGGGAGGACAGGCCCTCGGTGAGGGTGGTGATGATCAGGGCGGTCTCGTCGGGGTCGACGGTGTCGGCGATGTCGCCGACGGCCTGGGCGACCCGGATGGCGTCGGCGACCTCGCCGTTCCACTGCCGGGAGGTGCGGGCCAGGGGTTCGCGCAGCGGCCGCTCGTAGACGGCGGCGGCGCGAAGTTCGTTCCAGGCCAGCGAATTCTCCAAGACCTCGGGGGTGTCCTGGATCTCGGCGAGCAGATGGTTGACCAGGCGGTCGCGCGGCGAGCCGGTGCCGTCGGCCGCCGTGCGGTAGGCGCGGGCCTGATCGTTGATGTAGGTGAGCGCCGCCGACAGCAGGCCGTCACGATCCTTGAAGTGGTAGTAGAGCAGCCCTGGGGACACGCCTGCCACCTGGGCGACATCGCTGACCCGCAGGCCGCGCACGCCGCGCTCGGCGATGGCGGTGGCGCTCGCCCGCAGGATCGCTTCCCGCCGCTCACTCATGCCCGCGCCACCGGCTGCTGCTGGGTGATGCAGTGGATGCCGCCGCCGCGGGCGAAGATCTCCCGCGCGTCCACGGTGACCACCCGTCGACCCGGGTAGGCGTCGGCGAGGATGCCGCGGGCGACGGCATCGTTCGAATCGTCGAAGCCGCAGCAGATTACGCCGCCGTTGACGACGAGATGGTTGATGTAGCTGTAGTCGACCCAGCCCTCCGCGTCGCGCAGCACGCGCGGGGCGGGCACCTCGACGATCTCCCACGGCTTGCCGTGCGCGTCGTGGCTGTCGCGCAGCACCGCGAGGATCTCGGCGCTCACGTGCGCGTCGGGATGCGACGGGTCCTGCTGGGCGTGCATGAGCAGCCGCCCGGGCGCGGGAATCGCGGCCACGATGTCGACGTGCCCGCGGGTGCCGAAGCGTTCGCTGTCGCGGGTGAGCCCGCGCGGCAACCAGATCACGTGCCGGGCGCCGATCGTGCGAGCCAGCTCGGCCTCGACGGCCGCCCGGTCCAGCCCGGGAT
Source organism: Nocardia terpenica (assembly GCF_013186535.1). Lineage (NCBI taxonomy): Bacteria > Bacillati > Actinomycetota > Actinomycetes > Mycobacteriales > Nocardiaceae > Nocardia > Nocardia terpenica. Next base: position 2,100,041 of record NZ_JABMCZ010000001.1, read on the forward strand.
TGCGGCCCGGGTCGAGCTGCACGGTGCGGGTGACCAGCACGGTACCCTGCCCGTCGACCTGGATGCCGCCGCCCTCGTTCACCAGGGGCGAGGCGACGATCTCGGCCCCGGCGCGCTCGCCGACGAACCGGCCGATGTGCCGGTCGCGGTCCCAGCTCGCCCACTCCTGGCCGCCCCAGCCGTTGAACACCCAGTCCACCGCGCCCAATCGGCCGTCCTCGTCGTGGACGAAGGTGGGCCCGATATCGCGCATCCAGGCATCGTCCAGCGGCGCCTCGATCACGTCGACCTCACGAGAGACATACTGCCGCACCACCTCTCGATCGGCCGGGTCGACGACCATGGTGATCGGCTCGAAATCGAGCACGGCGTGGGCGACCGCCGCCCACGCGGTGCGCGCCCGGTGCGCCGAGTCGGCGTCGGCGAACGCGGTCGCGCCCAGCGGCGGGAACGCCATCCAGATCCGTTCCTGCGGAGCGGTTTCCGCGGGCATCACCCAGCTCACGACGCACCGTAGGGGTGGTCGGCGTCGACCGGCGCGGTGAGCCGGGCGTAGGTGTCGGGGCGACGGGTGGTCAGGAACGGGAACAGCCCCAACCAGTCTCGGCGCTGGTCCAGGTCCAGATCGGCGACCAGCACCGCGGCCTCGTCGCGTGGGGCCTGGACCAGCACGCGGCCGTAGGGATCGCTGATGAACGACGATCCGTAGAAGTGCACGCCGCCCTCATCGCCGAACCGGTTCGGCACCACCATGAAAGTGCCCGCGGTAATGCCGTTTCCGACGATGACGTGCTGCCACAGCGGTTGGGTGTCGAAGGCGGGGAAGGACGGCTCCGAGCCGATCGCGGTGGGGTACACCAGGATTTCCGCGCCGCCCAGCGAATACATCCGGGAGACCTCCGGGAACCACTCGTCCCAGCAGGTGGGCATGCCGATCGCGGCGCCGTCCAGGGCGGCGGGCCGGTAGATCGGGTAGGCGTCGTCGGCCGGGCCGGGCCGGAAGTAGGTGTCCTCGTAGTAGCCGTCGCTGATCGGGATGTGCAGTTTCCGTGTGCGGCCGAGCAATTCGCCGTCCGGCGAGACGAGGATGGCGGTGTTGAAGCCCAGCCCGTCGGCGGCCTCGGCGCGCTCGTACAGCGAGGCGTGCACCGCGACCCCGGTCTCCTTGGCGGCCTGCGTGGCGAAGGTGAAGGTGGGGCCGGTGCGCAGATCTTCCGCGCGCGCACCGGGATTCGCCCCGGCCCGCACGTCGGCGGGATAGCGCGACAGCGTGAGTTCCGGCAGGAACACGGCTTTCGCGCCCAGGTCGGCGGCGCGGCGGATGCCCTCGGCGAGGGTGGCGCGCAGTTCGTCGGCGTCGGCGAGCCAGCGGTGCTGGACCAGGCCGACCCGCAGCGGGGCGCGCTGCGGCGGCTCGGCGCGGGCGAACGAGGGGGGCGGGGTGAAGGCCGTCTCGACGACGAAGGATCGGGCCATGGTGCGGGGTACCTCCTTGTACAGACGAACTGAAAACTCAGTCAGTAATGAATTTACTCCGTCGGCGCCGTGAGCGCAGCGGTTTCCTCGTGGCGAGCCGCCGCCCGCCGGGGCGCGCCCGACAGCCGCAGCGCGATCGGGTAGATCACGGCGGTGACCAGGGCCGAGCCGAGGGTGCTCACATCGATCCCCCCCGCGATGCCCGCGAGCGGGCCGGTGTAGAGCGTGGTGTCGACGGTGAGGATGCCGAAGATCGATCCGGCCGCCCAGGCCGCGGTCGCGGGCACGTTCCAGCCGCGGGTGAACCAGTAGCGTCCGCCCCGGCGGCCCTGTGCGAACGCTTGCAGATCCACGGTGTCGAAGCCGTCGCCGCGCTGCCGCAGCACCCCGCCGACCAGCACCACGATCCACGGTGCGGCAACGGCATTGAGCACCACGGTCATCGCGGTCACGGCGTCGGCGGCGTTCACCACGAACACGCCGACATACAGCAGCACGATCGAGACGGTGGCGCTGATCGTCGTGGTCTGCACCCGGCGCAGGCGGGGGAGCAGGCCCTCCAGATCGAGGCCGCTGGCGTAGATGTTCATCACGCCCTGCCCGAGCCCGCCCGCCAGCGAGATGACCAGGATCGGCAGCAGGTACCAGGCGGGGGCGGCGGCGACCACGTCGTGCAGGAAAGATCCGGTGCGCGTGGTGAATCCGGTCGCGATGTACGCGCCGAGCAGCGCGGGCAGCTGGCCGACGAACAGGGCGATGCCGAAAGCCGCGACGATGGTGCGGCCGCGGTGGCGGCGCGCCGAGATGCGCCGGGAGTAGTCGCCGACGACCGGCGCGTACGACAGCGGGCCGCCGGCGGCCAGCACCGCCGACAGCATCCAGGTCTGCCAGTGCCCGCCCAGCCGGTAGGGGCCGAAAGTGGCGCTCGGAGCGAACCTTCCGGCGAAGGCGACCAGGCCCACCAGCATGAGCACGCCGACCACGGGAACCACGACCTGCTGCACCGCCACGATGGTCCCGTGCCCGAACAGGGCGACGGTCACCATCGCCGCGGCCACCAGCGCGTAGGCGAGCGCGCGCACCCCGTCGTTCTCCGGTGTCTCGAGCAGCCGGTGCGCGGCGGCGACCAGGGCGTCGCCGCTGGTCCACACCGTGACCGCGCCGTAGGCGAGGGCGAAGGCCAAAGCCAGTGCGGAGCCGATGAACCGGCCGCGGATGCCGAACCAGGCCCCGCTGGCCACGGTCATATTGGTCCCGGTCCGCGGCCCGACGACCGCCAGCGGCGCCACCAGCACCGCCCCGGCCAGCGCCCCCACCACGATCGCCGAGGCGGCATCGGCGAAATCGAGTCCGAACGAGATTGCCAGCCAGCCGAATACGACCACGGTCCAGGTCAGATTGCCGCCGATGAAGACCGCCGCCAGATTACGGGGCCGGGAATCGCGCGCCTGCTCGGGAAGGAATTCCACACCGGCCTGCTCGATCTGCCCGACCCGATCGGCGTTCGGGTCCACGTACTCCGTCACAGCTGTGACCGTAACCACAACTGAAAATTCAGTCAATGGTTGTTTCCGGCGTGCAATGCCTGTTCCCGGCATGCTTTTGGCCGGGATCGTCTCGAGTGGCGGTGTGAGTCGGGTCACGCTAAGTTGAAACGCGTTCTGTACCAACCCTTTGGGGGACCTGTATGTGGATTATCGCGGTCATCTCCGTGATCAGTGCCGCCGTTATCGCCTACGGCTTCAAGATCTCGTTTCCGGAGTAGGTGGGATGACGGTGACCGGGCCGACCTCGGTGGGGTGAGCCGCGCCAAGCGGGTGCGGACGCGAGGGTGATCTACAGTCGGAAGATGGCCTTCACTGCCGCAGATGCCGTTCGGACCGCGCTGACGAATGTGCGAATCTTCGACGGGCGCAAGCTTTCCGAACCGACCACCGTGGTGATCGATGGGTCCGTGATCGCGACCGATGCCACCGGCGCGCGGCGGATCGACGCGGGTGGTGCGGTGTTGCTGCCGGGATTTATCGACTGTCATGTTCATGTGGCGGGGCCCGAGACGCCGGAATCGTTGGTGGCGCACGGGGTTACGACCGCGCTGGACATGGCGGCCTGGCCGCTGTCGATGCTGGCGGCGGTGCGTGCGGTGCGGGATTCGGCCACCGTGCGCAGTGCCGGGTTGCCGATCATCGGCCCGGGTGGTCCGCATGCCGGATTGTCCGGTCTCGCCGAACTGAGCGTGATCGGCGGGCCCGCGGAGGCGGAGCCCGCGGTGGCGGCGCGGGTGGCCGCGGGGTCGGACTACATCAAGCTCGTGCTGGAGGCTCCCGGCGACGGCGGGCCCGATCCCGAGACCGCGAAAGCCGTTGTGGCCGCGGCCCATGCGCGCGATCTGCTGGTGGTCGCGCATGCCACGACGGTCGGGGCCTATGCGCTGGGCCTCGACGTCGGCGTCGATGTGATCACGCACGTCCCGACCGATGCGGTCCTGCCGGACGCCGATAACGCCCGCATGGCCGCCGGGTCGCAGGTCGCCGTTCCCACCCTCACGATGATGAAGGGCATCGGCGAGCTGACGGGTCGCGCCGAGGTGTTCGACGCCGCACTGGCCACTGTCGGCGCCCTGTACGCCGCGGGCATTCCCGTGCTGGCCGGAACCGATGCCAACCACACTCCCGGCATCCCGTATCAGCCTCCGTTCGGTGAGTCCATACACGGTGAGCTCGAGCTCCTGGTCGCCGCGGGTCTTCCGGCCGCGGCGGCCCTCGAGGCCGCGACGGCGCTCCCCGCCAGGCACTTCCGTCTCCCCGATCGCGGCGCCATCACCCCCGGCCACCGCGCCGATCTGATCCTGCTCGACGGTGACCCGCTCGCCGATATCCGCGCGACCCGCACCATCACGCGAATCTGGTGCGGCGGAATCGAATACGCACCGGCGGGCGCATAGGGCCGTGCTGACTGTTTGCCCGATGGGCATTGTGCGGGCTGGTGGTCGGTAGGACCCGTTTGCCGGTTGCGTCTGTTATGCGGCGGCGGCGGCGTAGCGGTAAAGGTCACATTCCGGTAACGGAAGGGTAGTGGGCGGCGACATGTGGCGCGACAACGCACAGCGCGGCTCACGAAAGGCATTGCTTCATGCGATTATCGCGCCGTCGGCCGGGGTTCGGCCGGAACAGGACGTCGTTCGGGCGGGCCGTGCTCGCGCTGGTATTGGCCGTGCTGATGCCGGTCGGCGCGGCGGCGGTCGGCGGCGGGGCGACGGCGTCGGCGGCGTTCGACCCGGACGGTTTCGACTTCTGGGTGGATTCGAGCATGGGCCCGATCAAGTCGCGGGTGTTCCGCGCCGCGGACGGCAATACCGATCGGGTGGTGTACGCGCTCGACGGCATGCGCGCCCGCCAGGATCTCAACGGCTGGGAGATCGAGACCGAGGTCGCCCGCGAGATGACCAAGTGGAACATCAACGTGGTCATGCCGGTCGGCGGTCAGTCCAGCTTCTACGCGGACTGGAACGCGCCGTCGAGCTTCGTCGGCATCGCGCCCGGTTCGGGGTCGTCGTCCGGGTCGTCGTCGGGCTCGTCCTCGGGTTCCGGTGGGATGCAGGTGTTCTCGGGCGGGCCGGGCAAGTCCTACGCCTACAGGTGGGAGACCTTCCTGACCCAGGATCTGCGCACTGCGCTGCGGGATCGGCTGGGCTTCAACCCGAATCGCAACGGCGTGTTCGGCCTGTCGATGGGTGGCAGTGCGGCGCTGACGCTGTCGGCCTATCATCCGGATCAGTTCAGCTTCGCCGGTTCGTTCTCCGGCTACCTCAATATCTCCGCGCCCGGCATGCGCGAGGCCATCCGGGTGGCCATGATCGATGCCGGTGGCTACAACGTGGATTCGATGGCGCCGCCGTGGGGTCCGCAGTGGCTGCGGATGGACCCGTTCGTGTTCGCGCCGCGGCTGATCGCCAACAACACCCGGCTGTGGATCTCGGCCGCCAGCGGACGCCCCACCGCCACCGACGGACCGAATATCAACACCGTCTACGGCATGGGTCTCGAGGCGCTGGCGCTGGTGAACACCCGCGCCTTCCAGGTCCGGATGATGTCGCTGGGCGCGCGGAACGCCACCTACGACTTCCCGGCCTTCGGCGTGCACGCCTGGAACAACTGGCAGGACGAGGCATACCGCATGCTGCCGGACCTGTCGGCCAACATCGGCTGACGCCGACGTCCAGATTGTGGGCGGGCCGACGTCCAGATTGTGGGCGGGCCGACGTCCAGATTGTGGACGGGCCGACGTCCAGATTGTGGACAGGCTGACGTCCATGATTGTGGACAGGCCGGTCAGTCGGCGACCTTGATCACCAGTTTGCCGAGGTTGCGGCCGACGAGCAGGCCCCGGAACGCCTCGACGGCGTTGTCGAGACCGTCGACGACGTCCTCGAGGTATTTCATTCGCCCCTCGGCGATCCAGCCCGCGGTGTCGGCGAGGAAGGCCGGGTACTGCTCGGCGGCGAACTCGGTCTGGATGAAGCCGCGCACGGTCAGGCTGCGGCGCAACACCATCGACATGAACAGGCCCAATCGGTCGGGGCCGGGCGGCAATTCGGTGTCGTTGTATCCGGCGATCAAGCCGCACACCGGGATTCGGGCGTACCGATTGAGCCGCGGCAGCACGGCATCGAACACCGCGCCGCCGACGTTCTCGAAGTAGACGTCGATGCCGTCCGGCGTGGCGGCGGCCAGCTGCTCGGCGAAGTCGGGGGCGCGGTGGTCGACGGCGGCGTCGAAGCCGAAGTAATCGCGCAGCAGCGCAACCTTTTTCGGTCCGCCCGCGATGCCGACCGCCCGCGCGCCCCGGATCTTGGCGAGCTGGCCGACGGTCGCGCCCACCGGTCCGGTCGCGGCGGCCACGACGACGGTCTCGCCCGGTTGCGGCCGCCCGATGGTGAGCAGGCCGGAGTACGCGGTGAAGCCCGGCATGCCGAGCACGCCGAGGGCGGTGCGCGGCGGCGCGGCCGCGGGGTCGAGGCGGCGCAGAATGCGCACCGGCTCCACCGAATGTGTCTGCCAGCCACCGTATCCGAGCACGATATCGCCGGATCGCACGGTGTCGTCGGTGGTTTCGAGGACCCGGGAGACGGTGGCGCCGACCATGGGCTGCCCAATCCGCACCGGCGGGGCGTAGGACGGGGCGTCGCTCATCCGCCCGCGCATGTACGGGTCCAGCGACAGGTACAGCGTCTGGAGCAGGGCCTCGCCGGGTGCGAGGGCGGGCAGCTCGACGGTCTCGGTCCGGAAGTTCTCCGCCGTCGGCATGCCGGTCGGGCGGGAAGCCAGCACGATTCGGGTGCTCTGCATCGGTCGTCGGCCTTTCGGTCGGGGGCGTAGGGCAGTGTGCCACGTCGCGCGCCCCCGGCCCGGGATCCACCGGTCCGGCGGGCTGATCAGTCGGTGGGGCCGATGACGAAGATCGAGGACCAGTAACCGGCCGTGTCGTTACCGAGTAGCGGCTGTAGCAGGGCGTACAGGATCGTGGACATGGTCGTGCTCCCTTCGGGTGGCGGCAAGACTCCGATCGCGACTACTCACGATCGGAAGAACTGCTCCAGCAACCTTTCCCCGCCGTACAGCAGGAGAAACCACCCGTAGTAAATCTGCATCATCGCTGCATTCTCTCCCGGATGGTAACGATGTGCGACCGGACGGTTCTATTCGGCGGGATGCACGCAGGCCGCGGTGAGCAGCGCCGTGATCCGGTCGGCGGGCATCGGACGGTGGAACAGCCAGCCTTGCGCGGTGTCGCAGCCGAGGTCGAGCAGCCGGTCGGCCTGATGGCCGGTCTCCACGCACTCGGCGGTGACGGTAAGCCCCAGGCCGTGGGTGAGGCCGATGATGGTTTCCAGGATGAGCAGATCGCTGCGGTCGGCGGTGCCCGCGCTGCGGATGCGGTGGATGAACGGCCCGGCCAGCTTGACCACGTGCAACGGAAGTCGGCCCAGATAGGCGAGGTTGGAGTAGCCGGTGCCGAAATCGTCGATGGCGATGCGGACTCCGGCCTCGGCGAGGGTGCGCAGCGCCTGCAGCGGCCGCCCGGTGGCGTGCATGAAGGTGCGCTCGGTCAGCTCCAATTGCAGTCTGGCAGGGTCGAATCCGGTGTCGGTGATGATCCGCTGCACCCGGTGCAGCCAGGCCGGGTCGGCGACCTCGGCGGCGGAGACGTTCACGCTGACCACCGGGGTGTGCGCGCCGAACTCGTCGTGCCAGCGGCGGCCGTCGCGGCACGCCTGCTCGAGCACCACCGTGCCGAGCGCGGCGATGTGCCCGCTGTCCTCGGCGAGGTCGACGAATCGTGCCGGGCTGAGCACGCCGAGCGCCGGATGCCGCCAGCGCACCAGCGCCTCCACGGCCAGCGGGCGCTGGTCGGCGAGCGCGACGATGGGCTGGTAGTCGAGGTAGAACTCGCCGCGTGCGAGCGCCGCCGGCATGGCCGCGGTCAGCTCGGCGCGGGTGTGCTCGCGGCGGCGGCGATCCGGGTCGAAGATCGAATAGCGGGCGCGCCCATCGGTTTTCGCCCAGTACATGGTGGTGTCGGCGGCCTGCAGCAGCTCGTCGGTGGTGGTGTGGGCGGTGCGTTCGATCATCACGCCGACGCTGGCGGTGACGGTCAGGCGGTGGCCGAGGATGTCGAAGGGCACGCTGAAGGCGTCGACCACCGTGCGGGCCAGCTCGGCCAGTTCGCCGGAGTTGCGGGCGCGCGGCACCAGGATGATGAATTCGTCGCCGCCCATCCGCGCCACCAGCTGATCGGGGCCGCACGCGCAGGCGGTCAGGCGCGCGGCGGCCTGGGTGAGCAGCACGTCGCCGACGGCGTGACCGAGGGTGTCGTTGACGGTCTTGAAATGGTCCAGATCCACGTAGCACAGGCCGACCCGGGCGGTCGGATCGGCGAAGGCGGTGGTGAGGGCGTCGAAGAAGCGGGATCGGTTGGCCAGGCCGGTGAGCGGGTCGTGGAGGGCGCGGTAGGTCAGCCGCTCGCGCAGGGCGCGGCGCTCGGAGATGTCCTCCACCAGGACCAGCGTGTACTGCGGCAGGCCCTGTTCGTCGCGGATCAGCGAGACGTTGATATTGGTCCACACGGTGTGGCCGTCGCGGTGGCGGTACGCCTTCTCCAACTGCACGCTGTCGTGCTCGCCGCGCAGCACGCCCGCGTAGAGCTCCCACATGCCGGGCGGGTCGTCGGGGTGGGCCAGGTCGGTGACGGTGAACCGGGTCATCTCCTCGGGGCGGTAGCCGAGCATGGTCGCGAACGCGGTGTTGACCTCGATGATCCGGCCGCTCATATCCGACAGGCCGGTGCCGATTCCGGCCTGGGAGAACACCGCTCGCAACCGGGCCTCGCTGCCGCGCAGCTGCTGCTCGACCACGCGGCGGGCGGCGATGTCGGCGGCGCGCACGCTCTCCTGTTCGGCGAGCAGCCAGGCGCGGAAGGCGCGCACGTAGCCGGAGGCGAACGCGCCGAGCACGGCGGCGGGGCAGGGCGCGCCGGTGTCGGCGAAATAGCGCTCCAGGACGGCGATGCTGCGGCCGAGGACCTCGTCGCCGACGAAGTGCGCGCGGGCCAGTTCGGCGCCGAGTTCGGCGGCGCGGGCGGGGTCGCCGGTGTGGGTGGCGGTGACGAGGTCGGCGGCGAGACGGGTCAGCAACTCCCGTGTCTCGCTCGCGCTCAACGGCACGACGTGATCGCGAGCGCCGCCGCCGAGCGCGGCCGCCCACCGCTCGGCCAGTTCCGCGTGCGGGCCGTCGAGATCGGACCCATCCCACGCCATGAAGATCGATCGTAGCCGGGTCGGCGGCAACATGTGAACCGCAACCATTTCGCAGATGCTCGAATACGATTGCGGTGCCTGGCCTTCCGGCGGGGCGCGGTAGCGGAGAGAGCGGGAATGACCAGACCTGATTGGGCGCCGGAGGGCATCGACCTGGACCGGCCCAGTGCCTCCCGGGTGTACGACTACTTCGTCGGCGGGATGCACAATTTCGAGATCGACCGGGCGCTGGCGCGCCAGATCGAGGCGTTCACACCGAATGTCGCCGAAACCATGCGCGCCAATCGGGATCTGCTGCGGCGGTGTGTGCGGCTGCTGGTGGACGCCGGGATCGATCAGTTCCTCGATCTGGGGTCGGGGATTCCGACGGTCGGCAACGTGCACGAGGTGGCGCAGGCCCGCAATCCGGGGGCGAGCGTGGTGTATGTCGACATCGATCCGGTCGCCGTGGCGCACAGCCGCGCCATCCTCGCGGACAATCCGGGCGCGACGGTGATTCAGGCGGATGTGGCCGAGCCCGAGGCGATTCTGGCCGAGGCGGCGGCGACGGGGCTGCTGGATTTCCGGCGGCCGATGGCGGTGCTGCTGCTGGGTGTGCTGCATTTCGTGCCGGAGGGGGCCGACCCGGCGGCGAGCGTGGCGCGGCTGCGGGAGGCGGTGGCGCCCGGCAGCTATCTGGCCATCACCCACGCGACCGCCGACGGGCAGCCCGCCGAGGTGCTGGCGGCGCAGAAGCTGTCCGGACGCACCTCGACCGAGATCGTCCTGCGGTCGCGGGAACAGATCGGCGCCTACTTCGCCGATTGGACGCTGCTCGCGCCGGGGCTGGTGCCGCTGCCGCTGTGGCGGCCGGACGATCCGGCGGATGTGGGGGAGTGCCCGGAGATGTCGGGGGCGTACGGCGGGGTGGCGCGTAAGTACTGAGTGGCGTTGTGTACCAACGTATTCGCGAGCCAGGGTGCGCGCATGGGCGCGGGCGTCGGTATGGTGTGAGCGCCCGGCCGTCGGCCGTGGTGATCCAGGGATACGGAAGGACTGTGGTGCGTACACCTTTGCTGATGGTCGCGTTCGGCGTGGCGCTCGCCGCCGGTGGCACGAATGCGGTGGCGTGGGCCGATCCGGCGGCCGGACCCGCCGTCGCGACGCCGATCTCGGAACCGATGATCGTGGGTACCGACGCGGACGGACAGACGGTGACGCTGACCGTCGGCCAGGAGCTGGCCATCGCCCTCCCCGACAACCCCTCCACCGGATACCGCTGGCAGCTGGCCGATTTCGACCAGGGCGTCATGCACCAGGAGGGCGACCCCCAATTTCGCCCGACCAACATCATGCCCGGCTCCCCGGGAACGTCGGTGTGGACATTCACCGCATCCGCCCCCGGCAACACCCGCCTCGACCTGGTGTCACTGCCGCCCGCCTGGCAGCCGGGCACACCCCCGCCCCAACACTTCTCGGTGAACGCATCGGTTCACTGAGCGCGCTCGGGGCTTTGTCGATCCCGGCGCGCCGGACCCGCTGATCCCGGCGTGCCGGACCTGTCGGTCCTGGTGTGCTGGGCCTGTTGGTCTTGGTGTGCTGGGCCTGTTGGTCCCGGCGTGCTTTTGGCCGGGATCGCACACCATATTCTTCGTTATCCACCACGTTGCCCGGTGACCCGTGGTGTGCGATTCTCGGTGGAGCCCCTTCCGGGGGGAAATTCTTCGTCTGAGGGGGCTCGAATGCGGATGATGTCCAGGGTGGGCGCGGGGGTTGCGGCGTTCGGTGTGGTGGTCGGGGTCGCTTGTGCTGCACCCGATGCTGTGGCGGATGTGACTGCGGTCGAGGTTGCGCCGGGGATGAGTTTCGGGAGTTCGGGGGTGTATGGGACCGGGTGTTCGTACACGATTACCGCGACCGCGAAGCCGGGGACCTCGGTGTTGTTCATCGATGAGGTCGGTGGGGTTCGTACGCAGGAGACGTTGCGGCCGCCGGGGGCGCCGACCGGCGATACCGGGAAGGCTCAGACCGTGTGGACGCCCGATCGGGCGGGCGTGCACACGATTTGGGCGGGTGAGTATCCGACGCCGGGGGCGGCGATCGTTACCTCCGAGGTGAACGTGGGTACCGGGATCAACCTGGGGCCCGCCTGCCTGGTGCTGCCGTAGAACGCCCGTATTGCCTTGCGGTGCAAGGGGATCGGTCAGTCCTGTCGGCCGAGGTCGGCGACGATCTGTTCGATGTGATCGTGCCATGTAGCCAGAGCTTCGGCGGTCTCCTCGGGGGTCAGCTGCGGTGCGGTGTCGGTGAGGGTGATGCGCGCACCGCCGGGGCCGGGGCGGAGTTGCCAGCGGATGGTGTGGGGATTCGTTGTGGCGGTATGGAATTCGAGGAGTGATGGGGGATCGACGGTGCGAGCCGGGCCGGTGGGGAGACCGGCCGGGGCGAAGGGCGCCGGGGGTTCGGCGCCTGCGGTGGGGGTGTGCCCGGCGGTCAGGGCCTGCCAGACCTCGTCGACGGGGTGCATCATCAGCTGGCGTTCGAAGCGGATGATTGTGGCGGTGTCGGTCTGTTCGGCCGTGCCCTCGTCCAGGCCGAACTGCCGGACGTACCGCTCGTGCTGCTGGGGCCAGGAGAAATCGGGGTCGGCGGAGGTGGGGGCGTCGGTGCGGGAATCGGCGAGTGCGTCCAGGCAGCGGTGCCAGCCGGTGGCGAAGCTCGCCGCGCCGGGGCGGTCGCCGAAGGTGTGCAGGAAGACGAGGCGGCAGCCGGTCGGGAGCGGGTGCAATTCGAAACGGAGAGTGCGGATTTCGTCGAATCCGGCCAACCCGACCGCGGAGGAGTCCATGCGGTACTCCAGGACGTGCGGCGGCTCCAGGGCGGTCACGACGCCGTGGATGGTCACCGCCTGCTCGCCCGCGCCGTAGACCTCGCGCACCTTGCCGCCGACGACCGGCTCCAGCTCCCTTTCGGCCGCCGGATACCAGTGCGCCAGCCGGTCGGAGTCGAAGACGGCCCGCCACACGGTCTCCACCGGGTGGGCCAGTTCGCGTTCGAAGCGCAGCTCCCAGCGGTCGCCGTCGCGGCGCAGGGTTCCGGTGCGGCTCATGACGTTTCTCCTCGTTCGGGATTCGCGGGCTCCGGCGGGGCGTCGAGATGGCGTTCGAGGGTGTCGAGACTGTCGGCCCACAACCGGCGATAGGGCGCCAGCCAGGCATCGAGCTCGGCCAGCGGCGCCGGATCCAGCTCGTACCAGCGGCGCTGCGCGTCGACCCGGACCCGGACGAAACCGGCCTCCCGCAACACGCGCAGATGTTTCGAGGTACCCGGCTGGGACAACCCGAGCCGAGTGGCCAACTCGCCCACCGACTGCGGCCGCTGCAGCAGCAAATCCAGAATGCGGCGGCGATTCGGCTCGACGAGAACGTCGAACGCTACTGTCACAACCGCCAGTGTGCCTCTTTGGTTATATTCCCGTCAAGGCATATAGGGCCGTCAGCCCACGCCGCCGTCGCGTTCGCGGGTGGCGGCCAGGAGGTCTTCGCGGGCGCGGGCGATGCGAGAGCGGACGGTGCCCACGGGGCAGCCGCAGACCTCGGCGGCCTCCTGGTAGGACAGGCCCAGGACCTGGGTGAGGATCAGGGCCTCGCGGCGTTCGGGGTCCAGGCCGTCGAGCAGCATGCGGATCTCGACGAGGTCCTCGAAGGTGCGGCCGGTGCGCTGCACGGCGGCGCGCTGTTCGGCGGCGGACTCCCAGTCGTCGGTGTCGTGCAGGCGGGGGCGGGCGACCGCGGAGCGGATGGAGTCGACCACCACGCGGCGCGCGATCGACAGCAGCCAGGCGCGGGCCGAGGCGCGGCCCGCGAATCGGGGCAGGCTGCCGTAGGCGCGGACGAACGTCTCCTGGGTGAGGTCGTCGGCCGCGCCGGGGCCCGCGCGATAGGCGTGGAACCGCCAGACATCGGCCTGCATGGCGCGCACCCATTGTTCGAATGCCCGCCGATCGCCGCGACCCGCGGCCAGGGCAAGCGCGGTCAGCTCGTCGTCTTTGTCACCGGGCACGGTTCGTCAGGCTACTACATGCTGTCGTGGAAGCTTGCATACCGTGGCGGGAACTCTTCGGCGGGTCTGCGCGACCATAGGGACATGAGGTGCGAAACGGTCCGCGAAGCGTTGTCCGCGCGTATCGACGGCGAGCCGGAACCGATCCGGGCCGCGGTGGTCGATCGGCATGTGGTGGGCTGCGCGGGCTGCCGGGACTGGTACCGCCGCGCCGAAGAGCTGCGCCGGGCGACGATTCTGCATCCTGCGCCCGCGGTGCCGGACCTGACCGCGCGGATCATGGCGGCCGTGCCCGAACAGACCCGCGAGCCCGTCGGGCTGCGGGCCGCGCTGGCCGTCGTCGCCGTCGCGCAGACCAGCCTGGCGCTGGCCCAGCTGTTCGGCGCCGACACCGGCATGGGGCATGCGGCGCACGGCGCGTTCATGATGGGCCACATGAGCCACGAGAGCGCGGCCTGGAACCTGGCGATCGGCATCGGGCTGGTGTGGGCGGCGCTGCGCACCCGCACCGCGGCCGGGCAGCTGCCCATGCTGAGCGTGTTCGTCGGCGTGCTGACCGGGGTCTCGCTGCTCGACATCACGCGCGGGGATGTGACTGCGGCCCGGCTGATTTCGCATGTTCCGGTGCTGCTCGGGGTGGCGCTGCTGTATCTGGTGTACCGCCGACACCGCGACGATGATCGGCCTATCGGAGACCGAATGGATACCGGGCGTGAGCGTTTCGCGGACGAGGTGCCGGATATCGATGTGGCGCACGAGGATTCGATCCTGCGGTTCCGGCATCGACGTCCGGCCAGTCGTCATCGCGCCGCGTAGGTCGAGTGCGGCACATGGATTCCGGCCAAAAGCATGCCGGAATCATGAGTGGCAGCACGCCGGACTGACGGGTGGCCGCTTGCCGGAGTGACGGGTGGCAGCCTGCCGGAATGACGAGTGGACGCTTGCCGGAGTGACGGGTGGCAGCCTGCCGGAATGACGAGTGGACGCTTGCCGGAGTGACGGGTGGCAGCCTGCCGGAATGACGAGTGGACGCTTGCCGGAGTGACGGGTGGCAGCCTGCCGGAGTGACGGGTGGCAGCCTGCCGGAATGGCGAGTGGACGCTTGCCGGAGTGACGGGCGGTAGCCTGCCGGAGTGACGGGTGGCAGCCTGCCGGAATGGCGAGTGGACGCTTGCCGGAGTGACGGGCGGTAGCATGCCGGAATGACGGTGCGGCCTAAGCTGTTTCAGTAGCCGGACTTGGCGTTGACGCGCATGGGCCAGTACCGCTCGCCGTCGGCGGGGGTGTAGTTCGGCCAGCGGGGTGGGTTGCCCTCGGGGTGGTCGCCCAGGACTGTGACGCGGCGGCCGCGGCGGGGCTCGTCGTAGTCGTTGACCGCGTAGTGCTGGGTGACGCGGTTGTCCCAGAGGGCTACCGCGCCCGGCTGCCAGCGGAACCGGCAGGTGAACTGCGGGCCCTCGGAGAATTCGACGAGATGCTGGAGCAGCGCGTCGCTTTCGGGGCGGCTCAGCTGCGGGATGTGCGAGGTGAACAGCCGGTTCACATACAGCGAGCGGCGGCCGGTCTCCGGATGCACCCGCACCAGCGGATGTTCGGCCGAGGCCGTGTAGTCGCCCGCCGTCACCGAATGCACCGCGGTCAGGCCGTCGACCAGATCCCGCAGCGGCGCGGACAGCCGCTCGTAGACCAGATACTGATTGGTCCACATGGTGTCGCCGCCGCGCGGCGGGCAGGTCGTCAACTGCAGGATCGACACCAGCGGCGGGCTTTCGTGAAAGGTCATGTCGGTGTGCCAGCAGTCGACCTTTCCGCCCCGGTCCGACTCGATCAGAACTATTTCGGGAAAACCCTCGAGTTTCGGCAGATAGGGATGCAACTCGACCTCGCCGAAGCGGCGGCCGAACGCGATATGCGCGGCCGGCGGCAGGTCGCCCTGATCCGGGAAGAACAGCACCTGATATTCGAGCAGCAGCTCGTGCACCGTCTCGAATTCGGTGTCGGTCAGCGTCGCGAGATCGATACCTCGCAGCTCGGCGCCGAGAGCGCCGGAAATCGGCTGAACGGTAATGGTCGCAGGCATCGATGACCCCTCCTGGCCGCAACGGGAAGCCGACGGCTGCCATGGTATGTCGCGGATCCGAATCGCGCAGCCCAACGAGCGGATAAATTTAGGATAAACAATGCTTCCGGACAATAATTTCTGGATAACATCGAAACCGGTCATATTGCCCGTGATCGGTTTTCCGTGGGATGATCCCGGCATACATTCGGTACGGGGTGGAGGTCGGACGGTCCGGCAATTCTGTCGATCATGAATTGGTGAGTTTTTCCGGTGGCGTCACGGCGAAACCGGCGGTTGATAGCGGAGGGTCCGGTGATGGTGAATTCCGGAGAATGGGTCGACGACCCCGACTTGTCCATGAACACCGTGGCATTTCGCCCGGATCGGCAGCTGGTGGCGAGGGCGGCGGAGGCGGCGGCCATCGCCAACGACTATCCGGACATGACGGCCGCGGGCGCGACCGCCGCGCTGGCCGAGCATCTCGGGCTGCCCGCCGATCATCTGGTGTTCGGGCCGGGATCGGCCGCGCTGTGCCAGCTTCTGCTGCTGGTCTGCTGCGAGCCGGGCGCGCAGGTGGTGCACCAGTGGCCGTCGTTCGAGGGCTATCCGTCGATGATCGGGCACGTGCGCGCCGACGCGGTGCCGGTCGCCCTGGACGGGGTGGACACCGATCTGGACGCGATGGCCGCAGCGGTCACCGACCGGACCGCGGTGGTCATGCTGTGCAATCCGAACAATCCCACCGGCGCGCTGCTGGATCAGCAGCGGCTGCGGCGGTTCCTGGACCGGCTGCCCGACCACGTCACGGTGCTGATCGACGAGGCGTACCGGGATTTCGTGCTCGACCCCGGCTACCGCGACGCGCTCGACCTGGTCCGCGAGGATCCGAGAGTGTGTGTGCTGCGCACGTTTTCGAAGTCCTACCGGCTGGCCGGGCTGCGGATCGGCTACCTCGTCGCCCAGCCCGCGCTGACCGCGCGCCTGGCCGTCCTGCGCATGTTCTTCGCGCCCAGCGCTCCGGCGCAGGCCGCCGCGGTGGCCGCCCTGGCCGGGGTCGCGGAGATGCGGCAGCGGTGCGCGCAGGTCGGCGCGGAGCGAACCCGCCTGCGGGACCTGCTGATCGAGCAGGGCTGGCAGGTTCCGGTGAGCCAGGCCAACTTTCTGTGGGTGCCCACTCCCGACGCGGGCGAATTCACCAGGCACTGCGCCGCCTACGGCCTGCGGGTGCGCGAGTGGGCCGAGCGCGGGGTGCGCGTGACGATCGGCAGTCCGGCGACCAACGACGCGTTCGCGGAGGTGGCCGCCGGATTCCGGGCCGCCGCCCGGCAGGCGGTCGCGCCGTGAAACCCGGCTATATCGACTCACGCACCGAGGAATTCGATCCGGCCCCGGCGCTGCGGCACTATCTGGCCGGGACCGCCGCGGGCGACGGCGACCGGCTCGATGCCGTGACCCGCTACGCCGTGCAGCCGCCGGGCAAGCTGGTGCGCCCGGTGCTGCTGGTGGAGTCGGCGGCGGCGGTCGGCGCGGATCCCGCCGACCTGGTGCCGATCGCGGTGGCGCTGGAGTACCTGCACGTGGCCACCCTGGTGCACGACGACATCATCGACGGCGATCTGCTGCGCCGCGGCCGCCCCACCGTGCACGCCCGCTACGGCCGCGACGAGGCCATCGTGGCCGGGGATGCGTTGCTGCTGGACACCTTTCGCACGCTGACCGAGGCCGCGGAGCTCGGGTTCCCCCCGGCCGCGGTGCTGGAGGCGGTGCGCATCGTCGCGGTCGCGGGACTGGATCTGTGCCGGGGGCAGGCGATGGAGGCGGGCCTGGCCGGTGACCTGTACTGCGGGATGGCCCGCTACCGCACCATGGCCGGGCTGAAGACCGGTGCGCTGTTCATCGCGGCGTGCGCGGCGGGCGCGGTGCTCGGCGGCGGCAGCGGCGAGGAGGTCCGCGCGCTGCGCTCGTTCGCCGACCATCTCGGCTGCGCCTTCCAGATGCGCGACGATCTGCTGCCGTATCTGGCCGACACCAGCCGGGCGGGCAAGAGCTCGGTCACCGACATCGTCAATCAGCGGCCGACGTTCCCGGTGCTGGTCGGCATCGAACTGGCCGACACGACGCAGTGCTGGCGCATCGAGCAGTCGCTGAGTGGGCGGCTGCCCGCCGACGAGGCGCAC
Source organism: Nocardia terpenica (assembly GCF_013186535.1). Classification (NCBI taxonomy): domain Bacteria; kingdom Bacillati; phylum Actinomycetota; class Actinomycetes; order Mycobacteriales; family Nocardiaceae; genus Nocardia; species Nocardia terpenica. The sequence continues at coordinate 2,117,613 of NZ_JABMCZ010000001.1, forward strand.
CGGCTGCTGCGGCAGGTGCTCACCGAGACCGGCGCGCTGGCCGAGGCGTCGGCGCGGGTGGCGGCCGAGGTGGCCGCGGCGCGTGCGGATCTCGCGCCGTTCGGTGTGCGCGGGGAGCGGCTGATCGCCTTGGCGGACAGCATGATCGGGCGCACGTGGTGAGCGCGCGCACCCGGCGGCACTGGTGGGCGCACGTGGAGACCTGCCGCCCCTACACCCTGGCCTATCCCGGCCTGGCGGGCCTGGCGGGCGCGGCCCTGGGCGGGCATCCCGCACCCGCGCAATGGATGACGGCGTGGCTGGCGCCGACGCTGGTGTGGGCCGCGGGCCTGTACCTGGGTGACTACCTCGACCGCGAGTTGGACGCGGGCAGCAAACCGCACCGGCCGATCCCGTCGGGGCGGCTGCGCCCGGGGACCGCGGTGGCGGTGGGCGCGGGCTGCGTGGCGGTCGCGCTGGCGGTGACGGCGCTGGTCCAGGCGTGGGCGGTCGCGGTGGCGGTGCTGGGCGCGGTCGGCGTGGTGGTCTACAGCAAGGTGCTCAAGCCGCGCGGCATCTTCGGCAATCTGGCGCGCGGGCTGCTGACCGGCCTGGTGCTGCTGTTCGCGGCGACCGTGGTGGACGGCCATCCGGTCGCGCTCGCCTGGGCGTGGGCGTGCGTGTTCCTGGTGCAGGACACCGCGTCGAATCTGGTCGGCACCGTGCGCGATACCGCCGGGGATCGGGCGGGCGGGTACCGCACGCTGCCGGTGGTGATCGGCGCGCGGGCCGCGAGCTGGTGTGCGGCAGCGCTTTTCGCCGCCGCCATGGCGGCGGCCGTGGCGCTGGCGGTCATCGGCGGGCTGGGTGCGGTGGGCGGCGGGCTGGTGCTCGCGGCCGTCTGCCTGGGCCTGGCCGGGTACCGGGTGCTGCTCGGCGGCGACCCGGCCGATCCGCGGCGGGCGCTGCGCACCCACGAGATCCTGATCGCCGAGCGGCTGGTGCTGGCCGCCGCGGTCGCCTCCGGCGGCCTCGGGGCGCCGGTCGCGGTCGTGATTCTGGTTGCGGCGCTGGCGATCTCCCTGTCCACGCAGGCGCTGCTGCGGCGCCGGCACGAATTCGGCGATATCCCTGTGAGGTCGGCATGACCACCCGCACGATCGATACCGCGCTCGAGACCGGTGCGGAGGCCGTGCTGCGCCACCGCGCCGCCGACGGGCTGTTCGACTACGACTCCGGGGTCGGCGCGACGCTGGCCACCGCGGGCGCGACTCTCGTTCTGCACCTGCACGATCCGGTCGGCTCCCGCGCGTATGTGACGGGCGGGGTCGCGCACCTGAGCCGGACACAGAACGGCGACGGCGGCTGGGGTTCGGTGCCCGGCCAGCCCACCGAGGCGGTCACCACCGCCATCGCGGCCGCCGTGCTGCACCTGGTGGACGCCGACGGCAGCGGCGACCGCGTGCGGGCCGGGCGGGCCGCGCTGGACCGGCTCGGCGGGCTGTCCGGCATCGCCGACCCCGCGCTGTCGGCGGTGTGCCACCGTTTTCACGCCATGGCCGGGTGGGCGCCGCCCGCGCCGGTTCGGGTGCCGCTGTGGGTGTTCGCGCTGCCGCGGCTGCGGCGCACCCGGATGTCGTTCCGGTCCGGGGTGCTGGCCGCCACCGCGCTCGCCCAGGCGCGCGCCGAACCCGGCGGGCTGCTGCGCCGCCTGATCGACCACGCCGCCACCCCCGCCGCGCTGCGGGTGCTGTACGGCATCCATCGCGACGAGGGCGGCACCGGCGCGTTCGGCGCCGACGCCTGGGCGGCCGGGATGACCGGGTTGGGGCTCGTACGCTCCGGCGCCGCACCGGATCTCACCGAGGCCATCGCGGACTTCCTGCGCCGCAGCGTCTTCGCCGACGGCTCCTGGACGATCGTCGAAATCCGGCTCACCTACACCGGTTTCGCGGCCACCGGCCTGTGCGATGCGGGCTACGGGGCCGATCCGCGGCTGGCGGTGACCGCCGACGGCGTGCGCGCCGCGCAGCTGACCCGGCCGTTCACCATGCTGGACTGCCCGCCCGGCGGCTGGAGCTACTCCGGGCCCGACGGCTGGCCGGTCACCCTGGAATCGGCGGAACTGCTGTCGGCGCTGGCGAAAATGCCGGGCGCGGACCGCGATCCGCACGTGGCGCGGGGCGCGCGCTGGCTGGCCGGGCGGCAGGACACCCGCGGCTCGTGGAGCCTGTGGGTGCGCGACACCGCCCTCGCCAACGACGGCCCGTGCCCGTACCTGACCGCGCAGGCCGTCGACGCGCTGCTGGACGCCGGAATCCCACCCGAGGACAACGGGATTCGGCGCGCGGCGCGCTGGCTGGCCGGGGTGCAGCGGCCCGACGGCTCGTTCGAATCGCTGTGGTACCGCGGCCACACCGCCGGGACCGCGCAGGTGATCGGCGCGCTGGCGCGGATCACCGACCCGGCCACCGACCCCACCGTGCGCGGCGGCGTGCGCTGGCTGCTGGCGACCCAGCACTCGGACGGATCGTGGGGTCCCGGCGACGGCCGGGCGGGCTCGGTGGAGGAGACCGCGTGGGCGCTGCGCGCCCTGCTCGAGGCCGGAATCGCCCCCGGCACAGCCGAAATCGACCGCGCCGCGGACTGGCTGCTGGCCCGGCAGCAACCCGACGGGCACTGGCCCGAGGCGCCGGTCAGCGCCTACATCCGGCACTGCGTGCACTACCCCAACGGCGCGATCACCGCGGGCCTGGCCCTGCGCGCGCTGGCCGCCTATCGCCGCGGCCTCGGCAGGAAGGACGACGATGGCTAGTGGAACCGACGCCGACGCCGTGGTGTGCGGCGCGGGAGCGGGCGGCCTGGCCGCGGCCTGCGCGCTCGCGGCGGCCGGGCTGGCGGTGATCGTCCTGGACAAACAGCGACAGCCGCCGTCGATCGCGAAGGGTGAACTGCTGCAACCGGGTTCGCTCACCGCGCTGGATCGGTGGGGAGTGACTCGACGGCTGCTGGCGGCGGGCGGCGTGGAGATCGACCGGCTGTGCGCCCGCGCGAGCGACGGGCGGGCACTGCTGGAACTGGACTATCCGGGGCTGCTCGGCGGCCGCCGACGGATCCTGTCCGCCGACTACCCGACGATTCTCGCCGCCCTGGCCGACAGCCTGCCGCCGGGCGTGCGGGTGCATCGCGGCGTGCCGGTGCGCGGGCCGCTGCACGACGACACCGGACGGGTGTGCGGAGTCGAGGTGGCCGACGAGCGGCTCGGCAGCGTGCGCGCGCCGCTGGTGGTGGCCGCCGACGGCGCGGCCTCCGGACTGCGCGCGGCGGCGGGGATCGCCGTCGCCCGCACCCAGTATCCGCACCGGCTGGTGTCGTTCGACGTGCCCGGCGCCCGGGACGAGGAATTGACCGCCTACGTCACCGATCGCGGTCTGCGCCTGGTGTATCCGCTGCCGCACGCGCGCACCCGGCTCTACATCCAGGCCGGTCCGCAGGAGCTGCGCGGCCGCGACGACGCGGCCATGCGGCGCTGGGCGGTCGAGGCGACCGCCGGGATCGCGGCCCTGGCCCCGCTCGCCGAGCTGCTGCTCGATCCGCGCACCCAGCGCCAATTGTTCTCCGTGCCACGGTATCTGGTGGACCGGCTGGCGCTGCCCGGCCTGGCGCTGGTGGGCGAGTCCGCGCACGCGGTGCATCCGATGGCCGCGCAGGGCATGAACTCCGCCATCGCCGACGCGGCCGAGCTGGCCGACCGGATCACCGCGGTGGGCGCGGCGGACCCGGCCGCCCTCGATCGGGCGCTGACCGACTACGAGCGGGTCCGGCTGCCGCAGCTGCGGCACGTGGCCACCGTGAGCCACAATGCTTCGCGCATGCTCACCGCGGTCTCGCCGGTGGGGCGCCGGCTCGGGCGGCGGCTGCTGCGCGGCACGGCGAACAATCCGCGGCTGCTGGCGGCGACCTGCCGCAATATCGCCGGGGTGAACCCCGCCCCGCTGGGCATGGTCGACCGGCTCTACCAATTGGGCCTGCTGCCCGCCCAGCGTGGCCGCGACATCGAGGAGGCGATGTGCTGACCGAAGAGCACGCCTGGCGGCTGCCGGTGGTGCGCGACGGCGCGTACGACCTGCCCGCCGTCTGCCGGTCCATGCAGCAGGCCGGGCCGATCGTGCCCGCCCGCACCCCGAACGGGAAGACGGTGTGGGTGGTGACCCGGCACGCGGAAGTCCGCCGGGTGCTGGCGGATTCGCGGACCACCGCCGATCGCGCGCACCCGAACTTCCCGTCGTTCGAGCAGTCCGCGGACGCGCCGGTGCTGATCTCCGGGCCGAATCCGTTTCTGGTGTCGATGGATCCGCCCGCGCACACCCGGGCGCGCGGCGATCTGAAGCGGGAGTTCGAGGAGCGGCGCATCCGCGACTACGCGCCGGTGGTGGAGAAGATCATCGCCGAGGCCGTGGGGCAGCTGCGGGCCGGGCCGCGGCCGGTGGATCTGGTGGCGGAGTTCGCGCTGCGGGTGCCGTCGCGGGTCATCTGTGAACTGCTCGGCGTGCCGTATGCCGACCACGACTTCTTCGAATCCCGCACGCCCGCACTGATCGACAACACCGTCACGCCCGAACAGGGCCGGGCCGCGTTCGGCGAGATCCACGAGTACCTCACCGGGCTGGTCGCCGCGCAGGAGGCCGATCCCGGTGACGACATCATCGGCAACTATGTGCGCGCGACCCGCGAACGCGGCGACTACCGGCGCGAAGCCCTGGTGTCGCATGCGTTCCTGCTGCTGATCGCGGGGCACGAGACCACCGCGAATCAGATCGCGCTGAGCGCGCTGGCCCTGATGCAGCGCCCGGAGCTGCGCGAGCATCTCGACGGCGACCCCGTCCGGATGGCGAGCGCGGTGGACGAGATGCTGCGGTATTTCACCATCGTGGACACCGTGTCGCGGGTGGCCACCGCCGATATCGAGATCGGCGGGGTCACCATTCGCGCCGGGGACGGGATCGTGGCCCTGTGCACGATCGCCAACCGCGACCCCGACGTGTATGCCGACCCCGACGAGCTGGATCTCACCCGTGGCAGCCGCAGGCACCTGGCCTTCGGCTTCGGCCCGCACCAGTGCCTCGGCCAGGGCCTGGCCCGCCTGGAACTGGAACTGGCCCTGCGCACCCTGGTCACCGAGCTGCCGGGCATGCGGCTGGCGGTTCCGGCGACGGAATTGGAATTCAAGGGCACCACTTCGGCTTTCGGGGTTCGTCGGCTTCCGGTGACGTGGTAGGTCCCGGCCAAAAGCATGCCGGGAACAAATCGGAGGGCGCGTGCTGGAACAAATCGGAGGGCGCGTGCTGGAACAAATCGGAGGGTGCGTGCTGGAACAAAGCAGAGGGTGCGCGCCGGAACGAAGCAGAGGGCGCGTGTCGGGAGCGAAGCAGAGGGCAGCCGGGAGCACATCGGAGGGTCGACGGAAGTGAAGGGACTGCTGTGGTGGGATTGAGCAGCGGGTCGCTGGGTGGGGCGATGTGGGAGTGGGCGCGGCGCGGCGGGGATCGGGTCGCGCTGTGGGACGACGCCGGTGCGGTGAGTTACGCGGCGCTGGCGCGGCGGGCCGATGCGCTGGCGGTGGTGTTGCGGGAGGTGGGGATCGGGCGGGGGGATCGGGTGCTGATGCAGCTGCCCAACGGGTGGGAGCTGGTGGTGGGGATGCTGGCGGTGCAGCGGGCCGGGGCGGCGGCGATTCCGGCGCTCATGGGGCATCGGCTGCACGATCTGACGCGGATCGCCGAGACCGCCGGTGTGGCGGCCGTTTTCACCGTCGACACCCATCAGGGGCACGATCATCGCGGCGATGCGCATCGGCTGGCCGCCGGGCGGCCGGTGTTCGTGGCGGGGGAGGACGTGGGCGCCGCCGATATCGATCTGCGCCGCGCGTGCGAGCACCGGGTCGAGGAGGCGGACCGGGTGCGCGCCGACCTGGACCGGCACGACCCGGACGTCGACGAGGACGCGGTGATCCTGCTGTCGGGCGGCACCACCGGCCGTCCCAAGCTGGTGCCGCACACCCATCGCGACTACCGGCACGCCTTCCGGGCGTGCGCGGCCGCGAGCGGGGTGGACGCGGCGACGGTGTATCTGGCGGCATTGCCTGTCG